>AYNO01000001.1 GCA_000500915.1 Rhodobacter sp. CACIA14H1
GCCACGCTGGACCTGCCCCCCGACATGCCGCTCCTCTGGGCGCTGCGCGACGGTCTGAACCTGACCGGCACCAAATTCGGCTGCGGCGTCGCGGCCTGCGGTGCCTGCACCGTGCATGTGGACGGGCAGGCCGTCCGCTCCTGCCAGACGACGCTGGGCGATGTGGCGGGCGCCACCGTCACCACCATCGAAGGACTGGGCACCCCCGCCGCCCTCCATGCCGTGCAGGCCGCCTGGGCACAGGCACAGGTCGCCCAATGCGGCTACTGCCAGTCCGGCCAGATCATGCAGGCCGCAGCCCTTCTGGCCACCACCCCCGACCCGACCGATGCCGAAATCGACGATGCCATGTCCGGCAACCTCTGCCGCTGCGGCACCTATCCCCGCATCCGCGCCGCCATCCACGATGCGGCCCGCCGCCTGAAGGAGGCATGACATGGCCCGCCTGATGAAGATCGCCCGCCGCGGCTTCCTCTTCGGCTCCGTCGCCCTGCTGGGCGGGGTCGCCTTCGGCTGGTGGCGCTATGCCACGCCCCACGGCAACCCCCTGCAACCCGCCGAAGGGCAGACCGCCCTGACGCCCTATGTCCTGATCGACGCAAGCGGCGTCACCGTGATCGCCCCCCGGGCCGAGATGGGGCAGGGCGTCCACACCACCCTCGCCGCGCTGGTGGCCGAAGAGATGGACCTCGACCTGACACAGGTGAAGGTCATCCACGGCCCCGCCTCCGCCGCCTATTACAACGCCGCCGTCCTTGGCGAAGGCATCCCCTTCGCCCCCACCGATGACAGCTGGCTTGCCGAAACCGCCCGCAAGGCGATGGACATCCCGGCCAAGTTCCTCGGGCTGCAGATCACCGGCGGTTCCTCCTCCATCCCGGACGCCTTCGACAAGATGCGCCTCGCCGGTTCCGCCGCCCGCGCCGCGCTGGTGGAAGCCGCCGCCCGCAGATGGAACCTCCCCGCCGCCACCCTCGCAACCGAAGGCGGCAAGGTCATCGCCCCCGATGGCACCACGCTCGCCTATACCGACCTCGCCCCCGATGCGGCGGGCATCGACCTGCCGGCGGAACCGCCCCTGAAACCCCGCACCGACTGGAAATTGCTGGGCCGGACGCAACCCCGCACCGACATGGTCGCCAAAGTCACCGGCACCGCGCAATTCGCCATCGACCTGCGCCTTCCCGACATGCGCTTTGCCACCGTCCGCACCAATCCGCGCCTCGGCGGGCCGATGACCGGCTACGACGCCAGCGCCGCCGTAACCATGCCCGGCGTCGAACGCATCATCCCGCTGGACAACGGCGTCGCCGTCGTCGCCACCAACACATGGACGGCGATGCAGGCCACCGATGCCATCGCCTTCGACTGGGGCCCCGCCCCCTATCCCGCCACCAGCACCGAAATCGCCGAAACCCTCCGCGCCGCCTTCACCGAAGACCGCAAGGACAGCACCAACCGCGACGACGGCGACGTTGACGCCACCCTGTCGCCGGACGACTGGCAGGCCGAATACAGCGCCCCCTACCTCGCCCATGCCACGATGGAACCCATGTCCAGCGCCGCCCTGCTGAAGGACGGCAAGCTCACCGTCTGGTCCGGCAACCAGCTTCCCACCCAGATCGTGGCCGAGGCACGGGCCCTCACCGGCCTCCCGCCCGAAGCCATCACCGTGGAAACCCTGCTCATGGGCGGCGGCTTCGGCCGCCGGGCGGAAATGGACATCATCCGCCAGACCATCTCCGTGGCAAAGGCGATGGAAGGCACCCCCGTCCTGCTGACTTGGTCGCGGGAAGAGGACATGACCCACGACGCCTACCGCCCCGCCGCCATCGCCCGTGTCCGCGCGAAACTGGACGGCGGCACCCTGATGGCCTTCGACTTCGCCACCTGCTCCTCCTCCGTGGTGGAATCACAGGCCGGACGGCTGGGCTATTCCATCCCCGGCCCGGATGGCGCCATCGTGCAGGGCGCGTGGGAACAGCCCTACCGCTTTGCCAACCACCGCGTCACGGGCTACCGCGCCCCCGCCATGGTCCCCGTCGGATCGTGGCGGTCGGTCGGCGCGTCGCAGAACGCCTTTTTCCACGAAACCGCCATCGACGAACTGGCCCGTACCGCAGGCATCGACCCGCTGGAATTCCGCCTCGCCCATATCGACCACGACCCGTCCCGCAAGGTGCTGGAAGCCGTGGCCGACCTTTCCGGCTGGGGCACCACCACTGCGGGACGGGCCAAAGGCATCGCCTTCTGCATGTCCTTCGGCGTCCCCGTGGCCGAGGTGATCGAGGTGGAGGACACCCCCGCCGGCCTCCGCCTGACCGGCGCATGGATCACCGCCGATGTCGGCACCGCACTGGACCCCGGCAATATCGAGGCGCAGTTGCAGGGCGGCATGATCTACGGCCTGTCAGCAGCGATCAGGGGCGAAATCACCTTCGCCGACGGCATGGCCGAACAGGCGAATTTCTGGGATTACGAACCCCTCCGCCTGTCGCAATGCCCGCCCATCGCCACGCGCATCCTTGAAAACCTGCCCCATATCCGGGGCATCGGCGAACCCGGCACCCCTCCCGCCGCCCCCGCCCTCGGCAACGCAATCTTCGCCCTGACCGGCCAGCGCCTGCACGACCTCCCCTTCGCACGCAGCATGGGCTTCGCGTGATCCGTGCTGTCGCCCTGCCCCGAACGGAGTCGCCATGACACATGAACCGGAACAGTCGGGGTCAAGACCCGCTCCGACGCCCCGAACCGGCTTCCTGAAAGGGCTGGCTGTGCCCCCGGACTTCGACCGAATGGCCGAAGATGAAATCCTTGAACTGTTCGAAGGTGCCAGCGATGCGCCCGCCCCGGCCCCTGACGGCAAAAGGTGAAGGAAGACTCGCCGGTTCTACGCTGTCGTGATTTGGCCTGATCGGCTAGAGTCTCAGTAATCGGCTCCTTGTCGGGTGTCCCAAAGTCGAAGAACCTCGATTTGGGTTGGCGTCACGCGATAGACGACCACGAAAGGAGTCCGCGGTATGGCAAGCTCGCGGACTGTTTTTCGTGTATCACTGGGGTGACCCGCGTAGGGGTTTGCAGCCAGCGTCGCTTGGATGGCCTTCATCTTGTCCCGCGCCTGCGCACTGCCCGCAGGAAAGACAGATCGGTAATGGAAACGGAACCATTGAATGTCTTGCGCCGTACTTTCGAGGAAGACGATCTTCATCCGCTCCCTCAGGTGATGTCAGCCTTCGGCGCGGGGAGTTCGCCTTCGCTGTCCCAAGAGTCGCTCCAGGCATTCATCGCGTCGGAGGAGACGAACTTTCCTTGGTCCGCTTCTTCAAGGGCAAGGTCTATGGCTGCGCGCTTGGCTGCCTTGGCTTCCAGCATAGAGCGGATGGCACGCACCGCGAGTTGGGCAGGCGGACGATCCTCGATCTCCGCTTCTCTCTCCAGTGATTTCCTCAAGTCATCGTCGAGGCGAATTGAATAGGGTGTCGAACCCATGGGTATTCCTTTCGTCACCGGTGAATTACAATGTAATACGAAAGTGCGGTCAGGGGCAAGCGATGCCGGCTGAGCATCTACCCCGCTTCCCCAAACTGACATGTCAGCCTACACTCCCTCCCAAAGGGAGGCCCGCATGACCCGCATCACCGACATCCGCGCACTGGACATCCGTTTCCCCACCTCCCGTGCGCTGGATGGGTCCGATGCCATGAACCTCGCCCCCGACTATTCGGCGGCCTATTGCATCATCCAAACCGACGGCGGCCACGATGGTCACGGCCTCACCTTCACCATCGGGCGCGGCAACGAACTCTGCGTCGCCGCCATCCGCGCCCTCGCCCCGCTCATCGCGCATATCCCCGTCGAAGACCTGCTCTCCGACATGGGCGCCACGTGGAAACGCATCACCGGCGACAGCCAGCTCCGCTGGACAGGCCCCGACAAGGGCGTGATCCATCTCGCCACCGCCGCCCTCGTCAACGCGCTCTGGGACCTGAAAGGCAAGATCGAAGGCAAACCCGTCTGGCGCCTGCTCTGCGACATGACGCCTGCGGAAACCGTGGCACTGGTGGACTGGCGCTATCTCTCCGACGCGCTCGACCCCGCCGAGGCGCGCGAAAGGCTGGAGGAAAGGCGCCCAACCCGCGCCGCCCGCATCGCCGAGATGCGGGCCAACGGCTACCCCGCCTATACCACCTCCGCAGGCTGGCTCGGCTATTCCGACGACAAGATGCGCCACCTCTGCCGCGAAGCCATCGCGCAGGGATGGAACCACTTCAAGATGAAGGTCGGCGGCAATCTGGACGACGACATCCGCCGCGCCCGCATCATCCGCGAAGAGATCGGCCCCCACCGCCGCCTGATGATGGATGCCAATCAGGTCTGGGGCGTGCAACAGGCCATCGACCACATGAAGCCGCTCGCCGCCTTCGACCCCTGGTTCATCGAGGAACCGACCTCCCCCGACGACATCCTCGGCCACGCCGCCATCGCCCGTGGCGTCGCCCCCATCAAGGTCGCCACCGGCGAACACTGCCAGAATGCGGTGATGTTCAAGCAGTTCCTGCAGGCCGACGCCCTGCAGATCCTGCAACTGGACTCCGCCCGTCTCGGGGGCGTCAACGAAATCGTCGGCGTCTTCCTTCTGGCGGACAGATTCGGCGTGCCGGTCTGCCCCCATGCAGGCGGGGTGGGGCTGTGCGAATATGTCCAGCACCTGTCGATCTTCGACTACGTCTGCGTCTCGGCCAGCCTGACGGACCGCGTGCTGGAATATGTGGACCACCTGCACGACCATTTCGAATCGCCCGTCACCATGCGCGCCGGCCACTACATGCCGCCCGAGGAACCGGGCTATTCCATCACCATGAAACCCGAAAGCCGCGCCGCCCACCTTTGGCCGGACGGCGCGGCATGGCGCTGACCTGACGGAACCGCCACCGGTTACGAAACCCTGACAGCTCCGCCCGCTGCGTGCTGACAGTTTGCGGTACAGCCTGCGGCACAGAAGGCGTAACGCCCCGCGCGGCCTTACACCCAGTAGAACGGGATGCCGTAATGGTGATGCGTCCGTGTCTCCCAGTCGCGGTTCTCGCGCCAGTCCTCGCCTGTCGGCGGTGCGCCTTCCAGCTGTTCCCGCGTGATGTCGGTCACATACCCGCCCTGCGACACGTCATAGCGCAAGGCGCCCCACGGCACCGGATAATGCTCCTCGCCGATGCCCAGAACCCCGCCGAAGGCCATCACGGCATAGGCGATCTTCCCGCTCAGCTTGTCGATCATCACATGGTCGATGCTGCCGATATGGTCGCCCTGATGGTTATAGACCTCGGTCCCCATCACATCCGCCGAAGACACCAGTGCCTGCGGGCTATGCCCGCCCTGCCCCAAGATGCTGTCATCCTGCATCGTCCTTCTCCCTCTGTGGCTGATGCAGTCCCAACCGCCCGTCGCCGCCGCCGGTTCCCGCCCGCCCATGGCGCGACGGCAGCAACGCCATCACCACAAGGCTCAGCGCCGTTGCCGCCACTGCCATGACCCACAGCCCCAACCCCGTGCAAAGTCCCACCGCCGCCGCCAGCCACATGCCCGCACCGGTCGTCAGCCCCCGCACCTGCCCGTTGTGGAACACGATCATCCCTGCCGCCAGAAAGGCCACGCCGCCCGTCACCGCCTCGACGATCCGCAACGGATCCACCCGCGTCAGCTCCCCCTCCGCGCCCGCCACGATCTCGGTCGTGATCAGCGCGTAAAGACAGGCCGCCAATCCCACAAGGATATGCGTCCGCAACCCCGCCGCCTGCCTCTGCGCCTCGCGTTCCACCCCGATCAGGCCGCACAGCACCACCGCCCCGATCAGCCGCAGCGCCAGAATCGGCAGCGGCACAAGCGGCAGGCGCATCAGTTCCTCGGCGATCATCCGCTATCCCCCCTAACGTCCTGCCGAAGCGCGCCAGCCCTGCGACAGGTTCCGCCGCCCCTGCCTCAAACCGCTTTAGCTTTTCCCGCAATGCGCGTTTGAAATCGGGAAAAATCCCTTCAAACGGGTATCTCGGAATGAACAGACCGTCCTGTCAGGGTCGGCACCCGAGGGGGCAAGATGACCGAAACGACACGGGCCGGGGCCGCGCTACGACTGACAGGCGTAACGATGCTTCTGGCCCTCTGCAGCCTCTCGGGCCTCCTCCTGTATCAAAGCCATACCGCCTCGCACGATCGCAGCAGCCTCCTCGTCCACCGTGCCGCCCATGTCGTGGCGACCCAGTTCGTCTGGCTTCTGGAAGCCAGCGCCCAGACCCTGCGCCATATCGAAACCAGCCTCGACATCACCCACAACGCCGCCGGCAACGGCATCCTCAGCCTGTCCGACGCCGTGCGCGACCTGCCCAGCGGGCTGCACTACGCGGTCTATGACAGGGGCGGCCGCCTGACCCATTCCAGCCTGTCCAGCCCGCATCCCATCAGCGTTGCGGACCGCCCCTATTTCGCACAGGCCCGCGACGGGGCGGAACTCACCCTCGCGCCGATGGTCACCGACCGCCATACCGGCGAACCCTCCATGATACTCGCCCGCCGGATCGACCGCACGGACGGATTCGGCGGCGTCATCACCATCGCCATCCCCGTCGCCAAGCTGGAGACTCTGGCCGAGGCGCTGGGACTCGGACCGGGGTCCACCATCAGCCTCGTGCATACCGGCGGGATGCTTCTTGCCCGGGCCCCTCCGGCCCAACCGATGGATCTGTCGGACACGGTCCTCTTCGATGCGCTGGCCAAGTCGCCGGACGGCAATTTCACCATGGTCTCGCCCGCAGACGGTGTCCGCCGGATCGCGGGCTTCTGGAAACTGCCCGGCTGGCCCGTGGTTGCCGTGGCGGGCATCGACACCTCGGCCGCCTTCGCGGACTTCCGCACCACCCTGCGCAGTGCCGTCGTCATCACGCTGCCCGTGATGTTCGCGCTCGGCTGGATGCTGCACGGTCTGCTCGTCCTGATGCGCAAGGAGGACGCGCAGCGCATCGCCCTCCGCGATGCCAACGACCGCGCCAATTTCCTGCTGCGCGAAGTGCATCACAGGGTGAAGAACAACCTCCAGACCGTATCCTCGCTGATCCGTCTGGAATCCGATATCGGCGACGCCGCCAAGGACAGCCTGCTCGGCCGCCTGACCGCGATGGTCGCCGTGCACGAAGCCATGTACCGCTCCGACCAGTTCGAGGAAATTTGCATCGCGCCCTATGTCGAACGCCTCGTCGCCGACATCGCCCGCAGCCACGGCGGCGAGGTGACGCGCCGGCTGGACGTCGCGCCCATCCGGCTGTCGGGCGACCGCGCGATGCTGCTGGGACTTCTGGTCAACGAACTGGTGTCGAACGCCTGGAAACACGCCTTCGCCGCACGCGGCGGCGGGCTGCTGCATGTCGCCATAGCCGAAACGCCACAGGGCATGATCCGCGTGGTGGTGGCCGATGACGGCCCGGGCTTCCCGCCAAACCGCAACGGGTCGGGGATGGGCACCCGCCTCATCGAAGCCTTCGCCGCGCAACTCGGCGGCAGCGTCGCGGTGGACAGCACCGGCTCCACCACCGTCACCGTCACCTTCCCCCGCGATTTCCGCGAAGGCGCGGCGCCCCCTCAGTCGCGGCCGGACCAGACGGCTTCGGTCACCGGCGCAAGGTCAAGGGTGGCGATCCTTTCCTCGAACCCCGCACGGTCCAGCAGCCGCACATAGGGCCGCTGCACCTCGATCCGCTTGTCGCGCACCATCCGGCCCATCAGCCGGTTGACATAGATGCCCGTCATCCCCGTCGCCTCGCCGATCTCGGTCTGGTTCATGGGCAGCGGAAAGCGGTTTCCGTCCCCCACACCCTCCACCGCCAGCCGCGACCGGATATCCAGCAGCAGATGGATCAGCCGGTCCTCCGCCGCCGCCCGGTCGAACAGGACCGCCCGTTGCTGCGCGGCGGCCAGTTCCATGCCCACCAGCGACACGATGGACGGCCACAGCCGGGCCTGCACACGCGTCGCCGCAACGATGCTGCTGCGCGGGACCACCGAAAGCAGGCCCTCGGTCAGCATCGACACATCCTGCGGCACCCGCGCCAGCCCGATCTCGGCCAGCCCGATGATCTCGCCGGGAAGGAAGATGCGAAGGATGGGCGACCGCCCCCCTCGCGCGGGCCGCGCACCGCGGCCCAGCCATGCTGGACGATATAGACGTGTTCCGCCACCGCCCCCCGCCGCGCGATCACCTCGTGTCGCGCCGCGTTCAGCGGTCGCCCGTGCGGCTGCAGAAGGCGCCGCAGCTCCACCTCGGCCGAAGGGGCCTCGGACTGCCGGAAACCGAATTGCTGTTGCGCCATCATGCGGACCATGCCTCACCTCGTCTTGCCCTGCCGAACCGACGCCCCCGCCAGAGGGTTCCCCCTGCGGAACGACGCGCAGCGCGGCCTGACCCCCTCGTCGGCAGACCTCCGCCAACCCCTTAAACCAGCGCAAGGTCGGTCCGGTTCCCTCGGAACGGAAGAAAGACGCGACGGGTTTCCCTGCCGTGGGGGGCTGGATGCGCCCCGACGGCTAACGAAGGAGAGCAACCGATGGCTAATCAGGACAACCAGCGCAACTGGCAAGGCGGCGACCGCAATCAGGACCACAGCTCCCGTCAGAGCGGCCAGGGCTTCGGTGGCGGTGGCGGACAAAGCCGGATGGGCAACGAAAACGAACGCTACATGGAACAGGGCTACGGTCAGCAGGGCGGCCAGTATGGTCAGGGCCAGTATGGTCAGGGCCAGCAGGGTTACGGCCAGCAGGGCTACGGCCAGTCCATGGGCGGCTCGCATGGCGGGTCCTATGGCAGCGGCTACGGCAGCGGTCAGGGCTCGCAGGGCGGCTTCTACGGTCAGGGTTCCGGCGGCATGGGCGGCTATGGCGGCGAATACGGCTCCGGCGGTTACGGTCAGGGCTACGGTCAGGGCATGGGCGGCGGCTTCATGTCGTCGCAGGGCGGCATGGGCGGCGGCAACTGGCAGGGCGGCGGCTACGGCCGCAACGATTCCGGCCAGCAGGGCTATGGCCTCTACCAGACCGGCACCCATCAGGGCACCCATCAGGGCGGCCAGCACATGGGCGGCGGCTACGGACAGGGCCAGTCCGGATATGGCGGCGGCTATGGCCAGACCTCGGGCTCCGGCGGCTATGGCGGCACCATGGGCGGCCAGTATTCCGGCGGCGGCTCCTCCGGCATGGGCGGGCAGGGGCTTGGCCAATACGGCTCGCATGGCGGCGGGATGCAGGGGGGCGCCTTCTCGGGCGGCTACCAAGGTGGCTCGGGCGGCTACGGCAGCAGCCAGTATGGCCAGTCGGGCAGCCAGTCCGGCAGCAGCAGCCACCACCACGACCCGCACTTCCACGCCTGGCGTGAACGGCAGAACCAGCAGTTCGACGAAGACTGGCGCTCCTACAACGAAGAACGGCAGAAGTCCTTCGACAGCGACTTCGACCAATGGCGCCAGAACCGCTCCAAGTCCGGCTCGTCCGGCAGCGGTTCGGGTTCTTCCGGCTCCTCCTCGATGAGCGGCGGCAGCTCCTCGTCGGGTTCGGGGTCGGGTTCGGGCTCGTCGGGTTCTTCTTCCGGCTCCTCGTCCTCCCGCGAGAAGTAAGCCGGATCGCCGGGGCCTCCCCCGGGCCCCGGCACCCCGCAAACCTGCAAGGCCGGCGCCTCCCGCGCCGGCCTTTTCCTATGCCGTCACCGTCTCCACGCTCAGCACCGTGGGCAGGTGCCGCGCGATCTCGTCCCAATGCTCGCCCCGGTCGGCGCTGGCAAAGACCGACCCGCTATTCGTGCCGAAATACACACCCGACGGCGTCGCCCGATCCGTCGCCATCGCCTGCCGCAGCACGGTGAAGAAACAGTTGGACGCGGGCAAACCGTCCCGCATCGCCTGCCAGCTCTCGCCCGCATCCTCCGACCGCCAGACCGCGGCCGAGGCATCGGGCGGAAACCGCCCCTGCGTGTCCCCGTTCAGCGGAAAGGTCCAGATCCGCCGCGCATCCGCCGGATCGACCGCGATGGGAAACCCGAAGCTTGACGGCAACCCCGCCGTGATCTCGTGCCAGCTCCGCCCGCCATCGGGGCTGCGGAACACCCCGTGGTGGTTCTGCTGATACATCAGATCACCGCCCTTGCCGGGCGCCCGCACCATGTTGTGCACGCAGAAGCCGACATCATGCCCGCACTCGCCCGTATGCACATGATCCGCCCCGTCCTCGTTCGACCGCCGGTTCCTGCGGTCCCAGGTCGCCCCGCCATCCTCGGTTGCAAAGACGCCCGCCGCCGAAATCCCGACCCACATCTTCGCCGGATCGTCCGGGTCCGCCACGATCGTGTGCAGCACCAGCCCCGCCCCGCCGGGTTCCCAGCTTTCGCCCGAAGGATGGTTCGACAACCCCTCGACCAGCGCCCAGCTCTCCCCCCAGTCCGCGCTTTCATACAGCGCCGCAGGCTTCGCCCCCGCGTAAAGCTTCGCACCGACCTTCGCCACCGACCACAGGGTGACGATCTTCCCCTTGAACGGCGCAGGCGGCGACGGCTCGCGCTTCAGATATTCCCGCGCCCCCGGGTCATTCGCCAGGAAATCGTCCAGCTGCCCGTTCGCCATCAGCGACAACTGCCACGTCACGCCCCCGTCCGCCGACCGCCAGACCCCCGCCCCGTGAAACTCGCCACCCCCTGCCGCCCACAGCATCCCGGACGCCGGATCGCCCACCACATGGTTGATCGGCCAGCCGTCGCAATGCGGCCCCGACACATCCCATGTCCGCCGCCCGTCCCGCGATGTCAGCAGGAACACCCCCTTGGTCGTCCCGACCAGCACCCTGACCGACTCACCCATGCGCTGCCCTCCCTGCAACCACAGGCGGCAGCCTAGCACCGACCTGCGCGGTCAACCGAGATGAAAGTTGACCGCCCGCAGCGGTTCCGGCGGCGCCTCGCCCAGATGCGGCGCAAGGCTGATCTCGGCCGCACGGCAGACCGCATCCAGCGGCAGCGCGTTCAGCGTCGTGCCGAAGGGATGGCTCAACTCCTCCGTCACCTCGGCCAGCCCCAGAAAGACATAGGCCACGATCGCCACGAACAGCGGCGTCAACCACCCCGCCGGCCCGATCAGCGCAAGCGGCAGCAGCAGGCAATACAGCGTGCTCGTCCGGTAGATCAGCAGCGAATAGACGAAAGGCAGCGGCGTCGCCGCGATCCGTTCACACCCCGCCTGCGCCAGCGCCATCCCCCCCAGCCGCGCCGACAGCGCCCTCGCCCCGAACCCGTCCACCATCCCAGCCCGATGCGCGGCGGCCAGCCTTGCATTCAGCCGGTCCATCGCGGCGCAGGGCGGGTTGGGCACATGCGCGAACTCCGCCGCCCGCGCCATGGCCTGCGGGTCGTCCCGCAGCCCGCGCAACTGCACGCGGTGCCAGTGCAGGAAGGCCAGCGCGTCGCGCAGCATCGCCTGCCGCACCGCCCCGTCCGCCACGAACACCTCCACCTCCCGCGCCAGCGACCGCATGTCCGCCAGCAGCCCGCCCCACAGCTTCCGCCCCTCCCACCAGCGGTCATAGGCGGCGTTGTTGCGGAACCCGAGGAACAGCGACAGCGCCACCCCGAACACGGTGAAGGCCGTCCCGTCCGCCCGTGGCAGCGCCATAAGATGCCCGTCCACCCAGACCATCCCCGCCGCCAGCGCCGCAAACAACAGGATGCGCGGCGCGATCTGCGGCAACACCGACCCCCGCACCGCCAGCAACAGGTCGAACGGCCCCGGCTTCTCCCGCACGATCATCGACGCATCTCCCGCCCCTTCATCTCGGCCCAAATACCCCGCGGGGGCAGGGCGCGGCACGCGCCCGAGGGGGGCGCGAAGCCCTTCCCACGGTGCCACCCGCGCGACGGGCCGGTCTAGCCCAACCCGATATCCCCCTGCGCCACCGACACCGTCTTCACCACCGCAAAGACGCCCGCCCCTTCTGCAATCCCCAACGCCTCCGCCGACCGCCGGGTCACCCGCGCCAGCAACGCCTCTCCCCCCACCGACAGTTGCACCATCGCGCCGGGCCCGTCCCCCATCCGCACCGCCGTCACCACGCCGGGCAGGATGTTCAGCGCCGATAACCCCGCAGGCCGGTCCCGCGACAGGATCACATCCTGCGCCGCGATCCGCACCCGCAGCACCTGCCCCGCAGCCATCCCCGGCCCCTTCGGCAGCCACAACGGCCCCGCCGCCGCCTCCAGCCGCACCAGCCCGTCCGCCTCCTCGGCCACCACCCGCGCCGTCAGCACCGACCCCGCCTCGCGCAGCCCCATCGGCGCGGCCAGCGCAGGGTCGCCCAGCACCTCTGCCACCGCACCCGCCCGCAGCACGCGGCCCCCGTCCAGCACCACCACCGTCGTCGCCAGCCGCGCCACTTCGGGCAGCGAATGGCTGACATACAGGATCGGCACCCCCGCCCCGTCCCGCAGCCGCTCCAGCCAGGGCAGGATTTCGGCCTTCCGCCCCTCGTCCAGCGCAGCAAGCGGTTCGTCCATCAGCAGGATATGCGGGTCCGACAGCAGCGCCCGCCCGATGGCCACCCGCTGCCTCTCGCCCCCCGACAGCGCGGCCGGACGCCGCGCCAGCAGCGCCCCGATCCCCAGCATCTCCACCACCTGCCCGAAGGCTGCGCCACCGCCCCGGAACCACCGCCCGTAAAGCAGGTTCTGCCGCACCGTCAGATGCGGGAACAGCCGCGCCTCCTGAAACACATAGCCCACCCGCCGCCGATGCGGCGGCAGCACAAGCCCCGCAGCGGTGTCCAGCAGCACCGCACCCCCCGCCACGATCCGCCCGTGATCCGGCCGCAGCAGCCCCGCCACCGCATTGACCACCGTGGTCTTGCCCGACCCCGACCGCCCGAACAGCGCCGTCACCCCCGCCGGCGCGTCAAAGGCCACGTCCAGCGCAAAACCGGGAAACCCGTGCCGCAGCGCCACCGACAGCGTCATCCCGCCACCCCGATCCGCCGCGCCACCGCCCGCGCCATCACCTCCGACAGCACCAGCGCCCCCATCGCCACCGCGACCGACACCGCCACCAGCCGGAACGCCGCCTCGTCACCGCCCGGCACCTGCAGGAAGGCATAGATGGCCGAAGGCAGCGTCTGCGTCTCGCCGGGGATGTTGGACACGAAGGTGATCGTCGCCCCGAACTCCCCCATCGCCTTCGCAAAGGCCAGCACCGCCCCGGCCAGCACGCCGGGCAATATCAGCGGCAGCGTCACCGTCAGGAACACCCAGGAAGGCGACGCCCCCAAGGTCCCCGCCGCCTGCTCCAGCTTCGGGTCCACCGCCTCGAAGGCAAGCCGGATCGCCCGCACCATCAACGGGAACGCCATCACCGCCGCCGCCAGCACCGCGCCGGTCCAGCGGAAGGCCAGCACCACCCCGAACCAGTCATACAGATACTGGCCGATCCACCCCCGCCGCCCGAAGGCCATCAGCAGCAGATAGCCCGTCACCACCGGCGGCAGGATCAGCGGCAGATGCACCAGCCCGTTCAGCATCTGCCAGCCCGGAAACCGCCGCCGCGCCAGCGCCCAGGCGCAGAGGATGCCGAAAGGCAGGCTGATCACCGTCGCCCAGAACGACACGCGCAGGGACAGCGCGACCGCCTGCCATTCTTCCGGGGAAAGCCAGTCCGCCATCTATTCCAATACCCTGAACCCCTGCGCCCTGAACACCGCCCCCGCCCTTTCAGACGACAGGGCGTCAAGGAAGGCCACCGCCGCAGGCTTCCCCGGGGCGATCACGGCGGCAGGATAGACGATGGGCGGATGGCTTCCCTCGGGGAAGGTGCCGATCACGCTGACCGCATCCCCCGCCCCGTCATCGGCAATTGCATCCGACGCATAGACGATGCCCAAAGGTGCCTCCCCCTGCGCCACCAGCGCCAGCGCGGCCCGCACGTTTTCCGACTGCGCGATGCTGCCCTCCACCGATGCCCACAGGCCAAGGCTTTCCAGCGCCGCCTTGCCGTATTGCCCCGCCGGCACGCTGTCCACCATCCCCATCGCCAGCCGCCCCCCGCCCAGCATCCCCGCAAGGTCCAGCCCCGGCCCGATCTCCACCGCCTCCGCCCGACCATGCGCCACCAGCACGAGACTGTTGCCCAGCAGGTCACGCCGCGTGCCCCCTACCACCAGCCCGCCCTTCTCCACCTCGTCCATCCAGTCCGTCGCCGCCGACACGAACAGGTCCGCAGGCGCCCCCTGCAATATCTGCTTGGCCAGCTTCGCCGACCCGTCATAGGAAACCGCGACGTCGTTCCCCGTCTCCGCCTCCCACTCCGCCGCGATGGCATCCAGCGCGGTCTTCAGACTGGCAGCGGCAAAGACCGTCACCGTCTCGGCCCGCAGCGCGGGCGCCGCAAGCAGCGACAGGACAAGGACGGATAGAGCCAGACGCATCGGCACCCCCAACGATATATCCACCCGAACATATCGCCCGCCCCGCGCCGGACAAGCGTTATTTCCCGTCCGACATATCCCGCAACATCCCGCGCAGCACGGCCAGTTCCGCAGCCCCCGCCTCGGCTGCCTTCGCCTCCACCCCGCGATAGGCGGCCAGCACCGCCTCGCCCGCCGCCGTCAGACGCGCCCCGCCGCCCCCCGCGCCACCCCTTGCACTCTCCACCAGAGGCGACCGGAAGATGCCGTTCATCTCCTCCACCAGCGACCAGGCGCGGCGATAGCTCATTCCCATGCGCCGCCCCGCCGCCGAGATCGACCCCGTCTCGCGGATATGCTCCATCAGCTCCGCCTTCCCCGGCCCCAGCATCGCGTCGGGGCCGAACAGGATGCGCAGGCGCAGGCGGGCGGGGTCGGGGTCGGTCATGGCTTGGTCCGGGCAGATCGGATTGCCGCAGGCTGCGGCCAAAGACAGACCCGTTGCAAGACGCATTTGCCGCAGGTCAGACCGCCTTACGACCAGTTCACCGAAAACCGCGACATTTCCGCCGCTTTTCAAATTGAAACAGTCTGATGACGGACCCGACCCGCCGCCCCGTGGTTGTGGCGGCAGAAAAACAAGCAGGCAAAGGACTTGGTCATGCAGCCCCTCCACCCCAACCCGCAGGATTTCGTCGGGGCGAACCTGCGCCGCGCCTATCGCGGCACCCCGCCGCAGACGCTCCCCGACAGACTCGAAGAACTCATGGCCCGGCTCGCGGCAAAGCTCGACAGCCCCCCGGTTGCCCTCGTGCCCGGCCCCGCCCATGGCCGGACGCCCGGCCAGCAAGCCGCGCCACCCCAACGGGCGATGGCCGGTCAGCGACGCTGAACCGCCACCAGCGCCTCCATCATGCGCCGCGTCAGCGTGGCGGCCTCGGGCCTGTCCACGGGCCGCGCGGCACGCTCGCGCGCTTCGGCAAAGCCGAAGGATGCAGCCGCCGGCAGCCGCGCCAGCTCGTCCCATGTGACCGGAACGGCCACGGGCGCCCCCGCCCGCGCACGGGGCGAGAAGGGACAGATCGCCGTCGCCCCCCGCTGGTTGCGCAGCCAGTCCACGAAGATGCGCCCCTTCCGCTTGGGCTTCGACATCGTGGCGACGAACCGCTCCGGCTCCTGCCCCGCCAGCATCGCCGCGAAGCCCCGCGCGAAGTCCGTGACCTCCTCCTGATCCGCCCGCCGCCGCAGCGGCACCACCACATGCACACCCTTCCCCCCCGTCACCAGCGGCGCCGAAGGCAACCCCATGGCCTGCAGCAGGTCGCGCACATCCCGCGCCGCCGCAGCCACCTCCGGCCAGCCCACCTCGGGGTCGGGGTCAAGGTCGAATACCATCCGGTCGGGCCGGTCCAGCCTGTCCCGCCGCATCCCGCCGATATGGAACTCCACCACCCCCATCTGCGCCGCCGCCACGATCCCCTCGACATCCGCGATGAAGATGCGGTCCTCCCCCTCGTCGTCGCAGAAGGTGCGGATGGCCTCCGGCCACCCCTCGCCCTTGTGCTTCTGGAAGAACCCCTTGCCCGCGATCCCGTCCGGATGACGCACAAAGGCCAACGGCCGCTGCGCCAGATCCTCCAGCATCGCAGGCCCCGCCGCCTCCAGATACCGCGCAAGGTCCAGCTTGGTGATCCCCTCCTCCGGCCAGACCGCCCGTTCGGGGCTGGAAATCCGCACCCCTGCCACATCCGCCCTTTCGGGCGCCCCCTCCGGTGCTCCTTCGGCTGAAACCTGCATCGCGGGCTTGTCCTCCCTGATCCCCAGATAGACCCCGTGCCGCACCCGCCCCTCGGCGGTGTATTCGGCAAAGCGTATCTCCACCACGACCTCCGGCCGCAGCCAGCGCGCCCCGCGCACCCGCTCCACCCCCGCGGGCGGCGCATCCGTGGCCAGTGCACGGAAAAGCGGCACCAGTTCCGCGAAATCCGCCTCGTCGAACCCCGTCCCCACCTTGCCGCGATAGACGATCCGCCCGCCCTCCACCGACCCAAGGAACAGCGACGCGAAAGGCCGCCCCGCGCTGTCCGACGGCTGCCAGCCCAGCACCACGAATTCCGCCCGCCGCCCGCATTTCACCTTGATCCAGTCCGTCCCGCGCCCCGGCCGCGACGGTTGATCCCCGCGCTTGGACACGATCCCCTCGCCCCCCGCCGCACAGACATCGCGCCACAGCTTCGGCCCGTCCCGCAGCACCGGCGACAGGCGCAGCACGCCCGGACCGGGCACCGCCTCGAACAACCGTTCCAAAGCCTCACGCCGCTTTGCCAGCGGCTTCGCCGTCAGGTCCCGCCCGTCCAGCGCCAACAGGTCGAAGGCGTAAAAGACCAGCGCCCCCCGCGCCTTCAGCGCCTTCTGCAAGGCCGAGAAGTCCCCGCTCTCCGCCAGCACCTCGCCATCGATCAGCGCCGCGTCGCAGGGCAACCCTTCCGCCGCCGCAGCGACAGGCGCGAACTTCCCCGTCCAGTCCGCCCCGCTGCGCGAAAACACCCGCACCCCGTCGCGCCCGATGGACACCTGCCCGCGATAGCCGTCCAGCTTCACCTCGTGCCACCAGCCCGCGCCTTGCGGCACATCGACCGACAGCGTCGCAAGCTGCGGCTCGCGGAAGGCCGGATTGGCCCGCCCCCGCCGCCTGCCGGACCCGCCCGCCGCGATCCCCTCCATCCCCAGCCCGGTCGCCACGCTCGTCACATGCTCGCGCACCAGCGCATCCGCATCTTCGACCGCCGCGCCGTCACGCTCCTTGATCAGCAGCCAGTTCTCGCGTGTCTCCTTGGGCTTCCCCCGCATCCGCACCAGCGCCCAGCCGCCCCGCATCCGCCCGCCATGCAGCACGAAATGCAGCTTCCCCGCCGCCAACCCTTCGTCCACGTCATGCAACGGCTCCCACGTCCCGCGATCCCACAGCATCACCGTCCCCGCGCCGTAATTGCCTTCGGGAATGGTCCCCTCGAACCCGCCATAGTCCAGAGGATGGTCCTCCGTCCGCACGGCCAGCCGCTTTTCCGACGGGTCCGCCGATGGCCCCTTCGTCACCGCCCAGGACAGCAGCACGCCACCCCATTCCAGCCGGAAATCCCAGTGCAGCCGCGTCGCGTCATGCTTCTGCACGACAAAGGACAGACCCCCCGCAGGTGCAACGCGCCCCTCCGGCTCCGGCGTATCGGAAAACCGCCGCTTTGCGTTGTATTCCTCCAGCGACCGGCTCATCCCGCCTTCTTCCGCTTGGGCGCAGGCTTGTCCTCCTTCGCCGCAGCCTTCCGCGCGGGTTTCGCCGCAGGCGCAGGCGGCGCAGCCTCCTCCCTCGCGACCTTCGCCCGACCCTTCGGTGCGGCAGCCCCCTTCGTCTCGGACAGGCTCCGCTTCAACGCCTCCATCAGGTCGATCACATTGCCCCGCCCGCCCACCGGCGCCTCGTCGGCCGAGCCCACCCGCGCACGGGGCGTCTTGCGGTTCTTCACCTTCGCCTCCACCAGATCGCGCAGCGCCACCGCATAGCGGTCGGTGAAACTGCGCGGATCGAACTTCGCCGTCTTCCGGTCGATCAGCGCCCGCGCCACGTCCAGCAACTCTTCATCCACCGCCTCGTCCCCGATTTCGGAAAACAGCGGGTCCGCCTGCCGCAGCTCGTCGGCGTAATGCAGCGTCTCCATCAGCAGGCCGTCGCCGCAGGGCTTCACGGCACAGAGATATTCCTTCCCCCGCATCACCATCTGCCCCAGCCCCACGCGCCCCGCCGCCCGCAGCGCATCGCGCACCACGCGATAGGCATCCTGCGCCAGCGCATCGGTCGGCACGATGTAATAGGGCCGGTCGAACCACAGCGGCGCGATTTCGGACATCTCGACGAACTGCACCAGCTCCAGCGTCTTCTTCGTCTCCAGCCGGATCGCCTCGATCTCCTCGGGGTCGATCAGGACGTAATCCCCCTCCGCCGTCTCGTATCCTTTCAGGATGTCGTCGGCCTTCACCGGCCCCACCCCCGCGACCGTCTTCTCGTAATGGACAGGCTTCCCCGTCGGCCCGTGGATCTGCCGGAAGGACGGCTTCGCATTCGACTTCGTCGCCGAATGCACCTCCACCGGAATCGATACCAGCGACAGCCGCAACTGCCCCTTCCAGATTGCCCGCGATGCCATGACGCCACCCCCCGCAAGAAGAAAAGAGCGCGCAAGGTCCACCCCCGCGCGCCCCGTCCGGCTGTCCTTGCGCCCGCTCAGCAGGCCGCGACGAACCGCGTGCCGTCCGCCCGGCGATAGACGCACTGCCCCGTGCTGGTCCGCCCGATCAGCGAACCGGCCGCCGCACCGGCGACCCCGCCGATCACCGCGCCCTGCAACTCGTCGCCGTCATCGGCAACCGTCGCACCGATGGCCGCACCGACGGCGGTGCCGGCCAGCGTCGTCTGCTGCGGCGTCTGGCAGGCCGAAAGCGCCAGCACGAAACCGACGGGCAGCGTCAGGAATAGCTTTCTCATCTCGGGGTCTCCCTTTGGATGGTTGCGCAGGAAAACAGCGTCCCCCGCCGTCCGGTTCCGTGCCAAGTCGCCTCGCTGCGCCTCGGCTGGCATCCGCCGCCCCGTCCGGCCCGGGACGGCAAGGTTCCGCCGCAAAAGGCGAAGGGCCGCCCTTCCCTTGCGGAAAGGCGGCCCCCCGGCCGTCCCGTTGGCCCTGCGATCAAAGTGGCGGGCGACCCCGCACGGCGCGGGCGACCATCGCGACGATGAACAGGATGATGAAGATCACGAACAGGAATTGCGCGATCCCGGCCGAGGCTCCGGCGATGCCGCCGAACCCGAGGACACCGGCAATCAGCGCGATCACGAGAAAGGCTAAGGCCCATCCAAGCATGTCGGTTCTCCTCTGCTGATGGCTGTTCTGCACGGGGAAACGCCCGCCTCCGCCACCGGTTCCCCGCACCCCGCCGGACGGCATGGCGAAAGGGCCGGCGGAACAGCACGCCCCCCGCCGCGTTGGCTTCCCGCATTCCAGCGACCAGCGAAGGAAGTCATCCCATGCACGGCATCATCTACATCATCGGACTCGTCGTGGTCGTCCTCGCGGTCATCAACCTGATCCAGTGAGGAGCGACCGGCCATGACCAAAGCGAAATCCGAAAGCACCACCGAACACATGACCGACACCGCCCGCAAGGCGGCGGAAGACCTGAAGGAGACCGGGCGCGAGGCGCTCGAAGGCGCGAAATCCGTGATGGGTGACGCCATGTCCGACCTGCGCACGGGCGCGGCGGCAAAGGCCGACGAAGTCCGCGAAGTGATTGCCGAGGAAGGCAGCCGCATGGCCCGCTCCCTGCACGAGGCGGCGGGTCAATATGGCGGCGGCGTTCAGTCCCGCGTGCTGGACACCATGGCCAGCGGGCTGGACAGCGTGTCGCGCACCATCGCCACCCGCGATGCGGAAAGCCTGATGTCCGACGTGCAGTCCTTTGCCCGCCGCAACCCCGCACTCTTCATCGCGGGCGCGGCGGTGGCGGGGATCGTCCTCGTCCGGCTCGCGGCCCAGTCGGGGCGCAACGCCGATCAGGGCATCGGCGACTACGGCCGGACCGGCTCGCAGGCGGGCGACATGGGCGCGGGACTGCAATCCGGCGGCATGGGCGGCATGGGCGGCCAGACCGGAGGCCGGATGGGTGGCCAGATGGGAGGAATGTCCGGTGATCCCGTCATCGGCCCCGACGAGGGCGGCATGATGGGCGAAGGCGAAGACCTGCGCGGCGACGACATCCCCGGCACGCGCGGCCCGTCGATGGGGGGCAACCTGTGACGGACATCACCCCCGACACCCCCCCGCCCGAGGCGCGGTCCACCCCGGACCTCATCAGCCAGGCGTTCCAGCATCTCGGCAATCTGGTGAAGGGCGAGATCAACCTCGCCCGCGCCGAACTCCATGACGGCATCCAGACCGCCGTCGCGGGCATCGCCATGATGGCCGGTGCGCTGGTCATGGTCCTCGTGGGCCTCAACGTGCTGGCCGCCGCCATCGTCGCGGGCCTGACCGAGATGGGCCTTCACCCCGGCTGGGCCGCCTTCATCGTCGGCGTCCTCTTCCTCGTCGCGGCGGGCATCCTCGTCCTGACGGGCAAGAAATCGCTGGACCCGTCCATCCTTGCCCCGAACCGCACCGCGCGGAACGTCCGCCGCGATGCCGCAACCATCAAGGAGGCAACCACCAATGACCCCCGCAGATGACACCGACACCCCCCGCGCCATCGAGGCGGGGCTGGAACGCGACCGTTCCGCCCTCGCCTCCACGCTGGACGAACTGACCCACCGCGCCTCGATCGACTACATCGCGCGCGAGGCGCTGGGGATGATCAAGGTCAACACCACCGACGCCACCCGCACCGCGGAACGCGCCATCCGTGACAACCCCGTGGCCTTCGGCCTGATGGGGCTGGGGCTGGCCTGGATGATGCTGGGCGGCAAGACACAGGGCAGCAAGGCACGGGGCGACCACTCCGGCAACACCTACGGCCTGCACGCCGACGACCCCGATCCCGACTGGCACCGCAACATGGGCGGCGTCCGCGCCCGCGCCCGCGACGCCCTCCACCGGATCGAGGAAGAGGCCCGCTCCACCCTCGGCTCGCTCACCGATCAGGCCCGCGACTTCGCCGCCGAACGGACGAAGGTGCTGGAGGAGTTCACCCACGAATTCCGCCAGAACCTCTCGCAGGGCCTCGAACACCTGACCGAAAGCGCCCGCGATCAGGTCATCGCCGCCCGCCAGCAGGCCTATGGCGCATGGCTCCGCGCCGAACGCGTGGTCCGGGGCGGCGGGCGCGAGGTCATCAGCATGGTGGACGAACACCCCGTCGCCTCCGGCGCCGTCGCGCTGGCGGTGGGCGCGGTCGTTGGCCTTGCCGTGATGAAGGCCGGCCAGCAGGACCGCGACGCCCGTGGGCTTCGGCAGGGCCACTGGACGAAGCGCGGCCCCGCCACCCATGCGGGCGGCATGGAAGGCGCCAACTTCGTCTCCACCGGCGGCGCAGGCACGGCCTCGGGCAGCGCGAGGGGCAAGCACGAAGGCCCCTTCGGCGGCACGTCGCCCGCAGGCGGCATTCCGCCGACCTGATCACACAGCGCGGCGGGCCGGGAACTCCGGCCCGCCTCGGCACGTTGGCCCCGCGTCAACCGCAGCGAAAGGAGACCTGCCATGTTGCACCGCACGCTGGCGGCCACGCTTGCCGCAACCTTCCTTGCCACCGCCACGCTGGCGCAGGAACCGACCACCGTCCGCGAAGTCGATGTCGAAGTGGACCTTGGCGCCATCGCCAACCCCGCCGCAGCGACCTACTGGACCAACGTGGCCGACGATCTGGAAAACGCCATCGTTGCCCGCATCACCGACCGCACCGATCCCGACGGCGTCCGCATCGCCATCGACATCGAGGAAGTCTCCCTCGCCTCGCTCTACGAAAACCTGACGGACATCGCGGATACGCGCATGGTGGGGCAGGTCAACATCACCTCCGACACCGACAACACCAAGTTCAACGCCTACGAACTCTCGGTCCGGGTCGAAGAGGCGCTTCCCTTCTTTCCGCCCGGCACAGTGGTCACGGCCATCGTCCGCGACACGCCCGAATACTACCGCGCGATGATCGAGGCCTTTGCCGACGCGGTGGTCCGCCGCCTGTGACGGCCCTGCTGACAGGAAAGGTCTTTCCCTTTCCTGTCAGCCACTTGGCCAAACCCTGTGCGGATTTTCCCCCGACCAGCGGAACCCGACCCCCCGCATCGGTGCTTTAGCCACATCAAAAGACGACCGGAGGGACAACATGCAGACCGGGATGACCTGCCTCGACATAGCGATCCTGGACCGCAACCCGCTGCTTGCAGACGGCATGGCGGCCCTGCTGGAACGCCAGCACGGCACCCGCGCCGTCGCCCTGCGCGTCACCGGCACGCTGGAACCCGAAGACCCCGTCTCCGGCCCCTTCGATATCCTGGTCCTCGACCCCGCCGATTTCGCCCTCCCCGTCCCCGCCATGGTCGCCCAGCTCCGCGCCCTGTCCGGCGGGGCGCGGATGATCGGCTATTCCGCCTCCGACAGCTCCGCACTGGCCCGCGCCTGCCTCGCCGAAGGCTTCCGCGCCTTCCTTTCGAAAACCGCCAGCCTCGACGCGCTGCAGACCGCCATCGCCGCGGTGCAGTCCGGTGCGCTCTACCTCGACCCGCGCTATGCGGACGCCATCCTTGCCACGCCCTCCGTGACATCGCCCCCGCCCGCCCCCGCCCGGGGCCTGACCGAACGCGAGGCCTATGTCCTGAAATCCGTCGCCCGCGGCAAAAGCCTGAAAGAGATCGGCTACGAACTCGCCCTCTCTTCCAAGACGGTGGAAACCTACAAGGCCCGCGGCACCTCCAAGCTCAACATCTCCGGACGGCGCGAGATCGTGGAATACGCGATCCGGTCCGGCTGGGTCTGACGGCCATGTCCGCGCCACCCCCCCAAGGGGATTTCCGCCTGTCAGGAAATGCCTGCCTGTATTCCTTTGAAATCAGGCGTTTGACGGACTTTCTGTAACCCGCCCCCTCACCTAGACCCGCCACATCCGCACCCCGCCGGGCGTGCGGCATGGCCCCCACATACACCCACCCTCACTGATGGAGACTTGAATGGCAAATATCGCGGTATTCGGAATAGGCTATGTCGGTGTCGTCTCGGCGGCCTGCCTCGCCCGCGACGGCCACCGTGTCATCGCCGTGGACGTGGACCCGACCAAGGTCGCCGCCATCAATGCGGGCCTCTCGCCCATCGTCGAACCCGGCGTGTCGGAAATCATCGCGGAATGCGTGGCCGAAGGCCGCCTGACCGCCACGACCGACGCTGAACACGCCATCCGCGAAACCGACGCCTCCTTCGTCTGCGTCGGCACCCCCTCCGCCCCCGACGGCTCCATCTCGCTGGAATACGTCAAGGACGCCTGCCGCGCCATCGGCTCCGCCATCGCGGCCAAGGGGGGCTACCACTCCGTCATCCTGCGCTCCACCATCGTCCCCGGCACGATGGAGGAAACCTGCATCCCCGTCCTCGAAACCGCCTCGGGTCGCAAGGCGGGCACCGATTTCGGCGTCGGCTACTACCCCGAATTCCTGCGCGAAAGCACCGCCGTCGCCGATTACCGCGACCCCGGCCTGATCGTCTTCGGTGCGCTGGACGACATGACCGCCCGCCTCCTGACCGACCTAAACGGAGGCATCGACTGCAAGATCCACGTCACCGACCTGCGCACGGCGGAAATGGTGAAATACACCTCCAACGCATGGCGGGCGGTGAAGGTGTCCTTCGCCAACGAAATCGGCAACATCGCCAAATCGGCGGGGCTGGACGGCCAGCAGGTGCTGTCCATCCTCACCTCCGACCTCAAGGTGTCGATGTCGCCGTGGTTCATGCGCCCCGGCTTCGCCTTCGGCGGCTCCTGCCTGCCCAAGGATGTCCGCGCCCTCCGCGCCTTCGCCGCCACCCGCCGGACGGAAACCCCCCTGCTCGACGCCGTCCTCGTCGCCAATGCCGAACAGATCGCCCGGGCCGAGGCGATGGTCCGCGACGCAGGCGCCCGCCGCGTCGGCCTGATCGGCATCAGCTTCAAGCCCGGCACCGACGACATGCGCGAAAGCCCCCTCGCCGAACTCGCCTCGCGCCTGATCGGGCAGGGCGTCGCGGTCAAGGTCTGGGACCCCTACGTGCAAGAGGCCTGCGATGCCGACCTCACCTCTACGGGGCGCGGCAACGACTGGGGCATCGACCTGAAGGAAACGCTCGTCCCCTCGCTCGATGACCTGATCGAAGGCACCGACATCCTCCTCGTCGGCAACCGCTACGAAGACGCCGTCACCCGCCTGACCGCGCTCAACGGCGACCGCACCGTGATCGACCTCGCCCGCATCGACCCCAAACGCCGGTCCGGCGGCAGCTATCACGGCATCTGCTGGTAACGGCCATGGGTCACGCGCTCTACCTTGCCGTCATGGTGCTGCTGGCCACCAGCATCCCGCCGCAGGCCATCGGCCATGCGGCGGGGGGGCTGGTGGTCGTGGGCCTCATCGGGACATGGCGCTATTCCTGGGCGGCGGTGAACGGCATCCGCGCGTGGCTCTATGTGCGCTTCGCCTATCCCCGCCTGCGCCTGCGGGCCGAAGCCGCCTACCGGCAGGCCGCGCATCCGGCCCATGCCTATTTCCTCGTCACCTCCTACAAGATCGACGCCGCCACCACGACCCGCGTCTATCAATCGCTCTTCCGCGCCGCCGCCGCCTCGGCAGGCGGGGCGACCATCGTCGCCTCGGTGGTGGAATCCGGCGATGCCCGTCTCATCCGCCGGCTCTTCGCGCTCATGCCGCTCGACCTCGGCCATGTGCGCCTGATCGTGGACCAGATCCCCGGCACCGGCAAACGCGACGCACTGGCCCGCTCGCTCCGCCTGATCGCCCGCGCGGCACCCACCCGCCGCGATGTCGTGCTCTTCGTCGATGGCGACAGCGCCGTGCCCGAAGATGTCGTGGCCCGCGCCGCGCCCTTCTTCACCGACCCGCGCATCGGCGCCCTGACCACCGACGAAGAGGTGGAAATCGCCCGCCCCGGCGCCTTCCGCGACTGGTTCGATCTCCGCTTCGCGCAGCGTCAGGTGATGATGTGCTCCATGGCGCTGTCGGGCCGCGTCCTCACCCTGACGGGCCGCATGTCCGTCTTCCGCGCCGACCTCGCCACCCATCCCGATTTCATCACGCAGGTGCAAAGCGACTATATCGACCACTGGCGCCTCGGCCGCGTGCAGTTCCTGACCGGCGACGACAAGTCCACATGGTTCTGGCTCCTGCGCCACGGCTACCGCATGGCCTACCTGCCCGACGTCTCCACCCTGTCGATGGAAAGCCAGCCCACCCCCACCTTCACCGGCAGCGCCGTCACGCTGATGATCCGCTGGTTCGGCAACATGCTGCGCACCAACGGCCGCGCCCTTGCCCTGCCCCCCGCGCAGATCGGCCTCTTCACATGGTGGTCCCTCCTCGACCAGCGGCTCGGCATCTGGACGACGCTGGCAGGCCCCATCTCGGTCATCCTCGGCACCTTCCTCGTCAGCCCGTGGACACTGCCCGCCTATCTCGGCTGGGTGATGTTCACCCGCTATGCGATGTGCGCCCTTCTCGCCCTGGTGCGGCGGCGCGGCTTCCCGGTGACATGGCCCTTCCTTCTCTATTTCGGCCAGATCGTGGGCGCCGGAGTCAAAAGTTACATCATGTTTCGGCTCGACCGCCAAAGATGGACCCGTCAGTCCGCTGCGACGGGAACCCGCGCCACCACCCCCTCGTTTGAAACCCGCCTCAGGGACTGGTCCTCGCTGCACGCCCATGCGCTCGCCCTCGGCTGGCTGACCTTCGGCGTCGTCGTGCTTTCCGGGCTGGTCTGAGCACTGAACGAAAAAGAACCCTCCACCACGGAAGGGAAAGGAACCGAAATGGACTCTGCCGCAGAAACCGCACAGCAAACGCTGCCCCCGTCGAAGGGGGACCATCCCGTGCTGTCTCTCCCCTTCACCGTCGGCATCGACGGGCGCAACCACGCCGGACGCGGGCTGTCGCTCGTTTCGGCCGAAATCTCGGGCCTCGTGGATCCGGCACTGGAAGGCACGATCCGCCTCGTCCGCCTGATCTTCCCCTTCAACGGCTTCACCGTGGTCCTGTCGCTCAGGGCCCGCATCCAGCATGTCGAACCGGGCGAAGGCCGCGCCGTCCTCGTCTTCCTCGATCCGGCGGGCGAACACCTGCCGCAGCTGCGCCACATCCTGAATTCCTGGATCGCGGGCGACCTTGTCAGCCTCGGCGAAACCATCGGCGTCACCGCGACCCACGCCACCGCCCCCGCCCCGCCACGCGCAGCCGCAGGGGCAGCCGCCTGCTCGGCACGCTCGGGATGACGGTGGCCACCCTCGCGCTCTTTGCGCTGGCCGCCGGCATCCTCGTCTCGCGCAGCTACGCCGTGCCGCTCTCGCTTCCCGGGGCGGTGGCATGGGACAGCCGCGCCCTGTCCGCCGTCGCGGCGGGACAGATCGACTACATCAACCCCGACGCCGCAAAGGGAGAGGTGGCCTTCGCCCTCCGCGCCACGACAGGCGAAACCCTGTCCATCGCCATGCCCTGCGACTGCGATGCCGAACCGGCCGGTCCCGTCGCCGGGTCCACCGTCCTTGCGGGCGAGCCCGTCCTCGTGCTGAAAGACGCCGATGCCGCGCTGATCGTCACCGCACCCGTCCTCCCCGAAGACCTCACGCGGCTTGCCTTCGCGGAACGTGTCGCCATCGACTTCGCAGACGGCACCCGCACCACCGCCACGCTGGATGCCGCGCGCCTGATGCCTGCCGCGAACGGCACGCCGCAGCCCCTGCGCCTGCAGCCCGACACCCCCCTTCCCGCCGCGACGGCGGGCCAGTCCGTGCGCCTGACCGCCCTGAAACCCATGCCTGCGATCCTCGAACCCGTCGCCCGCATCCTGCCCGCCTTCGGCCGCTGAGGAGCCCAGAGATGACCTCCCCCATCACCCCTCTCGTCCTGTGCGGCGGCATGGGCTCGCGCCTCTGGCCCCTGTCGCGCACCGAACAGCCAAAGCAGTTCCAGCCGATGGGCGGCCCCGGCAGCCCGACCTACTTCCAGGCCACGGTCCAGCGCCATCGCGGCGCGGGCTTCGGTGATCCCATCGTGGTGACGAACGCCCGCCAGTCCATGCTCGTCGCCCGCCAGCTGCGCGAAATCCAGACCCGCGCCCGCATCATCGGCGAACCCGTGGGGCGCAACACCGGCCCTGCCGTGCTTGCCGCCGCGCTGGATGCGCTGACACGCGACCCCGACGCGCAACTCCTCGTCCTGCCCTCCGACCACATGATCGGCGGCGACATCGGCGCGGCCGTGCTGTCCATGCAGGCCGCGGCAGAGCTGGGCCGCATCGTCACCTTCGGCGTGGCCCCCGCCTATGCCGAAACGGGCTACGGCTACATCGTCGATGGCGGCGCCTTCGCCGATTACCCCGGGATGCACCGCGTCGCCCGCTTCGTCGAGAAACCTCCCTTCGACCTTGCCTCGCACCTGATCGCGGAAGGCACGGCATGGTGGGCATCGGGCATCAGCCTCTTCCGCGCCGACACGCTGGTGGAAGAATTCCGCCGGCACGACCCTGACACGCTGGCCGCCGTCCGCGCCGCGCATCTGGGCGCGACCGAAGACCCGCTGCACCTGCAACTTGACGCCACCGCCTTCGCCGCCGCCGCCAACGAACCGACCGAACGGCTGGTCTTCGAACGCAGCGACCGCATCGCGCTGGCGCCGCTCCACGGCATCCTCTGGGACGATGTCGGCGCATGGAACGCGGTGCACAAGATTTCGGACCGCTGCGCCGCAGGCAATGTGACGACGGGCGATGTCCTCGCCCTCGACACCCGCAACTCGCTGATCCGGGGCGACTCGCGCCTGATCGCGGTGGTGGGCCTGTCCGACGTGATCGTGGTGGATACGCCCGACGCCGTGCTGGTGACGAACCGCGACAACGCCCAGAACGTGAAGAAGGTGGTCGAGGCGCTCAAATCCCGCGCCCGCCCCGAGGTGGAAACCCACACCGCCCGCGAAACCCGCTGGGGACGCATCGAACAGCTCACCCGCAATCGCGGCTTCACGCTGGACCTGCTGACCGTCGAACCCGGTGCCACCGCCATGATCAATGGCACCGGCATCGCGCCCTCGCTCGTCACCTTCCTCTCCCCCGGCGGCTTCTACGAACGCGGCGGACACCGGCACGAGGCCCGCGCCGGCGAATGCATCGCGGTCGAGGCGGACATCACCCTGCCCGTCACCAACGCCGCGCGGGCCGAATTGCGGATGGTCAAGCTCACCCTCGCCCCCGGCCTTGCAACCGACCCGCGCGCGGCCGTGGCGGGCGAAGCCGCCACAGCCCTCGCCGCTGCGGCCAACCCCGCGACGGCATGATGGTCCGCGCCGCCTCCCTGGTGCTGGCCCTCGGCACCCTCGCGCTCCTGCCGCCGCTCCCAGCGGCGGCGGGCACGCCCGACCCCGCCGCGATCCGCGCCGGGATCGACGACCTGCTGACCGACCCGCAGGCCTTCGACGGACTGGCCGACCTGCTGGAACTTCCCCCCGCGCCGGTCCTGACCGGCATCCCCGAAACGCCGCCCTTCCCCGAAGGCCCCGCCCCCGTCATGGCGCAGGGCAAGCTGCAACTCGCCCTGTCGCAACTGGCCATCCACGCCGGCACCAACGGCCACATCGCGCTGGTCCGCGCCCAGAACGGCAGGGATGACGCGATCTTCCTGCAATCGGGCTTCACCGACCTCGCAACCCTCGCCCGCGCCGCCGCCGACCGGGGCATCGACGGCATCACCGCCGAAGGGCAGACCGTCACCCTCACCCGCCCGCTCGTCATCTGGATGGGCGCGGGCCTGCACCTCAACCCCGGCGACCGGCTGCGCCTGTCCGGCACCGACGGCACCTTCCTGCTGAACTTCGGCCGCCTCGACAGCGAAAGCGCCACCGTCGAAACCACCGGCGACAGCGATTTCCGCCCCTTCCTCCTGACCGCAGGGCAGGGCACGCTCCGCCTCGAAGGCAGCCGCCTGAACGGCCTCGGCTTCGCCCGCTCCGATGCCTTCGGCGGCATCGCCATCCTGTCGCGCGGCCTCTTCCGCCCCGACCACCCGCCGCTGATCCGCAACGCCACCTTCACCGACACGGGCCTGCTCTTCATCGAAGGCAGCGTCGGCGCATGGATCGAAGGCAATACCTTCCTCGCCCCCCGCACCGGCGGGCTGACGCTCTCGGCCACGACCGCCGCCACCGTCACCGGCAACCTGATCCACGCCGCACAGGGCAGCGCCGCCCTGCGCCTGCGAGACGGGGCCAGCGGCACGCGCATCACCGGCAACCTCGTCCTGAACAGCCTGCGCACCGGCATCATGGGCGAAGGCAACCTGACCGACACCACCCTCGCCTCCAACGCCATCGCGGGCAGCGGCGGGGTGGGCCTCCTGCTGCGCCGGGCCGATTGCCTGCGCCTCTCCGGCAATCTGGTCGCGGCGAACGGCGCGGCGGGGATCAAGCTGGTCGAAACCGCCCGCACCACCCTTGCCCGCAACGCCATCCTGCACAATTCCGGCTCCGGCCTGACGCTCCAGACCCAGCCGGACACCGCCCGCACCGACCTTTCCGCCAACCTGCTGATGTCCAACCGCGACGGGCTTTCGGGCGCGGGCCTCGGCCCCGTCACGCTGGAAGGCGACGACCTGTCGGGACAGCTTCCCCGCCTCTTCTCCGGCGAATTCGCCCAACACCTGCCCGCCTACCTGTCCGCCCGCGACACGCAGGGCAGCACCGCCTTCGCCATCTCCGCACCCGCAGGCGCGGCCGAACCCGATCCCTGCCCGTAGGTCCGCCAGATGGTCTTTTCCTCCGAAACCTTCCTCTTCCTCTTCCTGCCCGTCTTCCTCGGGGCCTATTACCTCACGCCCTTCCGCTGGAAGTCGCTGACGATCCTGCTGTTTTCCTGGGGCTTCTACGGCTGGTGGCGCGTCGATTTCCTAGGCCTGCTCATCGGCACGACGCTGTTCACCTATCTTGTCGGCATCCGGATCGGCCGCGCCCCGCAGGGCAGCCCACAGGCAAGGCTCTGGCTGGCGATCGGCGTCACCGGCTGCCTTCTGGTGCTGGGCACCTTCAAATACCTCAACTTCTTCATCGACAGCCTCGCATGGTCGCTCGGCACCACGCCCGCCGGGATGGGCATCCACTGGCGCCTCATCCTGCCCATCGGCATCAGCTTCTACATCTTCCAGTCGCTGTCCTACCTGATCGACGTCTATCGCCGCGACGTCCCGCCCACGACCCGCTTCCTCGACTTCGCGGCCTTCATCGCGCTGTTCCCGCAACTGATCGCCGGGCCCATCCTGCGCTTCAAGGACCTCGCGGACCAGTTCACCGACCGCAGACACAGCCCCCAGCTCTTCGCGGACGGCTTCGCGCTGTTCCTTCTGGGGCTGGCCAAGAAAGTCCTTCTGGCCGACACGGTCGCGCCCCTCGCCGACCTTGCCTTCACCACGCCCGACCCGTCCTTCCTGCTGGCATGGCTCGGCACCGCCGCCTACACGCTGCAACTCTACTTCGACTTCTCGGGCTATTCCGACATGGCCTGCGGCCTTGGCCTGATGATCGGCTTCCGCTTCATCAACAACTTCGACACCCCCTATATCAGCCGCTCGATCACCGAATTCTGGCGGCGCTGGCACATCTCGCTGTCGGTCTGGCTGCGCGACTACCTCTATATCCCGCTGGGCGGCAACCGCCTCGGCACCACGCGCACCTATGCCAACCTGATGACCGTCATGGTGCTGGGCGGCCTCTGGCACGGCGCGAACTGGACCTTCCTCCTCTGGGGCGCATGGCATGGCGGCTGGCTCGCGCTGGAACGCGCCACGGGCCTGTCCCGCGACCGCAGCGCCACGGGCCTTGCCCGCACGCTCCTCGTTGTCATGCTGGGCTGGGTCGCCTTCCGCGCCGCGACCGTCGCCGATGCCTTCGGCGTCTATGCCGGGCTTGCCGGCTTCAACGGCTTCGGCCTCTCCCCCGACCTTGCCCTCGCCATCAGCGGCGAGGCGCTGCTCTTCCTCGGCCTCGGCTTCCTTGCCGCCACGGCGGAACCCGTCATGCGCGACAACCTGCAACGCGCCTGGTTCACCTCGCATCCGGACGGAACCCTTTCCGTGTCCCGTTCGCTTCTCCCCACGCTCGGCCTCGCCGCGCTGGCCACGCTCTCCATCATGAAGCTCGCCGAACAGAGCTTCTCCCCCTTCCTCTATTTCCAGTTCTGAGGGCCTCATGCATCAGACCCTGCTCCGCGCCAGCCGCTACGCCCTTCCCGCCGCCTTCATCGGCTACGCCGCCATGGCCAGCGTCACCGCCCTGTCCCGCGCCGACCATATCCCCGGCTGGGACGGCCTGCTTCAGGGGCGCACAACCGCCGCCATCGACAGCGTGCTCAAGACCGGAACGCCCCACCGCGACCTTGCCATCGGCCTGATCGGCGCCGCCCGCTTCGCGCTGGTGGGCGAAGGCCGCGATGGCGTCATCGCGGGCCATGACCGCTGGCTCTTCACGGCGGAAGAGGCTCGCCCCTCGCTTCCCCTCGCCCCCGCGTTGGCCGAATTCGCCGCCATCCGCGACCGCCTTGCCGACCGTGGCACGCGTCTGATCGTCCTGCCCCTGCCCGCAAAGATCGACATCCACGCCGACCACGCCGACAACCCCGCCCTGTCCGCCCGCATGGCGACCCTCCATGACACCCTGCTCGCCGGCCTTGCCCGCGAAGGCATCGACGCCATCGACGCCCGCCCCGCCCTGCGCGGCGCGGGCTTCCTGCAGACCGATACCCACTGGTCCGTCGAAGGCGCCGCCGCCGTGGCGCAGGCCGTCGCCGACTCCGGCCTGATCCCGATGGGGACAGAGCCGATGCAGCGCCATGACGCGCCCGAAAAGGAAATCACCGGCGACCTCGTCTCCTATGTCACCACCTCGGACATCGCGCCGCTCATCGGCCTTGCCCGCGAACGCCTGCGCCCCTTCACCGTCGCCGCCCCCGCCTCCGCGACGGCGGATGCGACCGACATCTTCGGCGCGGCGGAAACACCCCTCGCCCTCATCGGCACCTCCTATTCGGCCAACCCCGACTGGTCCTTCCCCGAGGCGCTGAAACTCGCCCTCGGGACCGACCTCGTCAACCACGCCGCCGAAGGCCACGGCCCCGTCAGACCGATGCGCGACTTCCTCGAAACGGACGCAGCGCCCGAAATCCTGATCTGGGAATTCCCCGTCCGCTACCTCACCGACCCCGAACTCTGGAGCGTGGCCGACGATGCGACCTGACCTCCTCCTCCTCCTCGCCGCCCTCGCCCTGCCCCCCGTGCCCGCCACGGCGCAGGATGTGACCGGCATCACCCGCACCGACCAGTTGCCATGGGACCTGCGCCGCCACCGCAAGAACATGATCGCCGGGGCGAATGTCCCCACCCGTGACCTGCGCGGGCTGGCGGATGCGGGCGACAGCCTCGCCGCCTTCAACTTCGCGAAAGAGATCGAGGCGATGGGCGACCCCGCCCTCCTGCCCGACGCGCTGCATTACTATTCCATCGCCGTCCACCATGGCCGCGACTTCGCCCTGCCCCGCCTGCTGCGCCTGCTCAAGATCACGGGCAAGGACCTGTCGCCCGGCCGCCTCGCCAATGTCCGGCTCGCCATCGAACGCGCCGCCAGGCGCGGCGACGCCCGCGCCGCCCGCGCCCTGTCGCGGATGCTGACCGCAGGCACCCCCTTCGGTCCCGACCCCGTCGCCGCCCGCGAATGGCTCCAGACCGTGGCCGCAGCGGGCGACGGCGCCGCCGCGCTGGACCTCGCGCTGCTCTGGATGCGGCCCGCGCCGGGGCTTCCCGCGGACACGGCAAAGGCCCGCGCCGCGCTGGAACTCGCCGCCGCCTCCGACAACCTCTCCGCCCGCGCCACGGCCGAAAACCTGCTGCGCCAGCTTCCCGCACCGAACCCGGAGGACCCGTCGCAATGATCCGCCCCCTCGTCGCCGCCGCCCTGCTGGCCGCCGGACCCGCCGCCGCACAGGAAAGCTCGGCCTTCGGCTGCACCGGCATCGAATTCAACCCGACCCTCCCCGCCGTCGAAGGCAAGGAAGGCGTGTTCTACCGCACCATGTCCGACCTGCGCCTCCAGCACCCCATGCGGGGCGAGGTGATGGCCCTCATGGAACGCCTCGCCACCGCGCTTGCCGAAAACGGCACGACGCTGGTCTATGCGACCGTTCCGGCAAAAAGCCTTGCCATGCCGCAATTCCTGCCGCCCCGCGCGGCGGAATACGGCTATGACCCGCAGGTCGCGGACACCGTCTATACCGACATCATCACCCGGCTGGACTCCGCAGGCGTCGTCGCCCCCGACCTGCGCCGCGCCCTGCAATCGGCCCCGCCCGGCGACCCGGTCTTCTATCCGACCGACTTCCACTGGACATCGACCGGCGCCCGCCTCGCCGCACAGGCCATCGGGGATGCGATCCGCGCCCATCCCGCCTATGCCGAAACCACCCCCGGCACCTACGAAACCCGCCAACTGGGCGTCCAGCCCGCCTTTTCCGGGATGCGCCGCACGCTGCAGACCTTCTGCACCAAGGCCCTCCCCCCCGTCGAAGCCATGGCCTACGAAACCGTCCGCACCGACAGCCCCGCCGACGCCGGAACCGGCGGCGACGCCGCGCTCGACATCTTCGCGGGCGGGGACGAAGGCGCGGACAGCCCGCAACTCGTCCTCGTCGGCACCTCCTTCTCGGACAGCCCCGTCAACAACTTCGCGGGCTTCCTGTCGCACGCTTCCGGGCTCGACGTGGTCAACTACTCCGTCACCGGCGGCAACCAGTTCGGCGCCATGATCTCCTACCTGACATCCGAGGATTTCGCCGCCGCCCGCCCCCGCTTCCTCGTCTGGGAAAACCCGATCTACAACAACCTCGCCCAATACGGCACCGCACCGCTCGAGGAACTGGTCGCCGCCGCCGGCAACACCTGCACCACCGTGCTGGAAACCGAACGCACCGACGACCACACCCTGACGGCCAAACTCGGCGACCTGCGCCCGCGCGGCACCGATGCCATCTTCGCCGATTACGGCCCCGAAGGCGCCCGCCGTGTCGATTTCACCCTCCACTCCCCCGAAGGCTTCACCCGCGAAACCGCCATCGAACGCGGCCAGCGCCAGCGGGCGACCGGCAACTTCTACCTCGGCCTCGGCGCCTTCCACCATCCGGGCATCACCCGCGTCACCGCACGCTTCGACCGCCCGCTCACCGCCGACAGCCGCCTCGTATTCTGCACCGATCCCAAAGGAGACGCCTCGTGATCCGCGCCACCCTCACAGCCCTCGCCCTGATGTCCACCGCCGCCTTCGCACAGGATGGCGGGCTCTATCAGGATGTCCCCGATCCCGATGCCGCCTTCCTGCGCGTCATCGGCGCCGACCTCACCGCCGCCACCGTCAACGGCAAGACGCTCGAAGGTCTGGATACCGGCATCTCGCCCTATGTCGTCATCACCGATGCGGGCGACATCACGGTGGATGCGGGCGCCGAAAGCTCCACCGCCACCGTTTCCCCCGCCACCTTCCACACCCTGCTCATCGCGCAGGACGGGACCCGCAGCCTCGTCACCGACCCGCTCACCCTGTCCCCTGCGCAGGCCGACGTGACCTTCTACAACCTCTCCGACCGGCCCTCCGTCGATCTCTTCGTTCCCGCCGCCAAGGCCAAGGCCATCGAAGGCCTCGCCCCCAATACCGGCGGCGCCGTCGCGCTCAAGGCCCCGCTCACCCTCGATTTCGAAGCCCGCGACGGCGACAGCGTCCTCGCCTCCGCCACCGGCATCGCGCTGGAACGCCGTCAGGGCGTCGCGCTCCTGCTGCGCGGCAGCGACGGCAACTACGAACTCGTCACCGCCCCCAACGCCATCGCGGACTGATCCATGCGCCACGCCGTCCTCATCGCCCCGTTCCTCGCCCTCTCCGCTCCGGCGCAGGCCGCGCAGACCGTCGATCTGGCCTTCCAACCCCCGCAGGTCCAGGCCACCGACATCTGCCGCGCCCGCGTGCCGGACGAACGGCTCTTCCGGGAATGGGGCGACTGGGACGGCAAGGCCCTTCCCGACCGCGAACCCGAAATCCTCCAGCGCGAACTTGCCCGCCTGCTGGCAATGGACCCCGCCCGCTGGGCCGGCACCGTCGAAAAGGCGCAGGCGCTGATGCCCTCCGTGGACCCGCGCTACACTGCCGAAAAGGCCACGCTGGACCGCATCCAGCTCTACGTCGCCACCGGCCGGACAGAGGAGCTCAAGCGTCTCCGCCTCGTCGAGGATCTGCGCCGCAGCGATCTGGCTGCTTCGCCACGGATGCAGGCGGCGCTGGCGCAATACCTGATGGAAGGCATCGGCATCGCCCCCGACCGCGACGCCGCGCTCGGCCTCATGGTGCAGGCGGCCTATGGCGGCAATGCCGACGCCCTGCTGAAACTCACGGAAATGGAACTCGCCGGCCAGAAGGTGCCGGGCTGGGACGTGGAACCCGAACTTGCCGTCACCATGGCCTTCGGCGCCCTCGTCGGGCAGCTCGACCCCGTGATCTGCGACCGCGCGGGCCGCATCGCGCGGGAATACCTCTCCGGCGCGATCGTCACCCGCAACGTGGAAATGGCCGAAACCTGGTATCGCTTCGCCGCCGATCTGGGCGACGCCTCCGCCGCATGGAAGGTGGCGGAGATGCACCTCCGCTCCGAGGATCTGGTCAAGGACAACGACACCCTCGTCACCTACCTGACCAAGGCCGCCGAAGGCGAACTGCCCCACGCGCAATCCGCCCTCGGCCGCGCCTACGAACTGGGCACCATCGTCCCCCAGGACCTCGACCGCGCCCGCGCCCTGCACGAAGCCGCCGCCGCCGATGGCGACAGGGGCGGCCTCATCCGCCTGACGCTCTTCCTGCTCCAGCAATCCCAGCAGGACCCCGCGCTGCGCCCCGATTACATCGCCTCGCTGGAACGCCTCGCCGCCCGCGACGACGCGCCAAGCTGGGCGCTCGCCTCGCTGGCCGATGCCATCCTGCAGGACAAGGGCCGCTGGGCAGGCGAGTCGGAAGCCACCGCCCTGCTGGAACGCGCCGCCGCGATGGATGACCCCGGCGCGACCCAGCGGCTGACCGCGCTCCGCTTCCGCCACGTCTCGGCGCCCGCCGAATTCTACGCCGTGGTGGACGATCTGGTCGCCTCGGTCCACCTGCAGGGCAACATCGACCCGATGGCCGAACTGCAAAACGCCTTCACCTGCCGCGCCCCCGACGCCCCCCACAGGGACGAGGCGCAGTATTGGCGCGGGGTAGAGGATGCAGCCGCCTCCCGCTCGCTGGAACTCACGCCGCGCGACATCGCCGGACTGGCCGAAGACCCCGACCCGCTGACACTGGCCACCCTGCAATCGCAGGCGCTCTATGGCCGTCCCACCGCCATCGCCAACTACATCTCCCTGCTGCGCCGCACCGGTGCCCCGCCGGCCGTCATCACCTTCTGGCAGGATCTCGCCCTGCGCAACGACAAGGCCCTGCTCTCCGCCGCCCGACTCTCGGTCGAGGAAGGCGAAACCCGCGCCGCCCTCACCGGACAGCGCAACGTGGACATCGACCTGTTCCGCGCCGCCGTCGAGGCGGGCGAAACCGCCGCCGGCGTGGACCTCGCCGCCCAGCTCCTCTCCGTCCCCCGCCCCACCGCCGGGGCGCGGGTCGAGGCGCTCTCCGCCCTCCTCCCCCTCGCGCAATCCGGCAATGGCGCGGCCATGCACCTCCTGCCCAAGGCCGACCCCGCAAGATGGCCCGATCTCGATGCCGTCTGGCGCGATTTCGCCCCCGTCATCGAAGCCCGCGGCGATTTCGAGGCCATCCTCATCGCCCTGCCCCGCGCCGCGGATGGCAAGGCACAGGCCGACTACCTCCACCGCGCCACCGCCTCCACCGCCTGCACCTTCGACCAGACCATCCTGCTGACCGAAGTGCTGGGCCAGATGAAGGCCACCCGCGCCTTCCGGCAGTGGATCGACATCACCGAATACCTCGCCGAAGGGAACGGCTGGCGCCTGACACGCCTTGGCGACGTGCTGATCCGCTACGGCACCCCCACCGATGCCGAACGCGCCGTTGCCTATTTCGAAACCGCCATGGCCGACGGCTCCAACACCGCCATCCACCGCCTCCTGCGCTATGTCGCCCGCTCGGAACTTCCCAGCTACGACCCCGCCCGCGCCACGCAGCTCTACATCCAGCTCATCAACCGCTCGGACCCCGTGGAACTGCCCCGCACGCTGTCCCGTCTGGCGGGCGAAGAGGACCAGATCCGCAAGGCCACCGAAGCCGCCATCGACATCCCCGCCCTCTACCGCTCCGCCGCCGAGGCGGGCAGCCCCATCGGGATGCGCGAATATGCCCGCCTCCTGCAGGCCGCCGCCGACAACCCGCAGGAACTGGCCGAAGCCACCGGATGGATGCACCGCGCCGCCGAGGCGGGCGACATGGACGCCATGGTCAGCTACGCCGAAGCCCTCGCCCTCGGCATCGGCACCACCCCCTCGCGGGACGAGGCGGTGCTGTGGCTCTCCCGCGCCGCCGAACTGGGCAGCGAACAGGCCGCCGCCACGATGCGCAACCTCCGCATGTCGCAGGGACTATCGCAATGAAGCTGATCCTCCCGCTCCTCCTCCTCCCCTTCGCCGCCACGGCACAGGAAAGGCCCGAAGACCAGGACAAGCCCTTCGCCTGCTTCGCCGCAGTGGACCCCGTGGTCACACTCGGCCATCCCTCGCGCTACAAGGCCGACAGCACATCCCGCTCCGACTTCGACGAAAAAGCCGAGGCCGAAGTCAACCGCGCCCTGAAACCCATCGACGACTTCATCACCGACCTTGCCACCACCTCCGACCTCGCGCTCTCGGATGACAAGGACGCGCAGGCCGCCACGGATTGCGTCCTCGACCGCCTGCACGGATGGGCCGAAGCCGACGCCCTCTCCGACCTCACCACCGACAGCGCGCGCCTCTCCACCCCCTCTCGCCTCGCCGGCCTCGCCTTCGCCCATGCCAAGGTCGCGCCCCTCGCCCCCGACGACCCGCGCCACGCGGAAATCAACGGCTGGCTTGCCGGACGCATGAAGGCCAGCATGACCTTCTTCGACAAGGACGCCCCGCCCCGCGCATCGAAGAACAACCTCCGCGCCTGGGCCGCCCTCGCCGCCGCCCGCATCGGGTTATCCGCCAAAGACGACGCCATGACCGAATGGGCCGCCGACTCCGTCCGCCGTGTCGCTTGCCAGGCCGAACCCTCCGGCGCCCTGCCGCTGGAAATGTGGCGCGGCAACCTCGCGCTCCACTACCAGATCCACGCCATCGGCCCGCTGGCCGTGACCGCCGCCCTCCTGCCCGACGCCAACCTCTTCGAAGAATGCGACCGCGCCATCCCCCGCATCGCAGGCTTCATCGCCCGCGCCGTGGACGATCCGCAGATCGTGCAGGACATCACCGGCAAGAAACAGAAATACGGCCCGCCCGAACCCCATGAATTCGCATGGACAGCCGCCTACCTGTCACAGGTGGACGACCCCGAAGTCGAAGCCCTGGCAAGACGCTTCGACCGCAAGGGCAATTCCAAACTCGGCGGCGACCAATCGCTCCTGTGGTAGGTCAGACCACGAAGCCGTAGGTCTCCCACTCGGCTTCCGTCACCGTCAGCGCCATCTTCTGATGCTCCGCCCGCTTCACGGCGGCAAAGCCGCGATGCATCGTCGCCCCCAGCACCCGGTGACAGAAGGCCGACCGCTCGAACCGCTCGATCGCCTCGGCCCAACTCCGCGGCAGGTCCGGCACATGCCCCGCCTCGCTGGCCAGCCCGTCCACCGGCGGGCCCGGATCGGCCTTCGCCTCGATCCCGTCCAAAGCCCCGCCCAAGGTGACGGCCGCCACCAGATAGGGGTTCGCATCCACCCCCGCCACCCGATGCTCGAAATGCCGCGCCTTGGCACTGCCCCCCGGCACGCGCAAGGCAACCGTCCGGTTCTCCACCCCCCACGTGTCATCCGCCGGAGAGTAAACCGCCGACGCAAACCGCCGCCACGAATTCAGGAACGGCGCCAGCACCAGCATCGTATCCCCGACCGTGCCCCGTATCCCGCCGATCGCCTGCAACATCAGCGGCGACAGCACGCCCTCCGCCGGATCCGCAAACAGGTTCCGCCCCGCCTCATCGGCCAGCGACAGATGCAGATGCATCCCCGATCCCGCCTGATGGCCAAAGGGCTTGGCCATGAAACAGGCCTCCATCCCGAAGCGCCGCGCCGTCGCCCGGATCAGCCGCTTGGCGATCACCGCATCATCCGCCGCCCGCATCAGATCACGATAGCGCAGCGTCAACTCATACTGCCCCGCCGCATATTCCGAAATCAGTGTCTCCAGCGGCAGCCCCAACTCCCGCCCGCCCGCATAGACGGCGTCAAAGAAGGGCGACATCTCGTCCAGCTCATCCACCATCATGCAGTTGTTGGCCGTCGTCTTCCGCCCGCTCATGACATATCGCGCAGGCCGCCACCGCCCGTCGCCATCCCGCTCGCGGTCGATCAGATAGAATTCCAGCTCCAGCGCCCCCATCGGCGTGAACCCCGCAGCCTCGGCCCGCGCCACCTGCGCCCGCAGCACGTTGCGCGGCTCCACCGCAAAGGGCACGCCATCCGGCCCCCACATGGAAATCAGCACATGCCCCCGCCCTGTAGCAGGCATAAGGCCCAGCGTGCCCGCCAGCGGCCAGCACTTGCAATCCCCGCCCGCACCGGACCAGACCAGCCCCGTCTCCTCGACATCGTCCCCGCACACATCCTGCGCGAAGATCGACCCCGGAATCCCCCGCCCCGACGTGTAAAGCGACTCCAGCTCATGCCGCCGGATCGTCTTGCCCCGCGCGATCCCGTGGCAGTCGATCAGCGCAAGGTCGATCCCCTGCACCTCCGGATGCGCGTCCAGAAAGGCCAAAGCCTCGGCCAGCGAAGCGCCGCCCGGCCCGACGAATTCATCCCGCATCACCCCTCCAGAACGATCAGGTCACGTCCGGAAAGACTTACCTCGGTTGCGGTGCCGATGGCAGGGGGCGGCGCATCGGCGCGGTTGAACGTGTCCAGCGCGACAACCGTCCCCGCCACCTCCGCCCGCACGCGGATGATGGACCCGAGGAATTCGACACTCTGGATCACCGCAGGCAGCACCGCCTCGGCCCCGTCCACGCGGCCCAGATGCACCGCCTCCGGCCGCAGCGCGACCGACACCCGCGCCCCTTTCGCCACGCCCAAGGGTTCCGCCAACCGCACGGGAACGCCGCCAAGGCTGACCGTCTCCGCCCCCTCGGCCACGCCGTCAAAGATGTTCAGCGTCCCCACGAAGGTCGCCACGAACCGCGTGGAAGGCCGGTTATACACCTCGAACGGCGCACCCACCTGCTCCGCGATCCCGCCATTCATCACCACCACGCGGTCCGACATGGACAGCGCCTCTTCCTGGTCATGCGTCACGAAGATCGTGGTGATCCCCAGCTCCCGCTGGATCTCGCGTATCTCGTTCCTCAACGAAACCCGCACCTTCGCATCCAGCGCGCTCAACGGCTCGTCCAGCAGCAACACGCGCGGCGAAGGCGCCAGCGCCCGCGCCAGCGCCACCCGCTGCTGCTGCCCGCCCGACAACTGGAACGGATACCGCCCCCCCATCTCGGCCAACCCGATCAGCCGCAGCATCTCGGCCACCCGCGCATCGCGCTTGTCCTTGGCGACCCCCTTCACCTTCAGGCCAAAGGCCACATTCTCCGCCACCGTCAGGTTGGGAAACAACGCATAGGCCTGGAACATCATCCCGATATTCCGCTGGTTGGCCTTCAGCCCCGTCACATCCTGCCCGTCGATGGTGATCCCGCCCGACGTCGGCACCTCGAACCCCGCCACCATCCGCAGCACCGTGGTCTTGCCACAGCCGGACGGGCCGAGCAGCGAGATGAACTCCCCCTTCTCCACCGCAAGGTTGAAGTCCTTGACCACGCGGTTCGCGCCAAAGACCTTTTCCAGATGGGACAGCGTCAAGAACGACATCAGGCCTTCGCCCTTTCATGTTTCGCAAGCCGGGTCACAAGCCTGCATCAGCCCCATGCACCCCCATGGTCACCGCAAAGGCAATCACCGCCAGCGCGGGCGGCTCATAGGCGCGGTTCGCCCCCAGCAACTGCATGTAGGGACCGAAGGCCGGACGGTTCAGCAGCGCCGCCATGGTGAATTCGCCAAGGACGATGGCCAGCGTCAGGAACGCCCCCGACAGCACCGCCACCATCACGTTGGGCAGGATGATCCGCGCAAGGATCGTCACCCACCCCGCGCCAAGGGACTGCGCCGCCTCGGTCAGCGTCCCCACATCGATGGTCCGCAACCCCGTATCCACGCTGCGATACATGTAGGGAAGCGCCAGAGTCGCATAGCCCATCGTCAGCAGGAAATCCGTGCCCAGCGCCGACCCCGTCAGCGGCAGGAAGGACGACGTGTTGTAAAGCCGGATATAGCCGAAGACGATCACGATGGCCGGAATGACCAGCGGCAGCAGCGTGACGAACTCCACGAAGGGCCGCGCCTGCGGCAGGCGCAGCCGCACCCAATAGGCCGTCGGCACCACCAGCACGACCCCCATCACGATCGTCGCCCCTGCCAGCGCCAGCGAATAGCCGAACGTCTCCCAGAACCGCGGGTCGCCGAAGACCACGGCATAGGCGTCAAAGGAATACTCCCCCCGCCGCATCCGCAGGCTGAACTCGCCCATCCCCACCAGCGGCAGCAGGAAATACAGACACCCCAGCAGGAACACGCCCCAGGATACGACGCGCATCATTTCAACCACCTCTCCGACCGGACGCGCAGCCAGATGTACAGCGTATTCGCCGCCGCCGTGATGACGATCATCCCGAAGGCCAGCGCATAGCCAAGGTTGGGATTGCCCAGCACATCCCCCCGTATCTGCGCGAACAGCTTGATCGGCACGATGTTCAACTGCGGCCCCGTCAGCGCGAATGCCGTCGCCACCGCGCCGAAGGCATTGGCGAACAGCAGCGCGAATGTCCCCAGCAGCGACGGGAACAGGATGGGCAACGCCACCATCCGCCAATACTGCACCCCCGTCGCACCCAGCACCGCCGCCGCCTCGCGCCATTCCCGCTTCAACCCGTCCAGCGCGGGGATGATGATCAGGATCATCAGCGGGATCTGGAAGAACAGGTAGGTGATCACCAGCCCCCAGAACGACAGCAGGTTGAACCCGTAGGCCCGCAGGTTGATCCCGAACTCCGTCCGCAGCCAGACCGTGATCAGCCCCACAGGCCCCAGCGTGGCGATGAAGGCAAAGGCCAGCGGCACCCCCGCGAAATTCGACGCCACACCCGAAAACGTCAGCAGGGGCGACCGCACCCCCTTCGGCAGCCCCCCGAACACCACCGCCGCCGCCATGCCGAACCCCACGGCACAGCCCAGCGCCGCGGTGATGAAGGACAGCTTGATGCTGGTCCAATAGGCATTGCGGATCGACGCCGTGTTCAGGTCGATCATGTTCTGGAAGGTGAAGCTCCCGTCCTGCGCCTGAAAGGCTCCGATCACGATCTTCATCGTCGGCAGGATGAGGAACAGCAGCGCAAAGACGGCAAAGGGCAGGATGCCCAGCCATTCCAGCGGCAGGCGCAGGCGCGTCCCCGTCGCGGGGCGGTCATCTGCCATCACGGTTCCCCTGTTGTCAGACGGGGCTCGTTCCGGCCCCTTCACCCTTGGTAACACGAAACGCCCGCCCCCGCCAAAGGGGACGGGCGTTCCGCCTTGTCAGCCCTTACTCGACGTTCGCGCCCACGACGGCATCCCAGCCACCGGTGACGGCCGCCTTGTTGGCATCCACTTCAGCCAGCGACGGGAAATAGGCGTTCTTGTAGGCCTCTGCCGGCGGCATCGCATCCAGCAGCTCCTGCGGCACCTTGCCCGCCGCGACCAGCTCGCCGAAGCGCGCGGTCTGGCAGCCGCCCGCGATATAGCCAAGCTGCCCCTCGTCCGAGAAGATGTGCTCCATCCACAGCTTCGCCGCGTTGGGCTGCGGCGCATAGGCGCTGATCGCCTGCACATAGACACCGGCCAGCGCGGTGGACTTCGGGATCACCACCTCGACCGGCGGGTTGCCCGCAAGGCTCTTGCCCCAGGAAAGACCGTTGTAGTCCCAGGCGATGACGATGGGCGTGGTGCCCTGCGCCAGCGTCCCCGCCTTCCCGATCACCGGCACGAAGTTGCCCGCATCGTTCAGCTGCTTGAAGAACTCCAGACCGGCCTTCCCGGCCTCTTCGCCCGGCGCCGCCCCGGTGGACATGCCCGCCGCCAGAACGGCAAGGATCGCCTGGTTCGACGCACGCGGGTCACCCGCCAACGACACCATCCCCGCATATTCGGGCTTCAGAAGGTCCGCCCAGTCCTGCGGCACGTTCTCGACCATGTCCTTGTTCACGGCAAAGCCCATCACGCCGTAATAGGCGCCATACCAATGGCCGTCCGCATCCTTGATCCCTTCGGGGATCGCGTCCCAGGTGGCAACCTTGTAGGGCTGCAGCAGCCCCTCGGCCTGCGCCGACGGACCGAAGGCCAGACCCACGTCAAGGACGTCGGGCGCCTGCGGGCCCTTGTTGTCCTTGTTGGCCTTCACGGCCTCGATCTCGTCCGCCGAACCCGCATCGGGGTTCAGCTCGTTCACGGTGATCTCCGGGTACTTCGCCTTGAACGAGGCGATGATGTCGCCATAGCCGCACCAGTCATGCGGCAGGGCGATGGTGGACAGCATCCCTTCGGCCTTGGCCGCAGCCTCGATCTCGGCCAGCGATTGCGCCTGTGCGACCGGCGCCACCAGAACCCCTGCGATGCTCGCCGAGGCGAAAAGCGAATTGCGAATTTTCATCGAACGTCTCCCCGTTCCAAGTTTCGATCCTCCAAGTCCCGGCAGCAGCCCGTTGGCGCGGGCCATCCATTCGGCGCGTAACCCGCCAGACCGGACCGTATCCCCACGCTAAGGGCCGAAGGGGCGACTCAGCAAGCCTCTGTCACACGCCTTTGTAACAATTTTTCCGCCGTCGGCTCCGGCTGAAAGGATTTCGACAGATCGCCATGGCCCCGCAACTGACGCGCACAGGCGATGCAGGCCCGCTTCCCGGCACGATCCGCAACGCGATTCCCCGCGACACCCCACCGCACCACCCCGCAGGGAACCCCCCGCCCCCTCGCTGCGTTTCCCCGTCCGTGCCACTCCACAGGGACAAACCATGACCTTCGCCCCGCCGCGCCCACGCCCCGCCGTCTCGCGCCACTGGGGGGCGGATCCCGCACCGGGCGGGCTGTGGCGCTTCTCGCTCTGGGCACCCGCCTCCGCCCATGTCTCGGTCGAGGTCGAGGGACGCCGCACCCCCCTCGTCCTGCGCGGCGACGGCTTCCACCGCGCGACGGCACCGGCCACCACGGGCGAATGCTACCGCTTCCTCGTCAATGGCAGCCCCGTCACCGATCCCGCCGCACGGGCGCAGGCCGGACAGCACATCTTCGGCCCCTCCCGCCTCGTCGATCCCGATACCGACCACCCGTGGCAGCACGCCTTCCATGGCCGCCCATGGGGCGAGGCGGTGCTTTACCAGCTCCATGTCGGCACCTTCACGCCGGAAGGCACCTTCGCCGCCGCCATGGCCCGTCTGCCCGACCTTGCCGCGATGGGCTTCACCGCGCTGCTCCTGATGCCCGTGGGCCATTTCCCCGGCGGGCGCGGCTGGGGCGACGAATGCGCCCTGCCCTTCGCCCCGCACCCCGCCTATGGCAGCCCCGCCGACCTCCGCGCCTTCGTCGATGCCGCCCACGGCGCGGGCCTGATGGTTCTGATGGACCTGCACTGGTCCCGCATCCCGCCCGAGGCACCGATCCGCCACCTCCTGCCCGCCGCCTTTTCCCCCGACGGACAGCCCGACCTGTCCAGCACGGCCCTGCGCCTCTACCTGATCGAAAGCGCGCTGCTCTGGCTGTCGGAATACCGCCTCGACGGCCTGTGCCTTGCCGATGCCGACCGCCTGCAGGACCCGACCGCGCCCCATCTCCTCACCGACCTTGCTGCCCGCATCCATGCTGCGGGCTTCACGCGGCCCATCCACCTGCTGGCGGGGGAAAACCCCCTCCGCCCCGAACGGTTCACCGCCGCCGAAGCACCCCTCTACCGCCGCGCCCTCCATTCCGTCCTGACCGGCGACGGGGACATTCCCTCCCCCCTGATGCTCCTCTGCGATGCGTTGACCGCGCCCCACGGCCCCGCGGCACCGGTCCATGCCAACCAGACCGCCACCTCGCTCGGCGCCCGCCCCTTCGGCGAAAGGCTCACCCGCCTGGCCGAATCCCGTGGCGTGCAGGTGGCCCATGCGCTGCTGCTCTGCCAGCCGGCCACCCCGCTCGTCTTCATGGGCGACGAAAGCGGCGAACGTGCGCCCTTCCACCGCTTCACCGACCTCTCGCCCGCCCGCGCCGATGCCCTCCGCCGCGCCCGCCTGCCGTCCGACAGCCCGATCCCCGATCTGGCCGACCTCATCCCCGACCCGAACGACCGCGCCACCTTCGCCGCCTCGCGCCCCTTCCGCCGCGCCGTGCCCGACGCGCCGGGCTGGCAGTCGCTGACGCAGGGACTGCTGCACTTCCGCCAGACCGAGCTGCTGCCGCTCCTCGCCTCCGGCCCCGCCGGCCTGCCCCGCGCCCGCGCCACCGGACCGGCCGCGCTCATCGCCGAATGGCCCTTCCGCGACGGCACGCTGCGCATTGCCGCCAGCCTCGGCACCCCGCCGCAGGGGGACCAGCCCGAATTCCTCCGCCCCCCGCGCCTCTGCCTCGGCCATGCCGCCCGCGACCCCTTCGCCTTCGCGCTCTGGATCGAACGGCCCCGCGGCCAGCGGCGCAAACCGGCCCTGCGGCGCGCCGCCAACGTCTGACAGGATTTCGCCGTCAGACGGGAACGAACCGCCCCCCGCAGAGGTTCTCCCCCTGCTCACCGGTCATGCAAGGGGGACCAAAACCATGCCGCTGCCACTCCATCCACCCGAAGCCCGAACCGTCGCCGTCCTGCTTGCCGGAGGCAAGGGCACCCGCCTGCACGAACTCACCCGCAGCGAATGCAAACCGGCGATCCATTTCGCCGGAACCCGCCGCATCGTGGACTTCGCCATGGCCAATGCCGTCCGCTCCGGCCTGACCCGCATGGTCGTGGCCACCCAATACGCCCCCGCCACCCTGACCCGCCACCTGTGGGAACACTGGGCCATGGCCTTCGACTGCGGCGAAGGGCTGATGGTCCGCCACGGCCCCTCGCTTGCGGGCTTCGAAGGCTACCGGGGCACCGCCGACGCCGTCACCCGCAACATCGCGCTCATCGACAGCCTGGACCCGACAGACATCCTCGTCCTCGCCGCAGACCACATCTACGGCATGGACTACACGCCCATGCTCGACGCCCACCGCGCCAGCGGCGCCGCCGTCACCGTCGCGGCCCATATCGTCCCCCGCGCCGGCGCGTCGGAATTCGGCATCTTCCTCACCGATGCCACGGGCCGCGCCACCACCTTCCTCGAAAAACCCGCCGATCCGCCCGGCCTGCCGGACGATCCCGCCCGTGCGCTGGCCTCCATGGGCATCTACGCCTTCCGCTGGGACTGGCTCCGCGCCACGCTCCTGCGCGATGCCCGCGACGCCACCTCCAGCCACGACTTCGGCCACGACATCCTCCCCGCCGCCGTCGCCGCGGGCGAGGCGCTGGTCTGGCCTTTCACCCTGCCGCAGGGTCCGGCCTACTGGCGCGATGTCGGCACGCTGGACGCCTTCCGCGTCACGCAACTGGATTTCCAGCAGCCCAGCACCCCCTGCGCCCTGCCCGAAACCGTGATGCCCGGCCCCGGCCCGCAGGCCCGCCCCACCCGCAATGACGGCCTCCTCTCCGACAGCGTCCTCATGCCCGGCGCCTCGGTCGGGCGCGGCGCAAGGCTGCACCGCACCATCGTCGCCCCCGACACCCACATCCCCGGCGGCATGGTCATAGGCGAGGACCGCGACGAAGACGCCCGCTGGTTCCGCCGCACCCCCGACGGCACCGTCCTCGTAACAGCCGAGATGCTGGCCCGGCGCGAAGCCACCCTTCCCCGCTTCCGCTCGCTCGTCTCCTGATGCGCGACACCGGCGACCCGTCGCGCTACGCCACCTTCGACCTCGCCGCCGGCGCAAGCTGGCGGCTGGGCGCCACCCATGAAAACGGCGGCACCAACTTCGCCCTCTGGTCCGCCCACGCCACCCGCGTCGAACTCTGCCTGTTCGACCCGACCGACGGCACCGAAACCCGCCTCGACCTGCCCTCCATGGAAGGCGGCATCTGGTATGGCCACCTGCCCGGCATCCGCCCCGGTCAGGCCTATGGCTACCGCGTCCATGGCCCGTGGGAGCCGGAGAACGGCCACCGCTTCAACCCCGCGAAACTGCTGATCGATCCCTATGCGCGGATGCTGTCCTCCGACATCACATGGGATGACGCCGTCTTCGGCCACCCCGTCACCGGCGACGACCTCACCCGCGACGACCGCGACAGCGCCCCCTTCGTCCCGAAATCCATCGTCACCGACCCCGAATTCGACTGGCGTTCCGACCGCGCCCTGCGCACGCCATGGGACCGCACCTTCCTGATCGAGTCGCACCTGCGCGGCCTGACGATGCGCCACCCCGCCGTCCCCGACTCCGACCGTGGCACCTTCCGCGGCCTGTCGCACCCCGCCGTGATCGACCACCTGCTCCGCCTCGGCACCACCGCCATCGAACTGATGCCCGTCCATGCCTTCGCCGATGACCGCCACCTCCTCGAACGGGGGCTGTCCAACTACTGGGGCTACAACACGCTGTCCTTCTTCGCGCCGCACCGCCGCTACCTCGCCACCGACGCCCTGTCCGAGGTGAAAGAGGCGGTAAAGGCCTTCCACGCCGCCGGCATCGAAGTCATCCTCGACGTCGTCTTCAACCACACCGCCGAAGGGTCCGAACGCGGCCCCACCCTGTCCTTCCGCGGCATCGACAATGCCTCCTACTACCTGCTGTCACAGGAAAACCCCCGCCACACATGGGACTGCACGGGCTGCGGCAACACGCTGAACATCGCGCATCCGATGGTCCTGCGCATGGTCCTCGACTCGCTCCGCTACTGGGTCGAAGTCATGCATGTCGATGGCTTCCGCTTCGACCTCGCCTCCACCCTCGGGCGCGAGGCGACGGGTTTCGAACGCGACGGCACCTTCTTCACCGCCATCCGTCAGGACCCCGTCCTGTCCTCGGTCAAGCTCATCGCAGAACCATGGGATGTGGGCGAGGACGGCTATCAGGTCGGCGCCTTCACATGGCCCTTCCGCGAATGGAACGACAAATACCGCGACGACCTCCGCGCCTTCTGGCGGCGCGATCCCGCGATGGTCGGCAGGCTGTCCGAACGGCTCTCCGGCTCTCCGGTGCAGTTCGACCATTCGCACCGCCCCGCGACCTCCTCGGTCAACTTCCTTGCCGCCCATGACGGTTTCACCCTCATGGATACGGTCAGCTACAACGCCCCGAAGAACGACGCCAATGGCGAAGAGGGTGGCCACGCCCACAACCTGTCGGACGACATGGGCGCCGAAGGCCCCACCGGTGACGCCACCATCACCGCCGCCCGCAGCCGACGCATCCGGTCCATGCTCGCCACGCTGATGCTGTCGCAGGGCGTCCCCATGATCCTGCAGGGGGACGAGATGGGGCGCACGCAGCAGGGCAACAACAACGCCTATTGCCAGGACAACGACCTGACATGGACCGACTGGGAAAGCGCCGACGAAACCCTCATCGCCACCGTGGCCGACCTTGCCGCGCTGCGGACCCGCCTTTCGCTCGCCCGCCACAGCTTTGCCCTGCGCAACGATATCGCATGGTGGCATCCCGAAGGGCGCTGGATGACCGATGACGACTGGCAGGATGCGGGGCTCTGCACGCTGGGCATGATGCTCCCCCTGCGCGAGGACGGGCAGGATGGTGACGACCGCTTCCTCGCCGTCTTCAACGCGGGTGATGCCTGCACCGTCGCCCTGCCCGAAGGCCGCTGGCGCCGCGTCCTCGACACGTCGCAAACCCCCGTCACCACCGACAGGACCGAGGAAGGCGAAGCCCCCCTCGACTGGCAGACTGTCGCGCTCTGGCTTCCGCAAGGCGGTTTGTGACGCACAAACCGGTCCGGAATTTGCGCCAAATTCCGCCGTCCCCCGCGATTCGGAAAGTATGGTAAACGTGAACGCGCAGCCCGCTGCGTGCTGACAGTTTGCGGCACAGACTCCGGCACAGGGTCCGGTACGGTCGCCGCACCCCCAAACCCCCGAAAACCCGCAGGATTAACGCACCGCCCGCCCCGCCACAGAAAAGCCCGGCACAGCAACGCTGCACCGGGCCTATTTCGGGCAACAGACGCGGTTTATTCCGCCGCGACCGCCATCTCGTTGATCTGCCCTTCGGCAAGCTGGTTCAGCAGCTCGTCCGTGCGCTTCTCCTCGTCCAGCGTCTGGGTCAGGACATTCACCGCATCCTGCATCCCCAACACCTTGGCCCAGGCGCACAGCGTCCCGTACCGCGCGATCTCGTAATGCTCCACCGCCTGCGCGGCAGCCACCAGACCCGCATCCAGCGCGGGGGCGCCCTTGAAGGTGTCGATCACCTCCTCGCCCTCCTCGATGATCCCGTCGATCGCGGGGCAGGTCTTGCCGGACGGGCGTTTGCCAATCATTTCAAACACCTGCTCCAGCCGTTCCTTATGCACCTCGGTCTCTTCGCGGTGCTGCTGGAACGCCTGCTTCAGCTCTTCGGACTGCGCCGCCCGCATCATCTTGGGCAGCGCCCGCAGGATCTTCCGCTCGGCATAGTAGATGTCCTTCAGCGCCTCGAGGAACAGCGCGTCAAGTTCCCTCGACTTCATGTCATCTCTCCTTCGGTGATGTGAAAAGCTCCGGGGACCAACCGCCCAAAGCCTGCGATGTTCCCCCGTCCCGGCGGGGAAATCAGAGCATCGGCATCCCCCCCGTCACCGCCACTGTCGCCCCCGTGACGTAGGATGAAATCGGCTCCGCCAGCATCACATAGGCCGACACCATCTCCACCGGCTGCGCGGGCCGCCCGATGGGCGTATCCTTCCCGAATCCTTGGACTTTTTCCGCCGGCATCGTCGCCGTGATCAACGGCGTCCACACCGGCCCGGGCGCCACGCAATTCACCCTTATCCCTTTTGGGGCAAGCAGTTGCGCCATCCCCGCCGTGAAGTTCCGGATCGCCCCCTTGGTCGCCGCATAGGCCAGCAGCTTGGGGTTCGGCTTGTCGGAATTGATGCTCACGGTGTTGATGATGCTCGCCCCCTCGCCCATGTGCCGCACCGCCTCGCGCGACAGCCAGAAGGTGGCGAACATGTTGACGCGGAAGGTCTTTTCGAACTCCTCGTCGGTGATCTCCTCCAGCTCCTCGATGAAGGATTGATGTGCCGCGTTGTTCACCAGCACGTCGATCCCCCCGAAGGCCTCCACCACCTTCTCAACCACGCTGCGGCAATGGTCGGCTTCGGAAATATCGCCCGGAATCAACAGGCAACGCTTCCCCGCCTCCTCCACCAGACGCGCCGTTTCCCCGGCATCCTCCTCCTCGTCCAGAAAGGATATGGCGACATCCGCCCCCTCCCGCGCAAAGGCGATGGCGACGGCCCGCCCGATGCCGCTATCCCCCCCTGTGATCAGGGCGCGCATCCCGTCCAACCGCCCCGCCCCGCGATAGCTCTCCTCGCCATGGTCGGGCTTGTCCGGCATTTCCCGCGTCCGGCCGGGATCGGGGCTGTTCTCGTCGCTCATGTCCGTTCTCCTTGTTCCATAAGGGAAAAATCAGCCCTCGATCCGTGGCCAATAGCGCAACTCGGCACAGGCGCTGACGAAGGCGGGCACATCCCCCGCTCCTTCCAGCAGGAACATCCCTGCATCCCGCCCCTCCACGCCGACCATGGCGAACAGGGCGGATGCGGCCTGCGTCATCCCGATGAACTTGCCATGCGCGATGGCATCCGCCGCGAAACTCCGCGCCGCGTGCAGGGCGGCAACCTTCGGCACGGCCTCGGCCGACAGCAGCACCGCCACCGCATCGAACAGCGCCGAAGGCGCGGCCTCCATCTGGAGCATCGCAGGCACCTTCACCCCCGCCCGCGTCACCACGCCGCCGATCCGGGGCGCGATGATCGCCGGCACGGCCCCGGCGGCTGACAATTCGGACATCAGCGTGTCCAGAACCGCATCCTCCACCCCGTCCGAAACCACGATCCCCATCTTCCGCCCGCGGAAGGTCGGCACCTGCTTCTTCTGGATCGAAAGCGCGTCGGAAACAGCCAGATCAACGGGTTGCACCGCGGGTTCCACCGGCTCGGGCAGGTCCATCCCCAACCCTTCGGCCACGAGTCCGGCCAGACCGGCATCGATGCTCGGCAGATGGGCCAGCACCCTTTCGCGGATTGCCGGCACCTCCACCTTGCCCAGTTCGAAGATCAGCGCATCCGCGATATGGCGCTGCTCGATGGCCGTCTGGCTGCGGTAGAACTGCCGCGCCTGGCTGTAATGGTCGGCAAAACTCTCTGCCCGCAGCCTGCGCTTCTCGCCCTGCACCGGTTCGGCAAAGGACCGGAACCCATGCTCCGCATCCGCCCTCGGCCCGCCGGGCGACCAGGAGTTCGGTTCGTAATTCGCCCGCCCCTTCGGCCCGCGATGCTGCATGTGGCCGTCCTGAAAGAAGTTGTGGACCGGACAGCGCGGCGCATTGATCGGCAGTTGCGTGAAATTCGTGCTGCCCAGCCGCTTCAGCTGCGTGTCCAGATAGCTGAAGTTCCGGCCCTGCAACAAAGGGTCGTTCGTGAAGTCGATCCCCGGCACCACGTTCTGCGTGCAGAAGGCCACCTGTTCGGTTTCGTTGAAGAAATTGTCCGGCATCCTGTCCAGGACCAGCCGCCCCACCATCCGCAAGGGCACCTCCTCCTCGGGGATGATCTTGGTGCTGTCGAGGATGTCGAAGTCGAAACGGTCCGCGAAATCGTCATCGAACAGCTGCAGCCCCAGCTCCCATTCCGGCGGATCGCCCAGCACCTCGATCGCCTCCCACAGGTCGCGCCGGTGGAAGTCGGGGTCCGCCCCGTTGATCTTCAGCGCCTCGTCCCACAGGACCGACTGCATGCCCAGTTTGGGTCGCCAGTGGAACTTGCAGAAGGTAGATTTCCCCTCGGCATTCACCAGCCGGAAGGTATGGACCCCGAACCCTTCCATGAACCGGAAGCTGCGCGGGATGGCGCGGTCCGACATCGTCCACATGATCATGTGCAGCGATTCCGGCATCAGGCTGATGAAGTCCCAGAAATTGTCATGCGCCGTCTGCGCCTGCGGAAAGGCGCGGTCGGGTTCCTGCTTGGCGGCATGGACAAGGTCGGGGAACTTTATCGGGTCCTGGATGAAGAAGACGGGGATGTTGTTGCCCACAAGGTCCCAGTTGCCATCCTGCGTATAGAACTTGGTCGCAAAGCCCCGCACATCGCGGGCAAGGTCCACGCTGCCCTTGTTGCCGACCACTGTGGAAAAGCGGGTGAAGGTCGGTGTCCTTTGTCCTGCCTTCTGGAACGGGTCAGCGCGGGTGATGTCGGACAGGCTCTCGTAGCATTCGAAAAAACCGTGTGCGCCGTAACCCCTTGCATGGACGACCCTTTCGGGGATGCGTTCATGATCGAAGTGGAAGATCTTCTCGCGGAAGTGGAAATCCTCCAGCAGCGCAGGCCCCCGTTCACCGGCACGCAGGGTGTTCTGGTTGTCCGCCACCGGCACCCCGTGCCCCGTCGTCATCCTTGGCCCGGCGGCATCGGGCGGCTGGTGCGTCTCGCCGCCATTGCCCTTCTGGGCGGGGCGCTCCACCCTGTCCATCCCCGATGTGCTGTCGGAAGTCGGCACGTTGCGGTTCATCGGTTCGTCGGTCATGGATCGATCCCTTGTTCTTCTGCCTCTTGCCGGACTCCGGCAGCATCATGGCCAGCAGGGTGCGGGCGCCATGCCACGCGCGGCGCCGCGGGCCTGTCCGACATGAAGGGCGAACCCGCCCCGGCGCAGGGGGTTCCACGGAACCCGCCCGGTCAGCCGGCGTTCCGCCCAATCGCAAACGGAGGATGATCCATGCCCGCGAAATCCAAAGCCCAGCAAAAGGCCGCCGGCGCCGCCCTTTCGGCGAAACGCGGCGACACCGCGAAGAAGGACCTGAAAGGTGCCTCGCGCGACATGGCCGACAGAATGTCCGAGAAAGAACTGGAGGACCTCGCCGCCACCCGGCGAAAGGGCCTGCCAGAGAAGAAACGCGACTGATCCTTGCGCCCCGCGCATGTCGAGGTTGCAGGATCGTCCCTGTCGGAACGCCACCCAAGCCCCTAGATTCACGCCGAAATCAGGAGGCCATCATGGCAAGCGTCACCCGCATCGAACCCGAAACCCGCAAACAGGCCGCCGCCCGCGCGGCGCTGGAACAGATGTATGGCTACTACGCCTTCGACTGGCAGCCCTTCGCACCGGCCAAGGTGAAACAGGCCGCCTGATCCCTAGCGCGGGCGGAAGGCAACCACGTTATCCGCCACCGCCCGCTGCATCCGGGTGCCGATCTGGCTTTCGCGCATCTTCCGGCTGGTCTCGGCATGGTCCAGCAGCATCAGCCGGAAGGTCGCCTGCATCAGCTCCGGACGCACGACAGCCCCTTCCCCGCCGATCAGCAGCGTCAGGCGCCATGCGCCGTCTTCACGGTCCACCTGCCGCTTGACCGCATCGCGCGTTGCGACGCCGTAGGTCACGCAGAAGCTGTCCAGAAAATCTTCGTCAAAGGACTCGAGCTCCGGCGAAGGCAACATCTCCTCCAGCGGAACAAGTCCCTTCACCGAAGATGCAAGCGGGGCTGTGCGATGCGCGGTGATCGTCCCGTCGAACAGCAGCCCCCGCCCCGATGCGATGTGCCAGCCCTGCGCAAGGTACATCAGGCGTTGCAGGTCAAAGAAGCCGAAGGCGTCCCATGCATGGTGGAAATGCTGCGACAGATAGATCGCCACGTCCTGCGCCTTGCTTGCCATTCCCCTGTTCCTCCGTCCCCTGCGGCCCGGCCTGCGCCACCGCGATCAACATCCGTTAAGGGGGATACCTATCCGTTTTTGCATGTCATGCCCATAGTTCGTGACGTATTACAGCCGTCCGTATGTACATCCACACGGCAAGGTTGCGGCAAGCAGGGCGGAACCGGACAGCCTGTCGCGCGTTTGGCTGGTGTCGGCGCCCCACCGTCCTGTCCGAATAACGGGCGTCGGCCTTCCGGCTTCCGCGTCGCGTCCCCCTGTCACGCGGAGCCCGGCGGCGGGAGACGGTTCGACCGTCTCCCGCCCTCGGACCTTCAGGTCGTCAGGGATTCCGTCGAAGCGAAGAACATCGCCTGACTGACCGCCGACCGCACCTGCGCCTCGGAATAGGGCTTGACGATCAGGAAGGCGGGTTCCGGTTTCTTTCCGGTCAGCAGCCGCTCGGGGAAGGCGGTGATGAAGATGACCGGGATCTCGTCGAACTGCCGCAGGATGTCATTCACCGCGTCGATACCCGACGACTGGTCCGCCAGGTGGATGTCGGCAAGGATGAGGTCCGGCCTTTCCCGCGCCGCCAGTTCCACCGCCTGGGCACGGGTCCGCGCGATGCCGGTGACACGGTGCCCGATCTCGGCCACGATCATCTGGATGTCCATGGCGATGATCGCCTCGTCCTCGATGATCAGGACGGAACCCGCGACCGAATTCGCCATCTCGTTCTTGGCGATATGGACCAATTCCTCGGCCTGCCGCGCCGTCACCTGCATGATCTGGGCGATGTCGGGAAAACTGAACCCCTCGATCGCGTGCAGAAGCAGCGCCTCGCGGGTGTTGGGCGTCAGTGTCGCCATGTGGTCCTGCGCCTTGCGCGACATTTCCGTATCCGGATTCCCGAGTGGTGCCCCCGCACTCGACCACACAAGGTGGAAGGCGCGGAACAGCGCGATCTTGGGGCCCGTCGCATGGGTCAGCGCTTCCGGATCCTCCAGAATCGCTTCCAGCGTCGCTGCGGCGTATCGGTCCCCTGTTTCCTGGCTTCCCGTAAGGGCGCGGGCATAGCGCCGCAGATACGGAAGATTGGCCGCGACGATGGAGGCCGGATCGGCCGCGGTGGTGTTCATGTGCTCGTCCCCCGTTTTTCACTTCTGACGGGAACCAAACGCGGTGAAGCGCGTTTGGTTCCATGATATGGCGATGGGGGTCGATGCATGAGTATGCTGGAACAGATGAAGGACAAGCGGGAAAAGCCGACCCTCAAACACACGATCGAGGAAAATCTCCGGAAAGTCTATCAGGACCTTCTGCAGGAGGATGTTCCCGACCGATTCAAGCTGCTGCTCGAAGAACTCCGTCAGAAACAGGCCGCACCGGAGGCTGCCACGAGATCCGATGCCGACCCCGCATCGGAGGACGGGAAATGACGGGGACCAGCACGCCGGCAACGCCGATGGACCCGCGCGAGGAACTCGCCCTCCACCTGCCCGCCATGCGCGCCTTTGCCATCAGCCTGACCCGGAATGTCGCCGCTGCCGACGATCTGGTGCAGGATGCGATCGTCAAGGCATGGTCCAGCTTCGACAAGTTCGAACCCGGCACGAACATGCGTGCATGGCTGTTCACCATCCTGCGCAACACCTTCTACTCCGGCGTCCGCAAGCGCCGCCGTGACGTCGCGGATCCCGAAGGCGTCCACACGGCCACGCTGTTCGAAAAGCCGGCACATGACGGAAAACTGGCGCTCAACGATTTCATGGTCGCCTTCAACCAGTTGTCGCCGGTCCACCGCGAGGTGCTGATCCTCGTCGGCGCATCGGGCTTTTCCTACGAGGAAGCGGCCGAGATGACCGGGGTCGCCGTCGGCACGGTAAAAAGCCGCGCCAGCCGTGCGCGGCTCCGGCTTGCCGAACTCCTCGGGCTTGAGGAAGGCGAAGAATTCGTGGGTTCGGATGCCGCGACCATGGCGGTGATGAGCCGTTCGGCAATAAGGGCTGCATGACAGCGGGGTCCGCAAACAGACGCTTCATCGATCTTCTCGGCGTGCGGCTTGGCCTGGTCCTCGGACTTGCCCTGTTGCCCGTGGGGCTGGTGGCCGTTGCGCAGTCTGCAGACCTGATTGCCAATGCCCGCAACCATTCCGAAGCCGCGCTTGCCGGCGAAACGCTCCGCGCCATAGGGCCCGGCCTGACCGCCATAAAGCGCGCGCAGGGCGCGGCCGAGGCCATCGCGGCCCTGCGCCTGGCCGATGCAGAAACCTGCAACCGCATCCTTGCGCGGATCGTCGCGCAAGGCGGCCACGCGGCAGCGGCGGTTTACGCTGCCGACGGGTCGCTGCGCTGTGCCTCGCCCGGGACCGAACCGCCGCTTTCCCCTTCGCCCGCCTTCAGCGCCGTCTTGACGCGCGGCCTGCCGGCACTTGCGGCACGCGCGGACGAAGGCGGCGGAAACCGTCTGGCAGTCCTCTTTCCCGAAAGCGACGATGGCGGGGCGGTCAGCGGGGTGGCAACCGTCACCCTGCCGTCCGTTGCGCCAGACCCGGAACCGCGCGACGGCTTCGCGCTGCTCCTCTTCGACCGGACAGGGACGATCCTGCTGTCATCCGTCCCGGAGGCAGAAGCGCAATCGATCCTTCCGGAAGGAAACGACCTGACCCTGCTTTCCCTGCCGGAAGGACAGGCCCGCACCTTTTCGGCCACCTCGTTGTCGGGCGAGGATCGCGCCTATTCGCTGGTAGAGGTCACGGATGGCGAGGTCTTCGCCCTCGGCAGCTGGCCGCAGGAAATCGCCGGCCTCGCGCTCTGGCAATCCCTGCCCCCGTTGATCCTGCCCGCACTCATGTGGGCGGTCAGCCTTGTCGCGGCATGGGTTGCGGCGGAAAAGCTCGTCACGCGGCACATCCGGCGTCTGCGCGGCGCGATACTTGATTTCGCGGACGGCAGCCGCAGCATCCGCCCGATACCCATGCAGAACGCCCCGCAGGAAATCCGTGACACCGCCGAAGCCTTCGCCCGCATGGCACATGCCATCCTGCGGGACGAGGCGGATCTCGAGGATGCATTGCACGGCAAGGAAGTCCTCCTGCGCGAAGTGCATCACCGCGTGAAGAACAACCTCCAGCTCATCGCATCCATCGTGAACATGCAGATCCGCCGCACCCGGTCGGACGAGGCGCGGCGCATCATGCGCAGCCTGCAGGAACGGATGCTGTCGCTGGCCACAATCCACAACGGCCTGTACCAGACTGCCGACGTCTCCGAGATCCGCGCCGACCGCTTGTTTCCCGGCATTGTCGAACAGATTGTCCGCGCCTCGACGGCGCAGGGTCGCAATGTCAGGGTTACGACCAGTTTCGACGATGTCACCCTGTCACTGGACCAGGCCGTCCCCCTTGCCCTGCTGATGACCGAGGCCCTGTCGAACGCCTTGCGTTTCGCCACGACACGCAGCGGCGAATTGCCCGCGCTTTCCCTGTCGCTCCGCTCCGGCGCTGACGGAAAGGTCGTGCTGCAGGTGACGAACGATGCGTGCGGACTTCCGGTAACAGGGGTCGATCCGGCGGAAGACTCCTCCGGTATCGGCACGCAGCTCCTGCGCGGCTTCTCGCGCCAACTGGGCGGGACCTTCCAGCGCGAATTCGCCGACGGGCAGTGCCGGCTCTCCGTCCGCTTCATGCCGGGCGCAAAGGCCGCAGCGGCCTAATGGCCCTCGTCGCGGGCCGCCTCGACGGCCTCGGGCGGCAGGCTGGCGGTGGACAGGACGCGGCTGTCATGCAGGACGCGCACCCAGATCGCGATGGGCAGGGCGACAAGCCCCCCGATCGCCCCCCAGAGCCACATTCCGAAGACCAGCGCACAGAAGACGACAAGCGGGTTCACCTCCATCTGCCGGCCGACGAAGGCAGGCGTGATGAACTGGCTCTCAAGGAAATTCAGGATGATGAAGGCAGCGGCGGGCGCCATCGCCATCGCCCCGTCAAAGGCGGCAATCCCGGCTGCCAGCAGACCGATCGAAAGGACAAGCGGACCAAGATAGACGATGAAATTCGACAGGCCCGCCGTCACACCCCACAGCACGCTGTCCGGCAGGCCCATCAGGCCCAGCGCAACCGCCGTCGCCATCCCGAGAACCGCGTTGATCAGCGACACGGTCAGGAAATACCGCGACACATGGCGTTCGGCGCGGCGCAGCCGGGCGACCATCTGGATGCTGTCCACCTCGACCGCGACCAGACGCGCCAGCGTCCCGTAAACCTCGTGCCGCGTCAGCAGGAAAAAGAACAGGACGCCCGCGAATATGGTCGCCTGCGCCACGATCGCAGGGGCCAGCATGATCGCGTCGGTTACGGTGGGCAGGCCTGCCGTCGCGGTTTCGGATTTCGCTTCGCCCCCCTCGGTCAGGATCGCTTCGGCCACCACCTCGGTCGCGTCCTGGAAACCGCGCAACATGCCCGACAGCCGGTCGATGGTTTCCTGCATGTCGGCAAGGACCTTCGGCGCCTGCTGCACTAGCCGGGCCGCGATGGGCTGCATCAGCATGACCACCATGCCGATCACCGACACCGTCAGCACCAGACTCAGCGCCGCGCCAAGGGCAGGTCGCAGGCCCCACCGCTCCCACAGGTCGGACAGGGGCGACAAGACGATACCCGTCACGATCCCCAGGACGATGGGGGCAAGCACGCTCTCGGCCGCATCCAGCGCGGCAAGGGTTGCGAAGGTAGCGATCAGGATGACCGCCAGCGGCACATACCTGTCCAGCCGGTCCATTGGCCCTCCCCCGCGGGCGACCACCTGTCGCGCCCCGTTGGGAAACCCCTGCAGGCGCGGCGGGTTCCGCAGGGAACGCAGCTTCCCGCGGCGCGTTTGTCCTGCACACAGCAAGAAGGAGAGACTCGATGAACTGGGACCAGATCGAAGGCGGCTGGAAGGAAATGATGGGCCGCGCCAAGGCGAAATGGGGTGACATCACCGACGACGAATGGACACAGATCGGCGGACGCCGCGACGAGATGGTCGGTGCCATCCAGCGCCGGTATGGCCGCGCCCGCGAAGAGGCCGAGCGGGAAGTGGACGACTGGTCCGCGGGGCTCTGACCCCGTGGACCTGCAGAAAGCCCTGACGCAGGAGCTTTCGGTCGTGCAGGTCGGGATGTTGGGGGTGCAGGACACCCCCATGCCCTTCCGGCCGATGGCGCATCTCGTCGGGCCGGACCCCGGCACGCTCTGGTTCCTTGCCGGAACGGACACGGACCTCGTCCGCGCGGTCGAGTCGCCGGGGGCTCGGGCCTTCTACTGCCTGACAGGCCGCAACCATGACCGCTATGCCTGCCTGTCCGGGCCCATCCGCACCGTGCCCGACAGGCAGGGACTCGAACGTGTCTGGTCCGTCACGGCCGAGGCGCTCTTTCCCGGTGGCCTTGCGGATATCGAATGGATGCCGCTGTGCCTGACGCTGGAAACCGCAGATGTGTGGGCCGAACCGCAGAGCGCGATCATTGCGGGAATGGATGCCATCACCGCCGCGCTTTCCGATTCCCCGCCTGCTGACCGGATGCATACCGTTCTGACTTTCCGGCCCCCGCACGGCTGATGATACGCAAGCGGCGCACCCGCACCTTGGCCTCCGGCCCTGCAACCGCTACATCGGTCAGGCAGCCAAGGGGGCCACGCCATGACCAACCTCACCCCGCGCGAGATCGTCTCGGAACTCGACCGTTTCATCATCGGCCAGCGCGACGCCAAACGCGCCGTCGCCGTTGCGCTGCGCAACCGCTGGCGGCGCAAGCAACTGGGCGACGACCTGCGTGACGAGGTCTATCCGAAGAACATCCTGATGATCGGCCCCACCGGCGTCGGCAAGACGGAAATCAGCCGCCGTCTGGCCAAACTCGCCAAGGCGCCCTTCCTCAAGGTCGAAGCGACCAAGTTCACCGAAGTCGGCTATGTCGGCCGCGACGTGGACAGCATCATCCGCGATCTGGTGGATGCCGCCATGATCGAAACCCGCCAGAGGATGCGGGAGGATGTGAAGGCCCGCGCCCACAAGGCCGCCGAAGACCGCGTGATCGAGGCGCTGGCCGGCAAGGACGCCCGCGACCAGACGCGCGAGATGTTCCGCCAGAAGCTGAAGCGCGGCGAACTCGACAACACCGTGATCGAGCTTGAAATCCAGGACAGCTCCACCCCGATGATGGGCATGTTCCCCGGCGGCAACGGCATGGAAATGCAGATGCAGGGCCTGCAGGACCTGTTCAAGGCTTTCGGCGGACGCACCACCCGCAAGAAGACGACGGTCGCCGAAAGCTACGACATCCTGATCGGACAAGAGGCCGACAAGCTGCTGGACGACGAAGCGGTCAAGTCCGCTGCGCTGGATGCCGTGCAGGAAAACGGGATCGTCTTCCTCGATGAAATCGACAAGATCTGCGCCCGCGCCGATGCCCGTGGCGCCGATGTCAGCCGCGAAGGCGTGCAGCGCGACCTGCTGCCGCTGATCGAAGGCACCACCGTCTCCACCAAATACGGGCCGGTGAAGACCGACCACATCCTCTTCATCGCCTCCGGCGCCTTCCACATCGCCAAACCTTCGGACCTGCTGCCCGAACTTCAGGGCCGGCTTCCGATCCGCGTCGAACTGCAACCGCTGACCGAAGACGACTTCGTCCGCATCCTGACGGAAACGGACAACGCCCTGACACGCCAGTATTCCGCCCTCATGGCCACCGAAGAGGTCACGGTCGCCTTCACGCAGGACGGGATCGAGGCGCTGGCCCGCATCGCCGCAGACGTGAACCGCAGCGTGGAAAACATCGGGGCGCGCCGTCTCTACACCATCATGGAACGCGTGTTCGAGGAACTCTCCTTCACCGCCCCTGACCGGGGTGGGGAAACCGTCACCATCGATGCGCGTTTCGTCGATGCAAATGTCGGCCAGCTTGCACGGTCGGCGGATATCTCCCGCTACGTGCTCTGACGGTCGCATCACGCTTGACCCGCGGCGCCGCGGGACGGATCACTGGCGCAATGCCTTTTCAGGGACCAGTCCGTTGCGCCGCCACATCGCCTTTGCCCTCGCGCTTGCCCTGTCGGCCTGCACCCCGCGGGGGGCCATGGTCGTCGTCCCTCCCGATAGCGTGCAGGGCACTCTGTCCACGGTCTATGTCGGCACATCCCGCGTGCTTGAACCGACAGGCGTATTCGGACCGGAACGGTCCGAAGAGATCAACTTCGCCCGCTATGACGTCGCCATCCCGCCCGACCGCGAAATCGGCAAGGTCAAGTATGGAAAACCCGGGAAGCCGAACGTTTCCACCGATTTCCTGACGACCAACCCGGTCCTCTATTCCAGCGCCGGCACATTCCGCGCCGACCTGCGCAAGTCGCTGGCCGCGAACGGGCGCGAAGCCGTGATCTTCGTCCACGGCTACAACAACACCTTCACCGAAGGCCTGTACCGCGTGGCCCAGCTTCACCACGACCTCGAGGTTCCGGGCGTGGCGGTCCACTATTCCTGGCCCTCGGCGGCCGAACCGCTTGGCTATGTCTATGACCGCGACTCGGTCATGTTCGCCCGCGACGGCCTGCATCGCCTCATCCGCGAAACCATCGCCGCCGGCGCGACCGAAGTGGTCCTCGTCGCGCATTCCATGGGGGGCTTCCTCACCATGGAAGTCCTGCGCGACATCGCCCTGTCCGACCGCGCGACCCTGTCGCGGATCGGCGGCGTCGCGCTCCTCTCGCCCGACCTGGATGTCGAGGTGTTCCGGATGCAGGCGCGCGAGATCGGCACCCTCCCGCAACCCTTCGTCATCTTCGGCTCCGAACGCGACAGGATCCTGCGCCTCTCCGCGCTCATCACCGGCCAGCGCGGGCGGCTCGGGTCGCTGGACAGCATGGATGACGTGGCAGATCTGCAGGTGACCTATGTCGATGTCGCCGCCTTCTCGACGGGGGACGGGCATTTCGTGGCGGGCACCTCTCCGGCGCTCATCAGCCTGCTGGTGCGGATCGAGGATGTGGATCTGGCCTTCGGTGCCGATGCCGCATCCAGCCCCGGCCTTCTGCCGGGGGTGATCCTCAACGTCCGGAACGCCACGCGCATCGTGATCCGGCCGGTCAGCAATACGGGGCTGCTGCGCTGATCCGGCTTTCCTTTCGCCGGCATCGGTGGGACAACGGCACGCATGGCCTTCCTTGCCTTCCTGCGCGCCAATGCGCCCTATCTTCTTGCGGGCTTCCTGCTCTCGTTCCTGTCGGGCTTCGGGCAGACCTACTTCATCTCCGTCTTCGCCGCCGAAATCCGTGAAACCAACGGACTGACCCACGGGCAATGGGGCACGCTCTATGCGGCCTGCACCATGGCATCGGCCTTCCTCATGCTCTGGTCCGGCGCCCTGACCGACCGTTTCCGCGTGCGTCACCTCGGGACGACCGTCATGGCCGCCCTGACCTGCGCCTGCCTGCTCATGGCGACCGGTCCCACCGGCTGGCTGCTGCCCGTCGCCATCTTCGCCCTCCGGCTCTTCGGTCAGGGCATGATGGTCCAGACCGCAGGCGTCGCCATGTCGCGCTGGTTCGTCGCCTCCCGTGGCCGCGCCCTTGCCGTCGCCGCGCTGGGCTTTTCGGTGGGCGAGGTGGCGATGCCCCTCGGCTTCGTCTCGCTGAAGGCGCTGTTCCACTGGCAGACGCTCTGGCTGGTCGCGGCGCTGGTCATCGCGGCCACCATCCCCCTGATGTGGCACCTGCTGCGCCTCGAACGCACACCGCAATCCATCAGCGCCGAGAATGACGCGCCGGGCATGGGTGGCCGCCACTGGACCCGCGCCGACATGCTGCGCCACCCGCTGTTCTGGTGCGTCCTGCCCGCCCTGGTGGGCCCGCCCTGCTTCATCACGGCCTTCTTCTTCCAGCAGGTCCATCTGGCCGGGGTGAAGGGCTGGTCCCACCTCTCCCTCGTCGCCACCTTCCCGGCCTTCACCGCCGCTTCGGTCACGGCGATGTTCGCGGGCGGCTGGGCGCTGGACCGCTGGGGAACGGCGCGGCTGATGCCCGTCTATGTCCTGCCGCTGGCCCTGTTCTTCGCCATCTTCCCCATGATCGACAGCGTCGGCACCGCCGCCTTCGCCATGGCCATCATGGGCCTCAGTTCGGGGGCCCAACTCACCGTGCCCATGGCCTTCTGGGCCGAATTCTACGGCACCCGCCACATCGGCGCGATCCGTGCCACCATCGGCGCGGCCATGGTCCTTGCCACCGCCATCGGTCCCGCCCTGTCCGGCCTGATGATCGACGCGGGCCACGACCTGCCCGAACAGATGCCCTTCTTCGCCGCATGGTTCGTCATGGCGACGGCCATCCTGACACTCGGCATCCGCCGCAGCGCCCGCACCCTGCCGCCGCGCTAACGCTTGCGCAGATAGACGTAATAGGCCCCGCTGCCGCCATGTTTCAGATGCGCCTCCGTCACCTGCAACACCGCAGGACCCAACGGGGGCAGCCGCAGCCATTGCGGCACCTGATGCCGCAAGGCGCCCATCCGCTGCGGGATGGGACCATGATCCTCGCCCCGCTTGCCCTTGCCGGTGATGACCAGCACCAGCCGCATCCCCGCCGACTGCGCGTTCAGGACAAAGCGGATCAGTTCCGGATGCGCCTCGGCCAGCGTCATGCCGTGCAGGTCGATCCGCGCCTCCGGCAGCAGCTTCCCCCGCACCATCCGCCCGTGCAGCTTTGCATCCATCTGCAAAGGCGCGGCCTTCAGCGCCTCGCCCAGCGACGGCGCGATGTCATGCCCCGCAGGCACCCGCGCCTTCTGGCCCAGACGGAACGGCTCCAGCCAGCCTTTCGGAATCTCCGCCTCGCGCGGCTTCACCTCGGGGGCGGGCGGGTGCGCGGCCGGTTCCACCCGCGACAGAAACCCCTTCGTCTTCGGATGCAGCGGCCGCGCCGTGCGGGCGACGGCCTGCCACAGCTCCTCCTCCTCGGGGCGCAGCGTGCGGCGGCGGGCCATCACATGCCGTCCGGCAACATCGCATAGGCGCGGTCGATCGGCAGCAGCACGACCATCCGCCCGCCATCCTTCACCGTTCCCGCCGCATCCCCCGCGGCGCGACCCGTGCCATAGAAGATATCCGCCCGCTGCGGCCCCTTGATCGCCCCGCCGGTATCCTGCGCCACCATCAGGCTGCGGATCGGTTCCGCCCCCGACTTCTCGACCCAGACGGGCGCACCCAGAGGCGTGAAGGACGGATCGATCGCCACCGACCGGAACGCCGTGATCGACCGGCCCATCGCACCGATCGGTCCCTTTTCGGCAGGCACCTCGTCCACCGTCCGGAAGAAGACGTAGGACGGGTTGATGTTCAGCAGGTCCGCCCCCGCACCCCCCGCACATAGGACGCGAT
>AYNO01000002.1 GCA_000500915.1 Rhodobacter sp. CACIA14H1
AGCCGCCATGCCAGCCTATCGCAACGACAGCCAGCGCCTGCACGCCCGCGCCCAGCGGGCCGCGCTGACGCCGGCCGAGGCGGTGCTCTGGTCCGCCCTGCGCAACCACCGTTTCATGGGCCTTTCCGTGCGCCGCAAGGCGCCCGTCGGCCCGTGGATCGCGGATTTCCTCATCCCGTCGCGCCGCATCGCCATCATCGTCCTGCCGGAAACCGTGCAGCCCGGTACGGACCATCCGCCCCCCGGCGCGCTCGAACGGCTCGGCTACACCGTCCTGCGTCCTGCGCCTGCCGACCTCCTGCCTCAGACCCTCCCCGCCTTCCTCCGCCTCCTTGCCGCAAGGGCAAAGCCATGACCGACCAGTCCTACAACTTCGCCTATCTCGACGAACAGACCAAGCGCATGATCCGCCGCGCCATCCTCAAGGGCGTCGCGGTCCCCGGCTATCAGGTCCCCTTCGCCAGCCGCGAGATGCCGATGCCCTATGGCTGGGGCACCGGCGGCGTGCAGGTCACGGCGGCCTGCCTGGTACCGGAAGACCGGCTGAAGGTGATCGACCAGGGCGCGGATGACACGACCAACGCCGTGTCGATCCGCAAGTTCTTCCAGCGCACCGCCGGCATCGCCACGACCGAGGCGACGGCAGAGGCCACGGTCATCCAGACCCGCCACCGCATCCCGGAACATCCCCTGACCGAAGACCAGATCCTCGTCTATCAGGTGCCGATCCCCGAACCCCTCCGCTTCCTCGAACCGCGCGAGACGGAGACGCGCAAGATGCACAGCCTCGAGGAATACGGGCTGATGCATGTGAAGCTTTACGAAGACATCGCCCGCCACGGGTCCATCGCCACCTCCTACGCCTATCCGGTGAAGGTGGAGGGGCGCTATGTGATGGACCCCTCGCCCATCCCTAAATTCGACAACCCGAAACTCGGCGACTGCCCCGCACTGCAACTTTTCGGCGCGGGGCGCGAACAGCGCATCTATGCGCTGCCGCCGCATACGCAGGTCGTCAGCCTCGACTTCGACGACCACCCGTTCGAGGCGACGAAAGCCCCGCATGACTGCGACCTTTGCGGCGCGTCGGACAGCTATCTGGACGAGGTGATCGTGGATGACGCGGGGGGCCGGATGTTCGTCTGTTCCGACACCGATTTCTGCCGCACGCGGCGCGAGGCGGGCCATGCGGGCCGCCTGACGATGCAGGAGGCTGCAGAATGAAGATGGACCCCATCGCCGCCGCGCCCCTGTTGCGCGTGGACGGGCTGACAAAACTCTACGGCAGCCGCATCGGCTGCGCCGACGTGTCCTTCGACCTGTGGCCGGGGGAGGTTCTGGGGATCGTGGGGGAAAGCGGGTCGGGGAAATCGACCCTCCTTTCCTGCCTTGCCGGCCACCTGACGCCGGATCAGGGGCAGGTGATCTTTGCCACCGCCACCGGCCCCCGCGACGTGCTGGCGATGACGGAACCCGAACGCCGCCGCCTGTCGCGCACCGACTGGGCCTTCGTCCACCAGAACCCGCGCGACGGGCTGCGGATGGGGGTGACGGCGGGCGGCAATGTCGGCGAACGCCTGATGGCCATCGGCGCACGCCATTATGGCGACATCCGCGCCCGCGCGACCGACTGGCTGGGACGGGTGGAGATCGCGGCGGAACGCATCGACGACCGCCCCACCGCGTTTTCAGGCGGGATGCAGCAGCGGTTGCAGATCGCACGGAACCTCGTCACCGGCCCGCGACTCGTGTTCATGGACGAACCGACGGGCGGGCTGGATGTGTCGGTGCAGGCCCGCCTCCTCGACCTTCTGCGCGGGCTGGTGCGCGAGATGGGGCTTTCCGCCATCATCGTGACCCATGACCTTGCCGTGGTGCGGCTGCTGGCCGACCGGCTGATGGTGATGAAATCGGGGCGCGTGGTGGAACAGGGCCTGACCGATCAGGTTCTGGACGACCCGCAGCATCCCTATACCCAACTCCTCGTGTCCTCTGTCCTGCAGGTCTGACCCATGATCCGCGTTTCCGATCTTTCCAAGACCTTCACCCTGCACAATCAGGGCGCGGCGGCGATCCCGGTGATGGCGGGCGCGACGCTTTCGGTGAATCACGGCGAATGCGTGGGGCTGACCGGGGCCTCCGGTGCGGGCAAATCCACGCTGATGCGCATGATCTGGGGCAATTACCTTGCCGCTTCCGGCTCCATCATGGTGGGCGACACCGACGTCGCCACCGCCGAGCCGCGCCAGATCATCGCGCTGCGCCGCGCGACGCTGGGCTATGTCAGCCAGTTCCTGCGCGTCGTCCCCCGCGTTCCCACGCTGGACGTGGTGGCCGAACCCCTGCGCGTCCTCGGGACCCCGGCGGATGAGGCCCGCGCCCTTGCCGCCACCCTGCTGACCCGCCTGAACATCCCCGAACGGCTGTGGTCCCTGTCGCCCACCACCTTTTCGGGCGGCGAACAGCAGCGCGTCAACATCGCGCGGGGCTTCGCCCATCCCTACCCTGCGCTCCTGCTCGACGAGCCCACGGCCAGCCTCGACGCCGCCAACCGCGAAACGGTGCTGACCCTGATCGAAGAGGCGAAGGCGCGGGGCGCGGCCATCCTCGGCATCTTCCACGACGAAGGCGCACGCGCCCGCGTCTGCGACCGGCTGGTGGACGTCACGGCCTTCACGCCGCCCGGCGCCACGGGGGCCGCCACATGATCGGCCAGCTCATCGCCGTCGTCGGCCCCTCCGGCGCGGGGAAGGATACGCTGATCGACGCCGCACGCCGCGTGCGGCCCGACCTGCTGGTCGTCCGCCGCGTCATCACCCGCCCGACCGAAAGCGGGGGCGAGGATTTCGAGGGCGTGACGGAAGCCGATTTCGCCGCCCGCAAGAAGCGTGGCGACTTCGCGCTGGACTGGCGTGCGCATGGCCTGCGCTATGGCCTGCCCGCGCTCCAGATCGCGGAACACCTTGCCGGACGGGATGTTCTCTTCAACGGCTCCCGCCATGCGCTGGAGGCCGCCGCGACGCTCTTTCCGCATCTGCGCGTCATCCGGGTGTCGGCCCCCTCGGCCGTGCTGCGGGACCGCCTTCTCGCCCGTGGCCGCGAAACGGCCGAGGATATCGAGGCCCGCATCGCCCGCGCCAGCTATGACGTTCCGGCGGGGCTGCATGTGACGGATGTGGTCAATGGCGGCACGCTGGCCGATGGCACCGCCCGTTTCCTGTCCGCGCTTCAGCCGGTCAACGCGTGACGCGACAGCAGATGGAACCGCCCCGCCGCATCCTCGCCGAACAGGCACAGGTCCCCGATCACGAAGGGCCGGGGCAGGACCGGCGCGAGCCAGGGCTCCAGCACGGCCATGACCGCCTGCGCCTGCCCCTCGTCCAGAGTGCCGGTCAGGGTCAGGTGGAACCGGAACTCCTCCATCACATAGGGGTAACCCCACTGGTCCAGCAACGCCCGTTGCCGCGCGGAAAGGCGTTCGGGCCGCCGCTTCGCCACCTCGGCCCCGGTCAGCGCGGCACGCAGCGGGTCAAGTTCCGTGACGACCTCCGCCCCCAGCTCCAGCAGGTCCGACTCGTCGCCTTCGGGCAACAAAGCGACAAAACCCTTCAGCGCCGCCAGCCGAAGCCCCGGCATCACGACCGGGGCCAGACGCGCGGCAAGCCGTGCGACCGCGTGCTCCAGATCGCCGCGACCGACCCCACCGGCCAGCCGGAACGGCGCCTTGATCGTCCCGTGGAAGCCGTATTTCCGGGGCTCGGCGGTCAACGCCGCGACCGGCGCGGGCAAACCGTCCAGCGACGGATGCGCAACCGCAACCCCCGCCACGGGGTCCCAGCCCAGCCAGCTTGCCACGGCACCGGCAAAAGCCCCGTCACGGGGCGCGTAATAGATCGCATAGCGTCGAAATTCTTCCATGCGCCCTGCCCTAATGCCCGACTGTCACACCCGTGTGACGGTCCTGAGGCACCACATCATCCTCCGACCGGAACCGGAAGCCAAAGATGACCGAAACCGTCCTGACAAATGCCCGTATCGTCCTGCCCGACAGCATCCTGCACGGGTCCGTCCTGATCCGCGAGGGGCGGATTGCCGACATCTCGGACACCCCCACCCGCGCGGGCGAAGACCTTGACGGCGACCTCCTGCTTCCCGGCCTGATCGAGCTGCATACCGACAATCTGGAACGCCACATAGAACCGCGCCCCAAGGTCGGCTGGCCCCACGCCGCCGCCATCATCGCCCATGACGCCGAGCTTGCCTCGGTCGGGATCACAACCGTCTTCGATGCGCTCCGCGTCGGGTCGGTGAAATCGAAGAAGGCCAATTACGGCGAATATGCCCGCGCCTTGGCGGATGAGATCATGGCCCTGCGCGACAGCGGCGCCCTGCGGATCAGCCACAGGATCCACCTGCGGGCCGAAGTCTGTTCCGAAACCCTGATCGAGGAGCTTGCGAAATTCGGCCCCGAGGACGGCATCGGCATCGTCAGCCTGATGGACCATACCCCCGGCCAGCGCCAGTTCCGCGACCTGACGCAGCTCAAGAACTACGTCTGCGGCAAGCACGGCTTTTCCGATGCCGAATTCCTGGATCACATCGCCGCGCAGAAGGCACTGTCGGACCGGTTCGCGCAGGCACATGAACAGGCCGCCGTGACCGAGGCGCGGCGCTTCGGTGCCGTTCTGGCCAGCCATGACGACACCACGCAGGACCACGTTTCCACCTCGGCCCGCCACGGCGCGACCTTTGCCGAATTCCCCACCACGGTCGAGGCCGCGCAATCCTGCCGCGTCCACGGCATCGCCGTGATGATGGGGGCGCCGAACCTCGTGCGCGGCGGGTCGCATTCCGGCAATGTCGCGGCGCAGGCGCTGGCGCAGTCGGACCTTCTGGACATCGTCTCGTCCGACTATGTGCCCTCCTCGCTCCTCTCGGCGGCGCTGATGCTGGGCGACCTGTGGGACGACCTGCCGCGCGGGATCGCCACGGTGACGGCGGCCCCGGCACAGGCGGCGCGGCTTGACGATCGCGGCCAGATCGCCACCGGCAAACGCGCCGACCTGATCCGCGTGCGCCGCTTCGGCACGGCGGGAATGTTGCGCTCGACCTGGGTGGAAGGGCGGCGCGTCGCCTGACGCGTCACCATTTCACATGGGCGGGCCAGACGAAAACCTCGTCCGGCACCCCGCCCAGACGCATCACGCGGCGGCGCAGGTCTGCGGCAACCGCGCCCTTGGGCAAGGTGCGCAGCACGTCCGACGGGACCGGCGCCCCGATCTCCATCCCCAGCCGCCGCCCCATCAGACGCCGCGTCTCGTGAAAGATCATCGCCAGACGCAACGGATAGGACATATGGCTTGCCATCTGGAACAGCCGCGAGTTCTGGCCGTGGAAGAAGACGGGCAGCACGGTGACGCCCGGAACCGTCGCAAGACGGCCCATGAAGGAATGCCATTCCGCATCGAAGGCCCGCCCCCGCAGCGGCGCGTTCGCCGTCGCGATCCCGCCCGCCGGAAACATCGCCACCACCTTTCCCGCCGCCAGCAACTCCGCCGCCAGCCTGCGGCTCTGGGCCGAGGCCTTCTTCGCCTCGGCCGTGCCGCTGAAATCGATGGGCAGCAGGTGCCGGCTGACTTCCGGCGGCTGGCAGAGGACCGAATTGGTCAATATCTGCACGTTCCCCCGCAGCCGCATCCCCAACTGGCCCAGCGCCAACCCGTCCACGATCCCGAAAGGGTGGTTCGCCACCAGCAACAGACCCCCCTCACGCGGCACCGCGGCCGCAGGCCCGTGCCAGCGCATCCCCGCCTCGATCCGCAAGAGGCGCAGCGCGGCGTCGAACACCGTCTCGCCCGCAGGCGGCGCGGCGGCCCAGTCCAGATACAGGCTGCGCAGCATCGGCTGGCCGCTGATCCGCTCCACCGCCCGGATCAGACCGCGCCGGAGGCGGGGCATCCCGGGATGGGAATAGGTGAACCCCGGCACGTCTTCCCCATAGGCGGCATCCGTCATCGCACCCTCCGTCAGCCGAAAACCTCGGTTCGCGCCACCATGTCCGGCAGCGCCGAATACCCCCCGCGCCCCGCGACCCATGTCCGCAGTGGCGCAGGCATCCCCTGTTCCGGCCAGTCCAGCAGCAGCAGGTCCGCCCGCATCCCCGGCGCGATGCGCCCCCGGTCGGCCAGACCCATCGCAGCGGCAGGATTGGCCGACACCAGCCGCCACAGCGCAGCCAGATCCCCCACCCCGTCCGCCAGCAGCCGCACCACGGCCCCCAGCATCGCGGGGTAGAAGTAATCCGACGCCAGCACGTCGCAGAGGCCCCGCCGGATCATATCAGCCGCCCCCGGCGAGCCGAGGTGGCTGCCCCCCCGCATCGCATTCGGCGCACCGAGGACGATCCAGTCCCCCGCCTCGCGTGCCGCCGTGAATACCCGATCATGCATCGGAAACTCGGCGATCCGCGACCCATGGGCGCGATAGAAATCCCGTGTCTCCACCTGGCTGTCGTCATGGCTCAGCATCGGCGCCCCGCGATCCCGTGCCAGGAAGGCCACGTTGGCGATGTCATCCGCCACCCGCCCGCGCCGGTCCCAGACCGCCAGCATCAGCGCCACGTAATCCGCGCCCGACATCCCCGACCGCTTCGCCCGCGCCTCCATCTTGTCGCGGAAGGCGGCGGCGGTGACGTCGGCCAGCGGATAGTCCGGCACGAGGTCGAAGGGACGGTCATGCACCGCGATGGACGGATGCAGCATCGCCGACGAGGTATGGTCGTTGAAGGCCACCGCAGGCACCGCCGCCATCTCCAGCGCCTCGGCGATCAGGGGCAGCGCGTCGGGGCAGAATGTCTCCCACCGCAGTTGCAGGTGGTTCTCCACCGTCAGCCTCTTGGACAAGTGCTTCAACCCGCGCAGCACCTGCCAGCCGGTTTCGACCGACCGCAACCCCGGCTCCCAGCTCAGCGTCAGCGCGTGATAGGCCGTGGCGATCCCGTTCGCCGCCAGTTGCCGGTCCGTCTCCAGCAGGGCCGCGTCGATGGGGACCATCACCCCCGGACGCGGCATGATCTGCCGTTCGAACGCATCCCCGTGCACGTCCACGAAGGCCGGGGCCAGCACCCGGCCCGTCCCGTCAATCACCGCCGCGCCGTCCCGCGCCACGTCGATCCCCGTGATGACCCCGCCCTCCACCCGGACCGAGACAGGCTCGACCCGGTCCGCCAGAACCACCCGCGCCCCTTCGACGACGAAAGCCCCCATCACAGACGCTCCGCCAGCAGGTGCCAATGCCATGATCCGGGCGTCGAATGCTCCCGATCCTCCAGCCGCATCAGTTCGAACCCGTCCAGCAGCCGGACCAGCGTCGCCGCATCGCAGAAGTAATGGGGATGGACCTTGTCCCCCTCCCCCTCGAACACCCAGCACCCGGGCGACACCTCATGCCCCCGCGCCTTCGCCTGTTCGACCGGCAGGCGCCGCGCCGACAGCATCGTCGCCATGAAGGTCCCGCCGGGGCGCAGAACGCGCCGCACCTCCTGCAGCGTCCGCGCCACCACGCCCTCGTCGCCGTGGTAGATCACGTTCCAGGACAGCACGTGGTCGAAGCTGCCATCCGCAAAGGGCAATTCCGTCATCGCCCCCTGCCGCACCTCGATCTCCAGCCCCGCCGCCTGCGCCGCAAGCCCGATCACCTTGACCGACTGCTCCGACGCATCCAGCGCCGCCACCCGCAGTCCCGCCCGCGCCAGCGCCAGCGCATGGCGCCCGATCCCCGCGCCAAGGTCCAGCACCCGCGCCCCGGCGGGCAGCCCTGGCGCGTGATCCGTCACCTCGGCCTCGGCCTTCGCCCATTGCGACGTCCCGTCGGCCCTGTGCCATTCCGCGTCCCAGTAAACATGCGCACTGTCGGTCTTCATTCCATCCCTCAGATGAGTTTGGAGCGGATCCAGCCGGACCCCTGCTCCACGATCAGGACCAGCGCAAACAGCATCAGGATGATGGTCAGCGCCTCGTCATAGTTGAACAGGTCGAAGGCCACCTTCAGGTCCACCCCGATCCCCCCCGCCCCGACCAGACCCAGCGCCGCCGACCCCCGCACCGCCTTTTCCAGCGCGAAGAGCGATGTGGCGGTGAAGGACGGCAGGCAGGCCGGGAAGACGGCGGAAAAGACGATGCCCGTCCGGCTGGCCCCGATGGCGCGCAGCGCGTCCTGCGGGCCGGTATCGGCCTCTTCCATGGCTTCCGCGAAGAACCGCCCCGCAAAGCCGATCTTGTCCACCATGATGGCAAGGACACCCGCCGCAGGGCCAAGCCCCACCATGATGATGAAGAAGATGGCCCAGACGAGGTCGGGGATGGTGCGGAACAGCGCGATCACCCCCCGCGCCACCAGCCGCACCGCCGGATGCGGCGACAGCCGGTCGGTGGCAAGGATGGCAAAGGGCACCGCGAAGATCAGACCCAGCGCCGCCCCGGCCACGGCCATCTGCAACGTCTCCAGAAGCTTCCACGCGATCCGGTCCACGCGCGACAGGTCGGGCGGGAACATCTGCGCCAGCAGACCCGACGGCGCGAAAAGCCGTTCGATCCCCCGCCCCAGCGCCCCCACCTCCGGCGCGGTGGCCGCGATGGAACTGATCACCAGCGCCGCCACCACGACGAAACCCAGCCATTCCGGCAGGCTGCGCCGCTGAAAGCGCGGGATGGACACATCGGCCATGCTCATTCCTCGAAGAACCGCCGCAACTGCGCGGCATCCGTGCTGGCCGTGACGCGATCCATGACGATCCGCCCGCCCTGCAATCCCAGTATCCGGTCCGAAAATTCCAGCGTGTGTTCCATCCGGTGCGAGATGAACAGAAGGGTCAACCCGTCCTCCCTCGCCAGCCCGGACAGAAGGCGCATCACCTCTTCCCCCGATTGCGGATCAAGGCTCGCATCCGGCTCGTCCGCCAGAACGATGGCGGGCCGCTGCATCAGCACCCGCGCGATGGCGACCCGCTGTTGCTGCCCGCCCGACAGGCTGTCCACCCGTTGCAGCGCCTTGGCCGCCAGCCCCACGCGGGCAAGACAGGCCATCGCCTCCTCCCGCACCGCCGCAGGGGCCAGCGACTGGAACCACGCGCGGGGGCCGCCCATGCGTGCCTGCACCCCATGCACGACATTCGACAGGGCCGACAGGCGCGGCACCAGATTGTGCTTCTGCCAGACCACCCCCACCTGCGACCGGAACCGCCGCAGGTCGCGGGCGCCAAGGCCCGCCACATCCTGCCCCAGCATCTCCACCCGCCCGGCCGAAGGTTCGACCAGCCGGATCAGGCATTTCAGCGCGGTCGATTTCCCCGACCCGTTCGCCCCTATCAGCGCCGTCGCCACACCGGCAGGGACCGCGAAATCCAGCCCCCGCAGCACGGGGTTGCCGTTGAAATCCTTGGCCAGACCCGAAACGGACACCACGGGGCCTGCCATCGCAGAACCCGTGACGACCACTTGCCGAAGCGGCGCGTTCATCGGCTCACTCGCCGACGAACTGGGTGAACTCGGTCACGCCGACATTTTCGAACATCCTGCGGACGCCGTCATAGTCGGCATCGGTGACCGTCGCGTTGAAGCTGCCGCCGACATACTTCTCGTTCTCTTCCGTGGTCGTGATCGCCGCCAGAAGCGCATCCCCATGCTCGGCAAAGGTCTTGCGTACGGCATCCACCACCTCGGCAGGCACCTTGGCCGACGCCAGCAGCACGTCATTCGGCAGCTCGTCGCCCTTCACCAGAACCCGCAGCTCGTGGTCCGGGAACTTCTCGGTGATCTGGTCGATATGCGTCCGGTTCAGACCGATCGCCGCGATCTCGCCCTTGATCAGGGCCTCCATCGCGATGTTGCGCTTCAGGAAGACCGGCTCGTAATCCTGCGCATAGACCAGTCCACCCTCGGCCAGGATCGTCGCGGGCGACAGGTGCTGCGAGGTGGACCCGATCTCGCCGAACGAGATCATCTGCCCCTTCAGGTCTGCCACCGTCTGATAGGGCGACGAGTCGAGGACCACGACGTTCGAGAAATAGTCGGGCCGGTTCCATGTCACCACCGGCTGCGCATCCAGACGTGCGTTGAACACGACATATTCCGCCGGGCCTGTCAGCACGAAGTCCACCTGATCCGCCGCCATCGCCTCCACCGCCACGGTGCGGCCCGAGACGGGGAAGAACTCGACGGTCAGCCCCGACGCCTTCTCGAACGCGTCCTTGAACGGGCCCATCTCGCGCTGGACGGCTTCCATCCCGTCGATATCGGTGACGGCGAAACGGATCGTCTCGGCCGCCACGGCAGTCTGCGCGGAAAGCGCGGCAAGGACAAAGGCCCCGGCCTTCAGAAACATGGTCATATTCGGTCCCCCGGTGTGAAAAGGCTGGCCGAGGGTCTAGGCGGAACCGGTGACAGCCCGATGACCGGAACGCAAAACTTCGGTGACAACGGAAACGGGCACAGGGCGGGGTGTCGCGTGTCCCGCAGGACCGGGCCGCAGGCGATGCAATGGCTTGCATCGCAGATCGCTTTGCCCTTTGCTGACCGGCGGCAGACAGGATGCAGGCTTCATGGATCGAAGCGACCTCATTGCACGTGACCCGCGACTGTTGCGGTCGTTGCAGTATTTCGAAGCCGTTGCCCGTCTCGGCTCGGTCTCGGCCGCCGCGCAGGAAGCCGGCGTGTCGGCCAGCGCCGTCAGCCACCAGCTGCGAACCCTCACCGGCTATCTGGGCGAGGATCTGGTGATCAAGTCAGGGCGTGGCATCGTCCTGACGGATGCGGGGCACCGGCTCCATCAGGAAGTCGCAGACGTGTTCCATTCCCTCGGGGACATCCTCACCAGCATCCTCGGCGAACGGAAGACCTCTCTGCGGCTCGCGGTCTGCTCCAGCTTCGGCCCCTCGTGGCTGGCCGCCCGACTGCCCGATTTCCAGACCCGCCACCCGCAGATCGACATCGAGCTCCGGCTTTACGCGCAAGACCCCGTGCAGACCGAAACCGTCGCCGATGCGATCGTGACGGCGGCCCCCGTCCACGCGGGTTTCGACTGCCTGACCCTGTTCGAAGAGATGCTGGTCCCCGTCGTCCGGCCAATGTCACCCGGTCAGGACATGGCTTCCGCCGACCGCCTCATCACGACCGACGTGGCGCCGGGCGTTATCGGACAGGACTGGATCGACTATGCGCGGCGGGTCGGCTGGCCCCAGACCGTATCGGCCCGGGACGGCTTCCTGCGCTGCACCCATTACGTCCTTGCGCTCTCGCTGGCAAAGGCGGGAATGGGGATGGCCTTGGTGCCGGACTTCCTTGCCGCACCCGCGCTTGCCTCGGGCGAACTGGTCCAGCCGAACGCCATGTCGATACCGTCAGGCCGCATCTACCGGCTATGCCACAAGACCATGCGCGCAAACGATCCGGCCTTGCGTGCGTTCGTCCGCTGGATGCGCGCGCAACGCGACCTTCCGGACTGTTGAGCGTTTCTCAGCAATCGCAGATTTTTCGCAATTGTCGTCCTTCCGGCATTCGCGTGAAAATGTGTTCATCGAGAGTGCCTTGGTGCATGTCGGCATGGCCCGCAACAGATTTCGCATAGCCTAATTCTTTGCATCAGGTCCCCCGCCCTCAGGCAACATCGCACCCGCCCCGGATCACGCGGAGTCGCCATGCGCATAACGGCAGGCCTTGTAATCACTACCTTCCTGGCCTTCTCGGCCACCACCACTGCGCCGATGGCCAATCCTGACGAAGAGGCCGTCGCAGGTGCGCTTGTCCTGCTCGGGATTGCCGCGCTGGCCCATAACGAACACCATTACCGCGAAGGTTACGCGCCGCAGAACACGGCACAGACCGCCGACTTCGAACGTGGCTACCGCGACGGGCTGCACGGCTACGACTATGACTCCGCCCATTCCAGCGTGGATTATGGCCACGGCTACGACGCCGGCCATGCGGAACGCGCAAACCGCCGCGTATCGCAGCGTCAGGAAAGCGAAGGCCCGAACGTCCCGCCGATCGCGATGCAAGGCTGCGCCAAGACCGTCGCCACGAACTTCGGCGTCGGCACCCATGACGTCCACATCACCCGCACGGTCCAGCGCGGCCCCAACGACTTCCTCGTCGAGGCCGCTGTCGGCCACGATTACATGACCTGCGTCATGGGCGATGGCGGCCAGGTCGTCGAAGTGACGGGCGGACGGATGCAATGACCGTTTTCCGGGATGTGTCCACCTCGTTGCGTCCCGGCATCGAAGGCAGTTCCGGCGCACGCGCCGGGGCTGCCGTTTTTCCCAAACGACAGGATCCTGCGATGAAACGCCTCGTGCTTTGCCTCTTTCCCTTGTTCCTCACCTCGCCTGCCCTTGCCATGACGACACCGATCTTCGCGGCGGAATGTGCGGGCGGCGTGAATGCCGGTGGCTTCAACATCGACACGGACGGCAAGGGCGGGCTCTACATCGACGGCAAGAAGACCAAGCTCAAACTCGTCAACGAGGATTACTGGGTCGGTGGCGACGGCAAGGTGACCGTTGACATCATGTCCGACGAGATGGGCCTGACCGTCAGCTATACCGGCAAGCATGGCGCGAACGGAATGTGCGTGATCGTCTCCGAATGATGCGCTTCGCCCCGATCCTCCTGCTTGGCCTTGTGGCGATCGCGGCCCCCGGGACCGCCCCCGCCCAGCAGACGACCGAGGTCCGCTTTGCCGCAGGGACAAGCGGCGCTTCGCTGGACGGCCGCATCACCGGGCGCGACTACCGCCTCTATACGCTGGGGGCCGAAGCAGGCCAGCGCATGTCGGTCCGGCTGACTTCGGACAACGATGCCGCCTATTTCAACCTCTACGCCCCCGGCAAAGGCCCGGGGGACGAGGCGTTGGCAATCGGCGAGACGACGCCCGAGGTGAATGCCTATGATGGCGTGCTGCCCCAGTCAGGTGTCTATACCGTATCCGTCTATCTCTATCGCAACGCCGCCCGCGACGGCGAAACCGCTGATTACACGCTGGACATCGCCATCACGGGCGCGTCCGGCGCCACGGTCGAGGGCGACTTTGCCGACGGCCTGCAAGGCGGCCCCGACTTCTGGCGCGTGACCGCAAGCGGCGGGCTGAACCTGCGCAACGCCCCGTCGCGCGGCGCTCCGGTCATCACGCGGCTTCCGAACGGCCTGCAACTGCGCAATCTGGGCTGCCGCATGGCCGAAGGCGGGACATGGTGCAACGTGGCGACGCTGGCCGATCCGGGCTTCGAAGGCTGGGCCTCGGCGGACTTCCTTGCCGAAGGCTCGGACGAGGTGGCGACGCAGCTTCCCGACCTCCAGCCGGTCGGACAGGCCGACGCCCTCGTCCCCGGCACGGATTACAACGCCACGGGCAAGATCGAGTGCTACCCCGCCCCCGGCGCGGAAACGCAGAGCTGCGATTTCGGCGTGATCCGCGACGGCAACGGCACGGGAACCGTGACCGTGACCCTGCCCGACGGGCGCAGCCGATCGATCTTCTACGACAGTGGCCGCCCCGTAAGCTTCGACAAGTCCGAAGCCGACGGCGACATCGCCTTCGAGGCCAGCAAGACCGGCGACGGTTACATGGTCTTCATCGGCCCCGCCAGTTTCGTCATTCCCGACGCCGTGATCTTCGGCGGCTGACCACGCATGGAAAGGAGATTTCCCATGACCGCACTGAAACTCGCCCCCATCGCCGCGCTGCTGGCACTCGCCGCCTGCGTGGAAGAGGGGGGCACCTCGGCAGCCATTCCCGGCCCTGCCGAACAGGCCTGCCTTGCGGCCGTGTCCAATACCACGAACAACGGCGACGTGGTCCTTCTCGGCTCCGAATTCTCGCAGGCCGGAACCTTCGTCCGCGTCGGCGTGGGGGCCGACCGTGCGCCGTGGAAATGCATCGCCTACAGCGACGGCACCACGGCGGGTGTCGAATACATGGGCATGAACGGCTGAAGTCTGATATAAACTGTTCTTAATATGCCCCGCCGCATACGCGTTGCGGGGCACAACTCACGACCTCCCCCACCGGAGGGTTACAAGTACGGAGAAAACCATGATCAAGACCGGCGCCATCCTCCTTGCGCTTCTCGCCGCCCTTCCGGGCGCAGCACTCGCCGACGAAACAGACACAAGCGCTCCGGCCTTCCACCTCTCCTCTGCCGGAGCATCCTCCGACTGGACTGGCTTCTATGCCGGTCTGCAACTGGGCAACACTGATGCCGATTTGGTCTCCGCGAGCGGCGCGACGGTCGGCACTGACAGCGCAGGCAGCTATGGCGTCCACGCCGGCTACCTCCACGACCTCGGCCAATGGGTGGTCGGGGCAGAACTTGCGCAGGACCGCGTCGACCTCGTTTACACTATTCCGCTCGTCGGCGGCGCGACGCTTCCGATAGCGGAGGAGCACGGCATAACCCGCCTCAAGCTCAAGGCAGGCTACGACATGGGCTCCGTGCTCGCCTATGGCACGGTCGGCATCGCCGATATGGACCTCTCCGGTGTCCAATACAGAACCGGAAGCGTAGTCGGCTTAGGCGTCGCTTGGAAAACCACACCTAACTTCATCACCGGTCTGGAACTTCTCAAACACGAATTCGAGGGAGTCCGGGTCGGCTCGACCATTCAAGCGACGACCGTCAACCTGCGCGTCTCATACAAGTTCTGACGGGAACGGATCGCCCTCCTGTCCGTCCGGCGGCCGGCAGCACTTGCCTGCGCCTTCCAACTGCGGCCTCCATGCGATCCGCACTGACGCCCCGTCCTCCCTGGACCGCGCGCCCACTCGGACGCGCGGTCCAGATCGGTCTGCCAGTGCAGCAAGCACCGACCCCTTTGGTTTCGGCCAGTTCTTCCTTCCTCAACCTGCGTGGGATTGCCAACTCTCTGCGCGGCGGTCGGCTCAGGTGTCTGAACAACCCATCTACACGCCATTCCACATCGTCAGGCGAAGCCTTACGGCCGCGCGGAGGAAACCCGCATGCTCCATAGCGGAATCTGCACCCCCCGCGTGCCAACGGGACGTCCTATGAGGGGAAATCATTGACTGCCCTATAAACGGTCGGCCCCGCCTACCGTCTCACGCACGCAAGTTTTAGGAATTGTTGGTGGCGAGGGGGGGACTCGAACCCCCGACCCCATGATTATGAGTCATGTGCTCTAACCAGCTGAGCTACCTAGCCACTGCCGCGCTGCCTACAGACTCGCCCCCGTGGCGTCAAGACATGTTCCGTCAGGAATGTGCGACCCGCGGGCGGCCCGAGGCGGTGGCGGTCACCGTCGCCTCGATGAACATCGCGCGGCCCTCCACTTCGGCCTCGCGCAGATCGCGCGTCACGCGGACCTGCACCTCTTCCGCCCCGGCCTGCTGCGCCCGCACCGTCGCCTCGGCCACCAGCGCGGCCTCCAGCGCGGCCAGCGCCGCGTCGCGGTCGGCAAAGGCCTGCAACCCGTCGGCCAGATGCGCCACGAACCGGCCTTCGGCGGGACTGGTGACAAGGCCGCTGACGCGCTGGCTCACCTGTCCGACCACGGCGCCGATGGCATTGGCCACGCCAGCATGGTCCGGCAGCACCATCCGGCAGCCCAGCCTTTCGCCCACCGCGCCGTAATAGGACGGGGCGGATGCGCCCAGACCGATCACCGGCACGCCCAGACGCGCCGATACCTCGACGATCCCGCGATGCTGCGACAGGCCCGCCGCCATCAGCGGGTGCCGGGCCAGCGCCTCGGGCGACTCGCCTTCAAAGGCGCGCTCCTCGGCAAAGGCCGCCTCCAGCAGGCAATCCACCGTCTGCCGCGTCAGCTGGTCCACGATCGCCTGCGCCAGCGTCGGGGCATCCGGCGCGAAGCGTTCGCCCCGCCCGTTCCGCCGCCGCGCCAGCAGGCGCACGGCCTTTTCCGCCGCCGCCCCGTCCCATGCCGCCAGCCGACCCAGCACATGGCTGGCATCCGACGGGGTCACGCCCGACACCATCACCAGCCCCCGCGCCACCAGCCGCTCCAGCGCCGCCACCTCCAGCCGCGAGGTCAGCACCTGCTGCACCGGCATGGGTTGCGCCAGCCGCCCCAGCACCGCCATGTCGCGCGGGCCAAGGCCGCCCGCATTCCCGCCCATCGGGATGGCAAAGCGCCCGTCGAATTCCCCCACCGCCTCGGAGGACAGCCAGCGGTCCAGCGCGGCATGGACCATCGCGCCATGCTCCACCGCCAGCAGGGATACCGGCACCAGACGGCGCGGGCCAAGGCGCAGCCCGCCGTCCAGCCCTTCGGTGACAAGATGCGCCTCGCTGTCGCCGCCAAGGCCCGTGGTCCGCATCGCCACCGCCTCGACCATGGTGCGGAAACCGCCCACCCTAGCGCCCTGCGGGTCGATCTCGGGCAACCCGTCGCGCAGCAGGGCCACATCGGTCGTCGTCCCGCCGATATCCGACACAAGCGCATCCTTCTCGCCGGTCAGCCACCGCGCCCCCACGATGCTGGCGGCAGGGCCGGAAAGGATCGTCTCGATCGGCCGCTCCCGCACCATCGCGGCGGAAATCAGCGCCCCGTCCCCGCGCACCACCATCAGCGGCGCATCGATGCCCACCGCCGCCAGATGCCGCTCGCAGGCCGCGACCAGCCGGTCGATCATCCCGATGAGCCGCGCGTTCAGCACCGCCGTCAGCGCCCGCTTCGGCCCGTTCAGATTGGCCGACAGCTCGTGCGAACAGGTGACGGGCCGTCCCGTCACGCGGCGGATGACATCGCGCACCGCCACCTCATGCGCGGGGTTGCGCGTGGCGAAACTGGCGGCGACGGCAAAGCCCATCACCTGATCGGCCAACCCCGCCACCTGTGCCTCCAGCGCGGCAAGGTCCAGGGGCGCGGCCTCGGTCCCCGCATGGGTATGCCCACCCGCCAGCCGGATCACCGGATCGCCCTTCAGCGCCTCCACCAGACCGCCACGGTCCAGATCGGCATCGGAAAACCCGATGAAGACCAGCGCGACGCGGCCCCCCTGCCCTTCGACCAGCGCATTGGTGGCCAGCGTCGTGGACAGCGACACGAGTGATACCTGCGACGGCGACACCCCCGCCTGCGCCAGCGCGGCATCCACCGCACGGCCCACGCCCAGCGCCAGATCACCCCGCGTCGTCAGCGATTTGGCCGACCCGATCACCCGCGTCGCCGCTTCGTCCACGATCACGGCATCGGTATAGGTGCCGCCGGTATCCACGCCCAGAAAATACGCCATCATCCCGCCTGTCAGGGTTCACTGGCCTGCCACCTAATGCGCGGCGGAGGGAAGATCAGCCCCGAACACGACGCATCCGTGTCGCCAAGCGGTTTCTGACGCAGAAACCGCACCGGAATTTGACGCAAATTCCGGCGGCCCGTCCGGCAAGACCCGATTTCTGCGCCAGAAATCGGCGCGGAATTTGCGTCAAATTCCGCGACCCCGCCGCCCCCCGCGCCGCCGCCGGTGCGCGGGCGGTATTCCCAACCCCTCGCGCCATTGCGCCACCGTCCGCCGCGCCACGCCCCCGCCCAGCGCATCCGCCAGCGCCGCATCCGATAGGGGCCGCGCCGCATTCTCGCCCGCCACCAGATCGGCCAGCCGCGCCTTCATCGCCCCCGCCGCCACGCCATCCGCCCCGACAGGACCGGAAAACAGCGCCCGCAGCCACAGCGTCCCCTGCGGCGTGTCCACGGCCGTCCCCGCCACCACGCGGCTGACCGTGCTTTCATGCAGGTCCAGCGCCCCGGCCACCTCGGCCATCGTCATCGGCACAAGGGCGCCCACCCCCGCTCCAGCACCGCCTCCTGCCGCCGCAGCACCTCCTGCCCCACGCGCAACAGGGTGGCATTCCGCGCCTCGACCAGCCGCAGCAGGGCCCGCGCCGCGCCCTGCCCCTCGCCCCGCCCCTCGCGCACCGACAGCGACGGCAGCGACGACCGGTTCAGCGAAACCTCCCAGCCCCGCTCCCCCCGCCGCGCCACGAGGTCCGGCTCGCGCACAGGCGCGGCAAAGGCGCCGAACTGCGCCCCCGGCTTCGGGTCGAAGCGGCGCAGTACCCGCACCGCCTCGGCCACCTCGGCCTCGGTCACGCCAAGTCCCCGCGCCACCCGCGCCAGATCCCCCGCCGCCACCGCCTTCAACTCGCCGATCACCCCGGTCAGCACCGGCGTCAGCACCCCTTCCGCCTCGGCCTGCAGGCGCAGGCATTCCGCCAGCGACCGCGCGAACAGCCCCGCCGGTTCGATACGCTGCAGCTTGGCCAGCACCGCCTCCACCGCCCCGGCCGGAACGCGCAATTCCGCCGCCACCGCCGCGACCGTGACCCCCAGCCAGCCCGAAGGCTCCAGCCCGACAGCCAGCGCCTCCGCCACCCGCGCCTCCTCCGCCGTCAGCCGCAGCCCCGCCACCGCCGTGGCGACATGCGCCATCAGGCTCGGCCCGGCCGAGGCGACCCGCTCCACCGCCCCGCCGTCCCGCAGCACCCCGTCCCATCGCGGCAGCCAGTCCCCGACCGGCGCAGGACCAAGCTGCAGCGCCGGCGTCTCGGCCGCCTGCTCCTCCAGATAGCGCGTCAGACCCGCCGCATCCGCCCGCAACAGCCGGATGGACGCCTGCAACCCCAGCGAAAGTTGCAACCGCTGGGTCGCCGTGACCTTTATGCCCTGCCGCGAAACCATGCCGCACCCTAGGCCCGCAGCCCCGCCCCGGGCAAGCACCACCGGCAAACCGCCAAGGACACACCGCCCCCTCGCCTTTCCGCGCCCGACGGCATAGGGTCCGGCCCGAAAGGACCGGACCCCATGCAGGACCCTCTCCCCCTCGTTCAGGACATCGTGCTGGTCGGCGGCGGCCATGCCCATGCGCTGGTCCTGCGCATGTGGGCGATGGACCCGCTGCCGGGCATCCGGCTGACCGTCATCAACCCCGCCCCCGCCGCGCCCTATACCGGTATGCTCCCCGGCCTGATCGCAGGCCATTACCGGCAGGACGAGATCATGATCGACCTCGTCCGCCTTGCCCGCTTCGCAGGGGCGCGGATCATCCTCGACCGCGCCACGGGCATAGACACCGGGGCGAAACGCATCCACCTCGCCGGCCGCCCCCCGCTGCGCTACGACATCGCCTCGGTCGATATCGGCATCGGCTCCGGCCTGCCCGCCCTTCCGGGCTTCGCCGAACACGCCGCCGCCGCCAAACCGCTCGGCGACTATGCCCGCCGCTGGGATGCCTTCCTGACGCAGGCCCCCGCCGCCCCCCGCATCACCATCATCGGCGCAGGCATCGGCGGTGTCGAACTCGCGCTGGCCTCGGCCCACCGCCTGCGGGCCACGGGGCGCGACCCGCAGGTCACGCTGCTGGACCGTGCATCGACGCCCCTGCCGAACATCGGCCCCCGTGCCCGCGCCACGCTGCTGGACCGGCTGTCCCGCGACGGCATCGCGCTGCGCACGGGCACCACCGCCACGGCCATCGGCGCGGCCGGTGTCACGCTCTCCGACGGGACCACCCTGCCCTCCGACTTCACCCTGTCCACCGCAGGCACCACCCCGCAGCCATGGCTGGCGGAAACCGGCCTCGCCACGCATGACGGCTTCCTCGCCGTCTCGGACAGGCTGCAGACCTCCGACCCGCAGATCTTCGCCGCAGGCGACTGCGCCCACCTCACCCATGCCCCGCGCCCCAAGGCGGGCGTCTATGCCGTCCGCGCCGCCCCCGTCCTGCTGCACAACCTCAGGGCCGCGGCGACGGGCCGCCCCCTGCAATCCTTCCACCCCCAGCGCGACTACCTCAAACTCGTCTCCCTCGGCACCAAGGAAGCCGTGGCCGACAAGTTCGGCCTCCGCTCCGGCGGCGCATGGCTCTGGCGGCTGAAGGACCGGATCGACCGCGCCTTCATGGCGAAATTCGCCGATTACCCCGCCATGCCCCGCCACCTCCCCGATCCCGCGCCGACGGGACTGGCAGAAGCCATGGGCGACAAACCCCTCTGCGGCGGCTGCGGCGCCAAGGTCGGCCCCGCCGCCCTTTCCGACGCGCTGAAGTCGCTGGCGAAACCGTCCCGCCCGGATGTCCTGTCCGGCCCGGGCGATGACGCGGCCATCCTGCGCCACGGGCAGGGCACGCAGGTCATCACCACCGACCACCTCCGCGCCACCTGCGCCGACCCGCGCCTCATGGCCCGCATCACCGCCATCCACGCCCTCGGCGACATCTGGGCCATGGGCGCCCGCCCGCAGGCCGCGCTAGCCCAGATCACCCTGCCGCGACTCTCCGCCACCCTGCAAGCCGACATGCTGGCCGAGATCATGGAGGAAGCCGCCGCCATCTTCCGCGCCGACGGGGCCGACATCGTCGGCGGCCACACGACCATGGGCGCGGAACTGACCATCGGCTTCACCCTCACCGGCCTGACGGACCATCCCGTGACCAAGGCAGGCGCCAGACCGGGCGACGCGCTGATCCTGACGAAACCCCTCGGCTCCGGCACGATCATGGCCGCCGACATGGCACTGGCCCGCATCCGGGGCGAAACGCTGGGCGACCATGTCGCCGCCGCCTATGCCAGCATGTCCCGCCCGCAGGGCAGCGCCGCCCGCCTACTCGCGGCCCATGCAACCGCCATGACCGACGTGACGGGCTTCGGCCTCGCGGGCCACCTTCTGGAGATGCTCGAAGCCTCCGGCATGGCCGCCACCATCGACCTCGCCGCCCTCCCCCTGCTGCCCGGCGCCGAAACCCTCGCCGCACAGGGCGTGGCCTCCTCCATCGCCGCCGCCAACCGCGCCGCTACCGACTGGCGCCTCACCGCGCCCCCCTCGCCGCGCAGGGACCTCCTCTTCGACCCCCAGACCGCAGGCCCCCTCCTCGCCGCGATCCCCGCCGAACAGGCGGCGCGGACGCTGGCCGCCCTCCACGCCACGGGCGAACCCGCCACGATCATCGGCCACATCACCGCAGGCACACCGCACCTGACGGCCCGCTGACCCCTGCCTCCGCCCGCCATTTTCCGTCTCCAAATATCCCGCGGGGGCCGCGGGGGTGCGAAACCCCCGCCACTGAGCCAAGCGGCGGCACGCCGCGCAGGCGAGGCAAAGGGATCGCGCCGCCCGCCCCGGGCGGCGCTCCGCTTCACAGGCCGGCAACCACGCCCGCGATCCGGTCGGCCAGCGCGGCGGGGTCGTCCAGACCCTCCGCCGCCACCTCGATGAAAGGCACCTCCATCCGCGCCCGGTGCTTGCCATAGCGCGGGTCGTAATGGTGTTCCATCAACCCCTCGGCCAGTTCGGCAAACCGCCCCGCCGCCACCATCGCCCGCCATTCCGCGATCCGCTCCTTCGGATGGGCCAGCGCCAGCGATGCCACCACCGCATCCAGCCGCGCCACATCCGCCACCAGATCGCCATAGGCCCGCAGCAGATAGGCCGCCCGCGCCGCCCGCGGCACCGCGACCGCCACGCGGGGCGCGGCCACCATCGCCCGCCACAGCTTCGGCGGCAGGCGGCAATCGCCCACCTTGGCGCTCTCGGCCTCCACCACCACCACGCGCGACGGGTCCAGCCGCGCCAGCGCCAGCGCCAGCCGCCCCTCGAAAGCCTTCTGGCTGGGCTGCTCGCCCATGGACCCGAACAGCGACCCCCGATGGTTCGCCAGCCCTTCAAGGTCCAGCACCTGCACCCCCCGCGCCGGCAGCAGGTTCAGCACCTCGGTCTTGCCCGACCCGGTATTCCCGTCCAGCACCACCAGCCGGAACGGAAACGGATCGTTGTACAGCGCATCCACCACCAGCCGCCGCCACGACTTGTAGCCGCCCTGCACCACCTCCACCCGCCAGCCGATCTGCGCCAGGATCGACGCGAACGACCCCGACCGCTGCCCCCCGCGCCAGCAATAGACCAGGGGCCGCCACCCCCCCGGCTTGTCGGCCAAAGGCCCCTCCAGATGCGCCGCCGCATTCTTCGCCACCAGCGCCGCGCCGATCTTGCGGGCCGAAAAGGGGCTGACCTGCTTGTAGATCGTCCCCACCCGCGCCCGTTCGGCATCATCCAGCACCGGCAGCGATATCGCCCCGGGCATGTGGTCCTCGGCCCATTCCGCAGGGGCCCGCACATCGATGATGTCATCGAAATCCAGCGCCAGCACATCCGCCAGCGACGTCAGCACGACCGCCATTCAGAACCCCGCCTCGCACCGCGCCACCAGCGCCTCCAGCATCGCCCCGCAGCGCGCCATCTGCTCCACGCTCACATATTCGTCCGGCTTGTGCCCCTGCGCCATCGATCCCGGCCCGCAAATCACGGTGGGTATCCCCAGCCGCGCATCGAACAGCCCGCCCTCGGTGCCGAAGGCCACCTTGATCGTCCCGTTCGCCCCCGTCAGCCCCTTGACGAAATTCACCACCCCCGCATCCGACGGCGTCCCCAGCCCGGGATAATCCCACAACCGTTCGATCCGGATCTCCGCCTCCGGGAACTCCGCCCGCAGCGGCGCCACCACCGCCTCGCAGCCCGCGCGGACCTCCTCGATCAGCCCCGCCACATCCTCCCCGGCCAAGGAGCGTATCTCCCAATCCGCCACCGCCTGATTGGGCACGATGTTCACCTGCACCCCGCCATTCAGCTTCCCCACATGCAGCGTCGTGTAGGGCACGTCGTAATCCCCGTCCCGCATCCCCCCGGCCGCCACCCGCGCCTGCACCCCGCGCAGCACGCCCACGAAATCCGCCGCCAGATGCAGCGCGTTCAGCGCCAGAGGCGCCAGCGCCGAATGCCCCTCGCGCCCCGTGCAGGTCGCCCGCAAGGCCACCTTCCCCTTGTGCCCCGTCGCCACGGCCATCCCCGTCGGCTCCCCCACGATGCACATCCTCGGCCGCACCGGCGCCCCTTCCAGCATCGTGACCAGCGACCGCACCCCCATGCAGCCCACCTCCTCGTCATAGGACAGGGCCAGATGCAGCGGCACCCGCAGCTCCCGCCGCGCCGCGCCCAGGACGGCAGCCAGCGCACAGGCGACAAACCCCTTCATATCCGCCGTCCCGCGACCGTAATAGCGCCCCGCCGCCTCGGTCAGCTGGAACGGAGGATGGGTCCAGGCCTGCCCCTCCACCGGCACCACGTCGGTATGCCCCGACAGCATCACCCCGCCCACGCCCGCAGGCCCGACCGTCGCGTAAAGATTGGCCTTCCCGCCTGTGGCATCGGGGATCAGCACCGCCTCCACCCCCGCCTTCGCCAGCAGCCCCGCCACCCAGTCCATCAGCGCCCTGTTGGGCCGGTCGCTCACCGTGTCAAAGGCAACCAGCCGCTCCAGTATCGCCCGCGCATCCATTCCAAGGCCCTCCATGACCGCGCCACCCTTAACGCCAAAGGGGACAGACCGCAAAGGCGCGTGAAGCACGCCCCCGCCCCTTCCCACCGGCAGTCCCAAGATGCAAAGGTCAGGGTCACAGCCACAGAAGCGAATCCCATGCGCCCCCTGCCTGCCGCCGCCCTCCTTCTCCTCCTCGCTTTGCCCGCACAGGCACAGGACGCGCCCCCCGCCCCCCGCGACGGCGGCGCGGTGGCGCAACTCCTGCAGGCCCACGCGCTCTTCGACCTCGGCCTGTCGCGCAAGGACCCGCTCGCCACCCTGTCTGCCGCCCGCCTCGCCTCTGGCATCACCGCCACCGACAGCGACCGCGTGCCGGAACCGGCAGGCGAACCCGTCCCCGCCACCTATCCGACGCCGGATGTCATGTTCACCGCCGCCAAGGCACAGGCCAGGGAAGACGACCTCGCCACCGACCTCGCCGCCCGCACCATGGCCGAAGTCACCCGCACCCCCACCCTGACCGTGATCCGCTCCGCCCGCGGCATCGCCGCAGGCGGAACGCAGGTCTGGACCATCCCCTTCTTCGCCGCCACGCTGGCCGAGGTGGGGCTTCTGGGCGACGGCAAGGCAAATCTCGACCTCAGCGTTGCGACGGCTGACGGGACACCCATCTGCATCGACACCGCCCCCGCCGACCGTGCGCTCTGCACCTTCTCCACACCGGAAAATGCCAGCCTCACCGTCACCGTGACGAACCGCAGCGAAACCGCCGCGACCTACAGCCTGCTCACCAACTAACCCGTTGAAAAATATGATTTGCTGCGCAGCGAAGACCGCAGCATTCCCGCACCCCTGCCGCGCCGCGGAACCGCCGCTTCATCTCGGCCCAAATACCCTGACCCGCCCCCGCCCCCGGAACCCCGCCAGCGCACCGCGCCCCCTCTCCCCGTCGGGGGATAGGGCCGGGGTGAGGGGCCGCCCTCAAAAAGGAAAACGCCGCGCAGGATGCGCGGCGCCGATGGGCAGGGTCCACCCCGCCCTATCCCGCAGGATCACAGGACCTCGGACAGTTTCACCACGCGGCCCTCGGCCACCGACTTCACCGCCGCATCGGCCAGCGCCAGCGCCACCAGCCCGTCCTCGCCGGTCGGCTCCGCCGCGCCCTTGCCGTCCAGCGCCGCGATGAAGGTGGCGATCTCGGCCGCATAGGCCTCGGTATAGCGCGTCATGAAGAAGTCATGCAGCGGCGGGCGGGTATAACCGGCACCCGTGGCCACCTCGATCGACACCGGACGCTGGTTTTCCGCCGACACGGCACCCTTGGACCCGTGGACCTCGATCCGCTGGTCATAGCCATAGGTCGCGCGGCGGCTGTTGGAAATCATCGCCTGCTTGCCCGACGCCGTCTTCAGCAGCACCTGCACGCTGTCGAAATCCCCCGCCGTCCCGATGGCAGGGTCCACCAGAACCGCCGCCGTGGCCACGACTTCCGAAATCTCCTCGCCCAGCAGGAACCGCGCCATGTCGAAATCATGGATCGTCATGTCGCGGAAGATGCCGCCCGACCGCTTGATATACTCCACCGGCGGCGCGCCGGGGTCGCGGCTGGTGATCACCACCATCTCCACATCGCCCACGGTGCCCTTGTCGATCTCGGCCCGCACGGCGCGGAAATGCGGGTCGAAGCGGCGGTTGAAGCCGACCATCAGCGTCCCCTTGTGCGCCCGCACGACCTCCAGACACTGCTTCACCCGTGCCAGCGACAGGTCGATGGGCTTCTCGCAGAACACCGCCTTGCCCGCCTTCACGAAACGCTCGATCAGGTCTGCATGGGTATCGGTCGGCGTGCAGATCACCACCGCGTCGATATCCTTGGCCGCCTCGATCGCCTCGATCGTGCGCACGTCGCAGCCATACTGGTCCGCAATCGCCTGCGCCGCAGGGGCCATGGCATCCGCCACCGCCACCAGCTTCGCATTCGCGTCGCCCGTCACCGCCTTCGCATGAACCTTGCCGATGCGCCCCGCGCCCAGCAGCCCGAACCTGATCGCCATCTCTCGCTCCTTGGTCTTGTCCAAACGGCCCGACAGGGATCACTCCCCGTAGGCCCCATTCACATTCTGGTCGAAATCCACCATCGCGCCGGTCATCACGCCCGACTCGCCGGACAGCAGATAGGACACCAGCCCCGCCACATGCGCGGGCTTCACCAGCATCCCGAAGGGCTGCTTCGCCTCGGCCTGCGCCAGCCAGTCATCCCCCGCCCCGTGGAACTGCCGCTGGATCGTGTCCTCGCCGGGCGTGTCCATCCAGCCCACATTCACCCCGTTCACCCGGATGCGATGCGACCGCAGCGCATTGGCGCTGTTCTTCGTGATATTGGCCAGCGCCGCCTTGCTGGCCGCGTAACCGGCAAGGAAGCTCTGCCCGCAATGGCTACTCATGGTGACGATATTGACGGCTGAGGCAGGATGCCCCGCCGCCACCGCCGCCTGCGCAAAGCGCTGCAGCGCGAAGAAGGGGCCCTTGGCGTTGGTATCCATCAGCTCGTCCCAGCCTTCCGGGGTGGTATCCAGAATGGACCCCCGCGCGGTGGACGCAGCCGCATTCACCAGCGCATTCACGGGCCCGAACCGCATCAGCGCCCGCTCCACCAGTTCCACCGCCTCGCCGGCATCCGACATGTCCGCAGGCAGGAACCGCACATCCGCGCCGGACGCCCGCAGCCCCTCCGCCGCCGCCTCGCCCTTCACCACGTTGCGGCCCGAAATCACCAGCTTCCGGCACCCCTCCGCCACCAGCCTTTCGGCTATGGCAAGGCCAAGCCCCTGCCCGCCCCCCGTGATGACGGCAACCGTCCGCGAATGATCCGGCATGTTCCCCCCTGCATGGAATGGCGAGTCCCTCAAACGGAACTTCTATTCCATTTCACCGCACCTTCAACCCGAATGTTCCATCCTGACGAACTTCGTCAGGCTCGTCAGACCAACCCCAGCTCCGCGTCCGAAGCGATGCGGTCATACTTGTCCTTCGGCGGCATCGGGCGTCCCTTCCAATGCGGATCGAAGACGAAGGACGACCGCACCCGCCCCTCGGCCAGCGCCCCGTTCCCCTTGCCGACGGCATAGTCGTAATACAGCTTCACGATCTCCTCCACCGTCACCTGCTGCGCGGCGGGATGGGCCAGACAGGCCGCCTTCCACCGCGCCACGCGGGCAAAGGCGGGATCGTCGGGCAGCGCGAAGCCTTCGTAATAGTCCAGAAACCAGAACCGCATCATCAGGGGCGTATAGACCGCCTCGGCCCAGCCGAACCGGTCGAACAGGAACACCCCGTCCGGGTTGTGATGCCGCAGCATGTCGTCCAGCCAGGCGTATTGGTCCAGCAGCGCCTGCCGCTTCGCCCCCGCCTGCCCGCGGTCGCGGTTCATCACATAGCCATAGCCCGCATTCCCGAACGGCCCCTCGCGGCTGATGAACAACCGCTCCACCGCCCGCTCGTAAGGATCGGCCCGCGCCACCGGCACCTGCGGAAACCGCTCCTCGAAATAGCGCATCAGGACGAGGCTCTCTTTCAGGATGCGCCCGTCCTCCAGCTCCAGCACCGGCAGCGCCGTCGTCCCCCGCGTCTTGGCCAGCAGGTCCGGGTCGCGCGGACGCGTGATGTCCACCACGCGGAACTCCACCGCCTCGCGCAGGCCCTTCAGGGCCAGCAGGATCTCGACCCGCTGCGAAAAGGGGCAGACGGGGATGTGGTGGATGATGGGCTTGGTCATGGCGTCCTCCGGTTCTGCCCGATATTGCCCACCCCTCGCCCACTCATGCAATGGTGCGGCCAGAGGACCGGCGAAAAGGTCTGGCGCACCTTTTCGCAGGCCTTCCGATCCCTACTCCTGCGCCCGCAGCACCTGCGCCGGTCGCGCCGCCAAGGGCCGCAGCGCGAACAGCAGCCCTGCCAGCATCGTGGCAAACACGCCCCCCGCCACGATGGCCAGCGCCGAGACGGGTTCGAAGAAATACTCCCCCTCCATCACCAGCACCATCACCGCCCAGCCGGCCAGCCCGCCCGCGACGATCGCCACCACCCCCGCCGCAGCCCCCATCAGCCCCGACCGCAGCGCAAAGCTCGCCAGTATCCGCCCCCGCGTCGCCCCCAGCGTCTTCATCACCGCCGCCTCATAGACCCGCGCCCGCTCGCCCGCCGCCGCCGCCCCGATCAGCACCACGAACCCCGTCACCAGCGTCGCCGCCGCCGCCCAAGCGGTGGCCGTGGCAATCGCCTCCAGCGCCTCGGTCACGCGGTCGATGGCGTCGCGGATGCGGATCGCCGTCACGTTGGGATAGGCCCGCGACACATCCCGCAGGATCGCCGCCTCCGCCTCTTCTTCTGCATAGACGGTGGCGATGAAGGTATGCGGCGCCCCCTGCAAGGCGGCGGGGTTCATCGTCATCACGAAGCCCATCCCCGCGCTTGAAAAATCCACCTGCCGGAAGGATGTGATCGTCGCCGGAATATCCCGCCCCAGCACGTTCACCACCAGCGCGTCGCCCAGTTTCAGACCGATCTCCTCGGCCTCCTCGGCGGCAAAGGACACCTGCGCGGGGCCGGTGTAATCCGCAGGCCACCATTCCCCCGCCACGACCTTGGCATTTTCCTGCGGTTCGGCGGCATAGGTCAGGCCACGGTCGCCCCGCACCACCCAATGCTCCCCCGCCACCTCCTTGGCCGGTCGCCCGTTGATCTCGGTCAGCACGCCCCGCAACATCGGTGCGCTTTCGACTTTCGACACCTTCGGATCGCCCTCCACCCGCGCCAGAAACCCGTCGATCTGGTCCGGCTGGATATCGACGAAGAAATAGCTCGGCGCCCGCTCCGGCAGGTCGGTCGCAATGGCCGCCCGCAGGTTCGCGTCGATCTGCCCCACCGCCGCCAGCACCGACAGCCCCAGCCCCAGCGACAGGACCACCGCCCCCGCCTCTTCCCTCGGCCCTCCGATGCTCGCCAAGGCCAGCCGCAAAGCCACGCGCCCCCGCGCCAGCCCCGCCCGCGCCGCCGCCCGCGCCGCCCACCGCAGCCCCCATGCCGCCAGCGCCAGCACCGCCAGCGCGGCAATCACCCCGCCCGCCGATCCCAGCGTCAATTCCCACGTCCCGGAAAACCACACCGCACCGCCCACCAGCAGCACCGCCAGCCCCGCAATCGCCCACAGATGCCGCGCCGCAGGCAGCCCCCCGCGCCCCGCGCCCCGGTACAAAGCCGCCGCCCGCACCCCTTCGGTCCGCGCCAGCGGCCACAGCGTGAACAGGAACGCCGTCACCACCCCGTAGAACGCCGCCTCCACCAGGGGCAGCGGATAGACCCCCACCTCTGCCGGAAAGGGCAAAGCCGCCTCGATCACCCCGCCGAACACCAAAGGCACCGCCGCGCCCAGAACCAGCCCCAGCGCTACGCCGACCCCGGCCAGAACGGCAATCTGCAACAGATAGATGCGAAAGATCAGCCGCCCCTCCGCCCCCAGCGTCTTCAGCGTGGCGATGGTCGCAACCTTCCCCTCCAGATAGGCCCGCACCGCCGCCTGCACGCCCACGCCGCCCACGGCCAGCCCCGCGATCCCCACAAGGATCAGGAAGGACCCGATCCGGTCAACGAACCGCTCCACCCCCGGCGCGGCGCGGCGGCTGTCCTGCCAGCGCATCCCCCGGTCGGCAAACTCTGCCTCGGCCCGCGTCTCCATCGCGGCAAGGTCCGTCCCCGCGGGCAGCACCAGCCGATACTCGGTTTCATACAGCGACCCCGGCTCCAGAAGCCCCGACCCCGCAAGGTCGGCCGTCCGCACGATGGTGCGCGGCCCCAGCGAAAAGCCCCCGTTCGCACTGTCCGGCTCGCGCAGCAGCACCGCACCCAGCCGGAACTCCTTGGTACCCATGCGGAACCTGTCGCCGACCGAAAGCCCCAGCCGGTCCAGCAGCACCTTGTCCATCACCGCCCCGGGCACGCCCCCTTCGGCGGCCAAGGCCGAAGGCAGGTCCCCCGCCTCCAACTGCACCGACCCCAGCAGCGGATAGGCGTCATCCACCCCCTTCACCTGCGTCAGCGCCGTCTCGTCGCCCAGCACCACCATCGACCGGAAATCCACGATCTCGGACACCCGCTCGGCCACGCCTTCCATCCATTCCCGCTCGGACTCGTCGGCAAAGCGATAGGTGAATTCCATCTGCGCATCGCCGCCCAGCAGCACCGCGCCCTGATCGGCCAACCCCTGCTGGATCGCCGCCCGCACAAGGCCCACGGCCGCAATCGCCGCCACCCCCAGCGCGAGGCAGGCCAGAAACACCCGGAACCCGCGCAGGCCCCCCCGCAGCTCGCGCCGCGCAATCGCCCAGGCCAGAGTCACGCCACGACCTCCGGCGCGACGCGCCCGTCCTGCAGACGCACCACCCTATCGCAGCGCGCCGCCAGCTCCGGCGCGTGCGTCACCAGCACCAGCGTCGCCCCGTGCCGGTCGCGCAACCCGAACAGCAGGTCCATGATCGCCGCCCCGTTCACCCCGTCCAGGTTCCCCGTCGGCTCATCCGCCAGCAGGATCGCCGGTCGCGGTGCCGCCGCCCGCGCCAGCGCCACGCGCTGCTGCTCGCCCCCCGACATCTGGCTCGGGTAATGCCCCATCCGCGACCCCAGCCCGACCGCCACCAGCTCCGCCTCCGCCCGCGCAAAGGCATCGGTCACGCCCATCAACTCCAGCGGCACCGCGACATTTTCCAAAGCGGTCATCGTCGGCATCAGGTGGAAGGACTGGAACACCACCCCCATCTTGCCGCGCCGGAACCGCGCCAGCCCGTCCTCGTCCATCGCCGTCAGGTCATGGCCCAGCGCCCGCACCTCGCCCCCCGTGGCCCGCTCGAGGCCCCCCATCAGCATCAAGAGCGACGACTTGCCCGATCCCGACGGCCCCACCAGCCCCACCGTCTCGCCCGCATGAATTTCCAGTGATATGCCTTTCAGGATATCGACCGGCCCCGCATTTCCCGCCAAAGTCAACCGCACATCCTTCAGCGCCAGAACCGTATCGAGAACCCTGTCCGTCATGAAAACCGCCTTCCAACTGTCCAAAACCAGATATGGCGCGGCCCGCATGTTCCGCAACATCACATTGGCGACAGCCTCTGTAACGCTCCTCTCCCTCACCTCCGTCGCGGCGCAGGCCGAAACCACCGTCGTGGCCTTGGGCGACAGTCTCACCGCAGGCTACGGCCTGCCCGAAGGCGAAGGCCTCGTCCCCCAACTGCAAGACTGGCTCACCGCGCAAGGCTCCGACATCAGGCTCGTCAACGCAGGCGTCTCCGGCGACACCTCGGCGGGCGGCCTCTCCCGCCTCGACTGGTCGCTGACGCCCGAAACCGATGCCCTCATCGTCACCCTCGGCGGCAACGACCTCCTGCGCGGAATCCAGCCCTCCGAAACCCGCTCCAACATCGACACCATCGTGAAACAGGCCACCGGCCGCGGCCTGAAGGTCCTGATCGTCCCGATGGAAGCCCCGGGCAATTTCGGCCCCGACTACAAGGCGGACTTCGACGCCCTCTACCCCGAAATCGCGCAAGCCCACGGCGCCGCCATCACCCGGCCCTTCTTCCGCCTCCTCGCCCCCGACGCCACCGATCCGGGCCAGATCGCCCAGTTCATGCAACCCGACGGCCTGCACCCCAACAGGGACGGCGTGGCCAGGGTGGTGGAAAACCTCGGCCCGGCCCTCCTCGACCTCGCCCGCCAGACCCCCTGACGGCAAGGGGGGCATCCGCCCCCTCACCCCCCGCCGCCCGGTCTTCATCTCGGCCCAAATACCCACCTCGCCACGCCGGCTACGGGCGCAGCCGCCCCCCGCCCCGTGCACTCCCGGCCCGGATATTCCGGGGGGTCCCGGGGGCAGCGCCCCCGGCGGCCTGCCGCAAAGAACCCCCCTTGCAACTCCCCCGCCCCCGTCCGAAGACTCGGCGCACGACCGGAGCGCATCATGTCCCCCATCCCCACCCTCAAGACCCTGCTCGGTGACGCCAATGTCCTCACCGGCCCCGACACAGCACGCTACGCCCGTGACTGGATGGGCAACTACCATGGCACCCCCCTTGCCGTCGCCCGCCCCGGCACCACCGCCGAAGTCGCAGCGACCGTCAGGCTGGCGGCGGACCACGGTCTCCCCGTCATCCCCGTCTCCGGCAATACCGGCCTCACCGGCGCGACCTTCACCGAAAGCGGCCTCCTCCTCTCCACGGAACGCCTGAACCGCATCCGCGAGATCCGGCCCCGCTCCCGCATCGCCATCGTGGAATCCGGCGTGATCCTGTCGCGCCTGCACGACGCTGCCGAAGCCGAAGGACTCTACTTCCCGCTCTGGTTCGGCGCCCGCGGCTCTGCCATGATCGGCGGCGTCCTCTCCACCAATGCGGGCGGCTCCAACGTCCTGCGCTACGGCTCCACCCGCGCCCTCTGCCTCGGGCTGGAAGTCGTCCTTCCCGATGGCCGCGTGCTGGACCTCATGTCAGAACTCCACAAGGACAATTCCGGCTACGACCTGAAAAACCTTTTCATCGGCGCCGAGGGCACCTTGGGCATCATCACCGCCGCCGTGATGAAACTCGTCCCCGCGCCCCGCGCCCATGCCACCGCCACGCTCGCCGCCCGCTCGCTGCCCGACGCGCTGGTCCTGCTGAACCGGCTGCAGGCCGCCACCGGCGGGCTGGTCGAGGCCTTCGAATACATGCCCGCCGATTTCATGGCGCGGCTGGAGAAGGTCCGCCCCGACCTCGGCATCCCCTTCCCGCAGCACCGCGACTGCACCATCCTCGTGGAACTCGCCGCCACCGCCCCCGCCCTCGCGACCGAAACGGCGGAGGGCACCGTTCCCCTCGCGGACCTGCTGGAACAGACCCTTGCAGAGCTGATGGGCGAAGGCCTGATCCTCGATGCCACCCTCGCCCGCTCCACCGCCCAGCGCACGGCCATGTGGGCACGGCGCGAGGCGGCGGCCGAACTCGGCGCCGCCGTCCATCCGATGATCGACAGCGACATCGCCCTCCCGCTCGACAAGGTGGAAACCTTCCTCGCCCGCATCGCCCCCCGCGTGCAGGCCATCGCCCCCGGTGCGGAAACCCTGACCGTGGCGCATCTGGGCGATGGCAACATCCACTTCTCCGTCTATCCCGGCGACCCGTCCAAGGCGCTCTACGACCGCGTCATCACCGCCATCGAGGACGAGGTGCAGGCCCTCGGCGGCTCCTTCTCGGCCGAACACGGCGTGGGCCTGTCGAAACTCAATTCCATGGCCCGCCGCAAGGACCCCGTCGCGCTGGACCTGATGCGCCTGCTGAAACAGGCCATCGACCCCGCCAACATCATGAACCCCGGCAAGGTCATCCCCCCGAAATGACATCCCTCGCCGTCCTGCGCGACCCGACCCTGCGGCTGATCGCATGGGCGCTGCTGCTGATGGGGGCGCTGAACGCCTCGGTCTATCCCTACCAGTCGCTCGTGGGCATCGAACGCATCGGCCTGTCCGAACCCGCCTTCGCGCTGGTCCTCGTCGCGGCCTCGCTCGTCTCGGTGACGGCGGCGGTCCTGCTCGGCATCCTGTCCGACCAGAAGGCCGACCGCCGTCGCGTCGCGCTGTTCACCGCCGCCTCCGGCACGGCGGGCGTGGGCATGATGATGGTCGCCCCCTCGCCCCTGACCTTCGCGCTCTGCCACGGCCTGCTGTTTCCGGTCTATTCCTCGCTCTACGGCCAGCTTTTCGCGCTGGCCCGCCTCGCCCGCGCCGATGACGGCGCGGCGCGGGATGCGATCCTGTCCACCATCCGCTCGGCCATGTCGCTCAGCTTCCTCGGGATGCTGGTGTTCTGGACCTTCGCCTTCGGCTGGGGGCTGGATGTCATGGCCGTCTATGTCTCGGCCAGCCTCGCCTCCGTCGCCCTTGCGGTGCTTCTGCACCTGAAATGGCCGAAAGACGGGCAGACCGGATGGGAGGACCGCCCCTCCGGCCTGAACTTCACCCGCGCCATGGCGGAAATCGCCTCGCCGCCCATCCTGATCCGCCTGCTGCTGCTGGGGGCCATCGCCTCGGCGGGGAATCTCTACATGATCCTCGCCTCGCTGGTGTTCGAGGCATCGCCCACCCGCGATGCTGGCACCACCGCGCTCTATATCGGCCTCGTCGCGGGATGGGAGGTGCCCTTCATGCTGCTCCTGCCACTGGTGACGCACCGCTTCCGCCGCGCCACCCTGATCGCGGGCGGCACGCTGGTCTATTGCCTGCACCTTGCCCTGATGCCGGTGCTGACCGACTCCGCCTGGCTCTGGCTGCTGCCCCTGCTGGCGGGACTTGGCGGGACGGCCATCCTGACCCTGCCCATCGCCTATTACCAGGACCTGCTGGCCGGCCGTCCCGGCACCGCAGGGGCCATGCTGTCGCTGCAACGGCTGGTGTCGGAACTGCTGGCGGCCTTCGCCTTTGCGGGCGGCAGCTTCATCGGAGGCCACGCGGCAACCGCACTGCTCGGTGCCGCCGTGGCGCTGACGGGGGCGGTGGTGCTGTGGTGGATCGACCGGAGGCGGGGGTGAGAAGCATCCGCGTCGGGTTTCGCCCGTGGCCCAAAGCCACGGGCGATGACCACCGGCGGACCGCGCATAGGGACATCACGCCCCCGACTCGCCCCAAAGGTTAACCCCCGCCAAACCCACCGCGCGTATGCACAGTCTGCGGTACAGTCCGCGGCACAACCCGCAGCACGGCCGTTTCCCCGCTATCCGGCCAATTAACACAGCGCCCGCAAGCACTTGCCCGCCCCGTAGGGTGCGCCATGGCGCACCCTACACCAGCCCTCACCGCCAGCCGAAGAACCCGTCCCCCGCCCGACCCAGCAACTCCTCCGCCAGATCGCGCCCGATCGCCGCGGCATCCGCAACGGCACCCCGCCGCTCGCCGGTGATCGACTCGCTGCCATCGGGCCGCAGGATCTCGCCCCGCAGCCACAGCGCATCGCCCTGCAGCATCGCCAGACCGGCAATCGGCGTCTCGCAAGACCCGTCCAGCCGCGCCAGGAACCCCCGCTCCGCCGCCAGCCGCACACCGGTATCGCGGTCATGGATCGCGGCCAGCATCGCTTCAATCCGTTGATCCGCAACGCGTCTTTCCACGCCGATCGCGCCCTGCGCGACGGCTGGCAGCATCTCCTCGGGTGCGATCGCCCCCCGCGCCACATGCGCCATCCCCAGCCGGTTCAACCCTGCCATGGCCAGGAAGGTGGCCACCGCCACCCCCTCTTCCAGCTTTCGCATCCGCGTCTGGACATTGCCGCGGAACTCCACCAGCCGCAGGTCGGGCCGCCGCAACGCCAGTTGCGCCCGCCGCCGCAGCGACGACGACCCCACCACCGCCCCCTGCGGCAGATCGGCCAGCGACGCGACCGTGGGCGACACGAACCCGTCCCGCACATCCTCGCGCGGCAGATAGCAGTCCAGCACCAGCCCCTCCGGCTGCACCGTCGGCATGTCCTTCATCGAATGGACCGCTATATCTATGGCCCCTTCGATCAGCGCCTCCTCTATCTCGCGGGTGAACAGGCCCTTGCCGCCGATCTCCTTCAGCGGCTTGTCAAGGATCTGGTCCCCCGTCACCTTGATCACCACGATCTCGAAGGCCGCTTCCGGCAGGCCGAAAGCCCCCATCAGACAGCGCCGCACCTCATGCGCCTGCCAGAGCGCAAGGGGCGAACCACGGGTTCCGATCTTCAGCGGCTGGGCGGGGGAGGGGAGCGGATGCGTCATGCCCCAAGGCATACAACTGTCACGCAAACCTGACAACTCTTGACAAGACAGCCTAGGCGACGGACGCATGGGGAATGACGCCAGTCTTCGACATTTCCCATGCCCTGCACCGGACGACCAATCCGGGCGCACGGGCGCAACGGTCGGTCCCGCCCCGACGTGACACGTACGGCCCGACCGCCTTGCGCATCCGGACACACAACATGATCGCCCCCCCGGCACAGTTCTCCCCCACGAAAGCCACCCCATGACGCACCCGACCAAGACCATCCTCCGCGCCCTCGCCGGGGAAACCCTGCCGACCCCGCCGATCTGGATGATGCGTCAGGCGGGCCGCTACCTGCCCGAATACCGCGCCACGCGGGCGCAGGCGGGCGATTTCCTGTCGCTCTGCTATACCCCTGATCTTGCTGCAGAAGTCACCCTGCAACCGATCCGTCGCTACGGCTTCGACGCGGCGATCCTGTTTGCCGACATCCTGCTCCTGCCGCAGGCCCTCGGCCCGAAGCTCTGGTTCGAAACGGGCGAAGGCCCGCGCATGGAAACCACCACGACGATGGACCAGGTCAGGGCGCTGAAACCCACCGACGCCATCCACGACACCCTGTCGCCGGTCTATGAAACCGTCCGCATCCTGTCCCGCGAACTGCCGCGCGAGACCACGCTGATCGGCTTCGCCGGCGCGCCCTGGACCGTCGCCACCTACATGATCGCCGGTCGCGGGTCCAAGGACCAGGGCGCAGCCCACGCGCTCAAGGATACCGACCGCGCGACCTTCACAGCCCTCATCGACCGCATCACCGAAGCGACCGTCGAATACCTCTCGGCGCAGGTCGTGGCGGGGGCCGAGGTCGTCAAGCTCTTCGATTCATGGGCCGGATCGCTGAAAGGGCAGGATTTCGAAGATTTCGCCGTCAAGCCCGCCGCCGCCATCATCGCCGCGATGAAGGCCCGCCACCCCGGCCTTCCCGTCATCGCCTTCCCGCGCGAGGCAGGCGCGGGCTACATCGGCTTCGCCGCGAAAACCGGTGCCGACTGCGTCGCCCTCGACAACTCCATCACCCCCGAATGGGGGGCCGAGAATGTCCAGCCCGGAGGCTGCGTCCAAGGCAACCTCGCCCCCGAACACATGGTCACGGGGGGCGATGCCCTGATCCGCGAAACCCGCCGCGTGGTGGATGCCTTCCGCAACGGGCCGCATATCTTCAACCTCGGGCACGGCATCACGCCCGAGGCGAATCCCGACAACGTGCAACTCATGATCGACACGGTGCGCGGGGCCTGATGTCGCTCTGGGTCTGGGCCGCGCTGCTGGGCGCCATCGCCCAGACCGGGCGCAATGCCACACAGGCAGGGCTGACCGCCGCGCTGGGAACCGTGGGCGCGACACAGGTGCGCTTCCTCTTCGGCCTGCCCTTCGCCGCGCTCTTCCTTGCGCTGCACCTCGCATGGACGGGCGCGGCGCTGCCGGTCCCGACGGCCGCGACGCTCGGCTGGACCGCGCTCGGCGCCTGGGCACAGATCGCGGGCACCGCGCTGATGCTGCTGCTGATGAAGGACCAGAGCTTCGGCGTCGCCACCGCATGGCTCAAGACCGAACCGGTCCTCGTCGCCCTGCTGGGCGCGGCGCTGCTGGGCGACGCGCTGACACCGGGCATCCTAGCCGCCATCGGCATCGCCGTCGCGGGGGTGCTGGTCCTGTCGGTAAAGCCGGGGCCGACGCTCGGCAGCTTCTTCCAGACCCGTCCCGCCGCCCTCGGCCTGCTGTCGGGCCTTTGCTACGGCCTTGCCGCCATCGGCTTTCGCGGCGGGATCACCCACCTGCCCGACGGGTCCTTCCTGACCCGCGCCCTTGCCACGCTGACCCTCGCGCTGGCGATCCAGACCGCCACGCTGCTGGTCTGGCTTGCCCTCTTCGACCGCAAGGCGCTGACAGGGTCCTTCCGCGTCTGGCGCAGCTCGCTCGCGGCGGGCTTCCTTGGCGCCTTCGCCTCGGCCTGCTGGTTCACGGGCTTCTCGCTGACCACCGCCGCGAATGTGCGCACGCTGGCGCTGGTGGAAATTCCCATGGCCCAGATCGTATCGCGCTGGCATTTCCGCCAGAAGACCAGCCCCCGCCAATATGCCGGCATGGCCACGATCCTTCTGGGCGTCGCGGCGCTGCTCTGGCAGCAGGGCTGACAACCTAGGCCGACCCTACCCGACCAGCCCCCGCAGCACCGCCAGCGCGGCCTGCCCGTCGGCATCATCGGCCGCCACGAAGACGGCCACCGTGCCCACCATGCCCAGCTTGGCCTGCATCGACGGGCGGATCGTCAGCACGAACCCGTCCGGCTGGAACGCGACCCCCTCGACCGCATCCTTCGCGGCAAAGATGTCGTCGGACACTTCCAGATACAGGCCCTTCCGGTCCCCCGGACGCCCCTCGAAGATCACATAGCCATCCTCGGGGTCCTCGCTCGCCGCGAAGCCCACGGCATGGTCGCCGCCCTCGGTATCGGTCCAGAAGGCCCGTGCCCGTATCTCGATATCCGCTCCGCCGCCCATGCCTGCATCCCCTTGGTGACGGGACGCCTCTTACAGGGCCGCTGCCGTCAAGTCCACTTGGCGACCGGCGGCAGGCTCATCAGCACGGCATTGGCGTCATGCCCCGTCTCCAGCCCGAACTTAGTGCCACGGTCATAGACGAGGTTGTATTCCGCATAGAGCCCGCGATGCACAAGCTGCGCCTCGCGGTCGGCCTCCGTCCAGGGCGTGCCGACGCGGCGCTCCGTCACCGGCACGAAGGCGGGCAGGAAATGCCGCCCCACCTCCTGCGTGAAGGCGAAATCGGCTTCCCAGCTGTCCCCGTCAGGACCGCCGGTATTCAGGTCGTCATAGAAGATGCCCCCCACACCCCGCGCCCGGCCCCGGTGCGGCACGAAGAAATACTCGTCCGCCCAGGCCTTGAACTTCGGGTAGTAGCCCGCATCGTGCAGGTCGCAGGCCGCCTGCATCTGCCCGTGGAAATGCGCCGTGTCCTCGGCATATTCCAGCGCGGGGTTCAGGTCCGCCCCGCCGCCGAACCACCAGGCATGGGGGGTCCAGAACATCCGCGTGTTCATATGCACCGCCGGGCAATGCGGGTTGACCATATGCGCCACCAGCGAGATGCCGGAGGCCCAGAATCGCGGGTCGCGGTCCATCCCCGGCACGCCCCGCGCCGCCATCGCCCGCTGCGCCCGTTCGCCCAGCGTGCCATGCACCTCGGACACGTTGACGCCCACCTTCTCGAAGACGCGGCCGCCGCGCATCACGCTCATCAGCCCGCCGCCACCATCGGCCCGCACTGTCGGCGTCACCTCGAACCGCCCCGGCGCACCCTGCCCGAAACGGCCCTCCAGCCCCTCGAAGGCCGCGACGATGCTGTCGCGCAATTCGCGGAACCAAGCGGCGGCACGTGCCTTGCGGGTATCGAACGGGTCGGCCATCTGTCTCTCCAGGTTTACACTTCCATGCCTAGCACCACGGAACCCCGCTCGCCAACATGGCATTTGGCTTCACCCGCGCCCCGCGCTATCACGGGACCAAGTCACGAGGTTTCCATGCGCCGCCTGCTCCTGCCCGCCCTTCTGGCCCTGACCGCCTGCGGCACCCCGCAGGAACAGTGCATCAACCGCAACACGCGGGACCTGCGCACGATCCAGAAACTGGTGGACGAAACGCAGGCCAACATCACCCGCGGCTACGCGATCGAGGAATACACCGTCTGGGTGCCCGTCTGGCAACTCTGCGAGGTGCAGCCCGTCTCCACCGACCCGCTGCAGCCCCCGCCGCCGCCGCGCTACTGCTTCGAGGACGAACCCCAGACCCGCACGCGGCCAAAGGCCATCGACCTGCGGGCGGAATCGGCCAAGCTGGAAAGCCTTCTGGAACGCCGCGACCAACTGGCCCGCGCGGCACAACCCGTCATCGCCCAGTGCAAGGCGCAGTATCCCGAGTGATCAGAAGGCGGGCACGCCCACCGCATCCATCAACCCGCGCCCGCCATCCAGCGTCACCACCTGCCCCGTCATGAAGGCCGACGCGTCCGAGGCAAGGAAGTGCACCGCCTCCGCCACCTCGTCGGCACTGGCGATCCGCGCCAGCGGCGTGCCGGCCTCCACCGTCTCGCGCCAGTCGGGATTGTCGCGCAGCGCACCCTGCAGGGATGCGCTCATGACCGAACCGAAGGACACGGCATTCACCCGTATCCTCTTCGGCGCCAGCACCACGGCCAGCGACCGCGTCATCTGCTCCACTGCCGCCGAACTGATGGAATAGCCCAGAAGCTCTGGCTGCACCCGCGTCGCAGCCAGCGAGGACAGGTTGACGATGGTGCCGATGATCCCCTCGGCCCCCGTCTTCTCCGCCTTCTGGATCATCCGCTTCGCCGTCATCTGGCTCAGCCGCAGGCTGGTCAGCAGGTTCTGCTCCAGCAACTCTTCCACCGCGTCCTTCTCGGGGTCCAGCGCATCGGACAGGGCGCATTGGCGGCTGGCATTGACCAGGATGTCGATCCGGTCAAAGGCATCCACCGTGGCCGACAGCAGATTGGCGATCGTCAGGCGCTGGCGCAGATCGCCGGCGAACATCCGCACCGGCCCCTCGGCACGGGCTTCCTCGCCCACCTCGTCCGCCAACCGGTCCTCGTCCATGTCGGCGAACATGACATTCGCCCCCTTGTCCAGAAAGTGCCGCGCGATGGCGAGGCCGATCCCGTTCGCCGCCCCCGTGACGATGGCCGTCTTGCCGGAAATCGAAAAGCTCATCCTGTCCCCTCAGCGCTGCCGCACCGGAAAGGCGGCCCGTATCACCCGGAAGGCAGCGTCGCCGCCGATCTCCTGCACCTCGCGGAACAGGGCCCCCAGCGCACGATCATAGGGCAGGTGGCGGTTGGCGACCAGCCAGAGCGTCCCGTCAGACGCCAGCGCCCGCGCCGCCGCGCCGATGAAGGCCAGCCCCAGCGCGGGGTCGGCGTCGCGTCCCGCATGGAAAGGCGGGTTCATCACCACATGCTCCATCAGCTTCGGCAGGCGCAGCGTCGTCGCATCCGCCCAGTGGAACACCGCCCGCCCGTCCATGACATTCGCCCGCGCACAGTCCAGCGCATCCGCCTCCGCCTCGACCAGATGGCATTCCTTCACGCCCTCGCGCTCCAGCACGGCGCGGGACAGATAGCCCCAGCCCGCACCCAGATCCGCCACCTTGCCCTTCATCTCGGCAGGCAGCGCGGCAACCAGCAGCGCCGACCCCCTGTCGATCCCGTCCGCGCTGAACACCCCCGCCACGGTGCGGAAACCGTCCATGTCGGCGGGCCGGTCGGCCCAGTCCTCCAGCCCCGCACCGGCGGGAAAGACCGCGATCTTGCCATGCGCCTTGGACAGCGCCTCCGACAGCGCCACGCGCGCCCGCAATTCCTTCAGAACCGCATCGACCCCGTCGGTCTTCTGCCCGTCCACCGCGACAGGCCCGCCCTTCTGCACCAGCGCGGCCGCCTGCGCGATCAGTGCCCGCCCCTGCGCCCGCGACCGTGGCAGACACACGACCGCCGCCGCGAAGGGGCCCTCCGCCTGCGCCGCGACCGTGTAACCGCGCCCCGCGAACCAGTCGTGATCGGGCCGGAACCCAGTGACGACAGTGACACGATCCTTCGGCAAGCCCGCCAGATCATCGCCGATGCGCGGCCGGATCACCGCAACCCGCCCTTCTGCCGGAACGCGGAACAGACCGCTCTCCAGCGCCATCTCCAATCGGGCAGACCTCATGCACGAACCCCCGCTTCAATCGCCGCGCACCATAGGGGGCCGGCGGGGCAAGCCAAGGCAGGACTGCCCTTGATTTTGTGCTGCACGAATTCTACCTTATGGTGCTGCACAAGGAACCGCACAATGCCAGCCCGCGACACCCTCTCTCTCAAGACCGTCGGAACGAACGGCCAGATCGCGCTTGGCAAGAAATACGCGGGCCGTCATGTCCTTGTCGAAGAACAGGGTGAAGGCGTCTGGCTCATCCGCACCGCCCGCGTCATCCCCGACTCGGAAGCATGGCTGCACGAAGGAAAGGCCGCCGCCGACCTGCAGGCTGCCCTCGATCACGCCGCCCGCACCCGCCCCGCACCGGAAGATAGCGAAGCGATCCTTAACAAAGCCGCCGAATGATGGGGGACGGGGCGACGGTCACACTCGACCTCAACAATCCCGTCTTTCAGGACAATCTCTTCTCGCTGGAAAAGGATGAACGGCATCAGGCCGTGGACACCCTGCGCAAGATCAGCCGCATGACATGGCAGCAGGTCTATTCCGACAAGGGCCTGCACTGGGAAAAGATTCATTCCGTCACCCCGCCGAAGGGCATTCCCGCGATCTACTCCCTGCGAATAAACCGGTCTCGGCGTGCAACCGCCTACAGAGACGGGAACGTCATGCGATTCCTGACCATCGCACCGGACCACGACGCGACATATGGGCGAAAGTGACGGCAAGCACCGGTTTGGCGCCGTTTCCCTGACCGCAACCCCGCCGGAGTGACCGCGTCACTCCTTCTCCATCGTGCATTGCAACGGATGCTGGTGCCGGCGCGAGAAATCCATGACCTGCGCCACCTTCGTTTCCGCCACCTCGAAGGAAAACACCCCCACCACCGCCAGCCCCTTCTTGTGGACCGTCAGCATGATGTCGAAGGCCTGCGCATGGCTCAGCCCGAAGAACCGCTCCAGCACATGCACCACGAATTCCATCGGCGTGTAGTCGTCGTTCAGCAGCAGCACCTTGTACAGCGGCGGGCGCTGCGTCTTGGCCTTGGTCTTGGTCAGCACGCCCGACTCGTTCCCCGGCCCTTGGGGCGGTCCGCTCATCTGGATCGGGGACAGGCTCACGGGGTGGGGCTCCGCTGCACGGGGTGGGATTCGCAGGATTGCTCAGGCGAAACAATATAATCCAATCGCGCGATCCGAAAAGGGGGGCCTGCAAAGCCTGCGCCGCCGATCCGCTTGCACGACGCCCCCGCAGGCGGCAACCATCCCCGCCGGGGGAATCGCACCATGTCCATCACCACCATCGGTTTCGACGCCGACGACACGCTCTGGCAGAACGAGACGTTCTTCCGCCTGACGCAGGACCGTTTCACCGCGCTTCTGGCCGACCATGCCGAACCCGACCACCTGCATGACCGCCTGCTCGCCGCCGAACGCCGGAACCTCGGCCATTACGGATTCGGGGTCAAAGGCTTCACCCTCTCGATGATCGAAACCGCCATCGAAGTGACCGAAGGCCGCGTCCCCGCCTCCGTCATAGCCGAGATCATGGCAGCCGGGCGCGAGATGCTGGAACATCCCATCGAACTCCTCCCCCATGCCCGCGACGCGGTGGAACGGCTCGCCGCCACCCACCGCGTCCTGCTCATCACCAAGGGCGACCTGCTGGACCAGGAACGCAAGCTGGCACAATCCGGCCTCGGCGACCTGTTCCACGGGGTGGAAATCGTGTCCGACAAGACCGCCCCCACCTATGCCCGCATCTTCTCGCGCCATGGCGACGGGGCAGACCGTGCGCTGATGGTGGGCAACTCGATCAAGTCCGATGTCATCCCCGTGATCGAGGCGGGGGGCTTCGGCGTCCATGTGCCGCACGGCCTGACCTGGGCGCTGGAACATGCCGATGCCCCCGAAGGCCACCCCCGCTTTGCCCGGCTGGATGACCTCGGCGGCCTGCACGATCTTGTGTCCCAACTGGCATGAACCACCAGCTCTAGCGCCCACCGCACCCACCCCATACCAAAGCACAGCAAGAGCAACACCCGCAAAGCCATTGAAATTCAGGGGTTTTCCGGTCAATTGCCTTGTGTTAACCTCCGACCCAAGCAGAAAAGCCCCACCAAAAAACCGGGGCGGATGAGGCAGGAACAAGGAACCGGCGACGTGGCATCGCTCATTGGGCATATTGCCCGAATGCTCTCTCTCTGGCTGGTTGCGGCGTTCGTCGCCGTGATGGCCGCATCGCCGCTTGCGGCGGCCCCCTATGCCTCGATCGTGATCGACGCCCGTTCGGGCGAGGTCCTCTATTCCGAAAACGCCGAGACCCGCCTGCACCCCGCGTCGCTCACCAAGATGATGACGCTCTACATCGCCTTCGAAGAGATCGAGCGCGGCAACATCTCGCTCGATTCGATGGTCACGATCACCAAGCACGCCGCGGCACAGCCGCCCTCGCGCCTCGGCCTGCGGGCCGGCCAGAAGATCCAGCTCCGCTACCTGATCCGCGCCGCCGCGATCAAATCGGCCAACGACGCCGCCACCGCCATCGGCGAATTCATCAGCGGCGACGAACCCGCCTTCGCCAAACGCATGACCCGCACCGCCAAGGCGCTGGGGATGAACAACACCACCTTCAAGAACGCCAACGGCCTGACGGCGCAGGGCCACCTGTCCACCGCGCGGGACATGACGATCCTCGGGCGGCACCTGTTCTACGACTTCCCGCAATACTACAATCTCTTCTCCCGCCGCTCCGTCGATGCGGGCATGGCGACGGTGAACAACACCAACCGCCGCTTCCTCGACGCCTATGAAGGCGCGGATGGCATCAAGACCGGCTACACCGTCCCCGCAGGCTTCAACCTGACCGCCTCGGCCGAACGCGGCGGCAAGCGGCTGATCGCCACGATCTTCGGCGGCAAGTCCACCGCCGACCGGAACGCCAAGATGATGAAGCTGCTGGACCTCGGTTTCGGCAAGGCCCCGCGCAACGCGCCGGTCAACCCGCCGCAGCCGCCCGCCTATCAGGGCGGTGATGCCATGCTGCTGGCCGATACCGACCTGCCCGAAACCGCCGATGGCGCGGGCAAGACCGTCCGCGTGTCCATGGCCGTCACCACCTCTCCGCGCCCTGCCGCCCGTCCGGGCGCGACCGCCGCCGCAGCCGCCGCCCCCGAACTGCCGCAGGAAACCGTGGTCGCCACCGCCGAGGCCGTCACCGCCATGCAGGACGGCATCGAAGGCGCGCTCGCCGCCGCCCTCGCCCCCGAAGACAGCCTGCAGGCACAGGCCACCGAACTGGCCGAAGCCGCCGCACCCGCTGCGGCCCTCGCGGTCGAGGGCGTCGAACTTGCCGCCGCCTCCACCGCCCCCGCGACCGATACCCTGCCCGATGCCGACGCATTGGCCGCTGCAATTACCGGCGCGACCACGCAGCCCGCCGAACCGGAACCCGAAGTCATCCCCTTCCAGGTCGTCTCGGCCACCACCACGGCACCCCGCCCGCAGAAACGCAACGCGCCGATCTATGACGAAGCCGTCGCCGCCGCCCCCGAAGCGGCCGCAGAACCGGAAGTCGTGATTTCCGTCTCCACCTCCGGCGACCGGCATTTCGGGGTGAACCTCGGCCGCTACCCCTCCAGCTACGATGCGGAGCGGGCGCTGCTGCAACTCCAGCTCATCGAAAGCGCGACCCTCGGCGGATCGCTGCGCAAGGTCATCCCCTCGGGCGGCGGCTTCGACGCGGCCTTCGTCGGGCTGACGCAGGATCAGGCCGATCTGGCCTGCCGCCGCTTCAACGCCCGCGCGATCCAGTGCTTCACGATGGGGCCGTAAGGGTGGCCGCACTGCCACCCGTCCCGCCACCCGTCACCCTGCCCGTCGCCGGCAGCAGCGACCGCTTCCCCGTGCGCCGCATCTTCTGCGTGGGCCGCAACTACGCCGAACACAGCCGCGAGATGGGCGGCGACCCCACGCGCGAGGCACCGTTCTTCTTCACCAAACCCGCCGACGCGGTGGTGGAAAGCGGCGCCACGATTCCCTTCCCACCGATGACCGCCGACCTGCACCACGAGGCCGAACTCGTGGTCGCCCTCGGCGCGGGCGGACGCGACATCGCGGTGGCCGATGCCCCCGCCCTGATCTGGGGCCACGCGGCTGGCAACGACCTGACGCGCCGCGACCTGCAGGCCGAAGCCAAGTCAGCCCGCCGCCCGTGGGACATGTCCAAAGCCTTCGACCGCTCTGCCATCGTCGGGCCGCTCCGCCCCGACCCGCTGGCAGACGGGGCGATCACCTGCACGGTGGACGGACGCGTGACGCAATCGGCCCGCCTGTCCGACATGATCTGGTCCGTGCCCGAAATCATCGCCCACCTGTCGCGCTATGTAGAGCTGAAACCCGGCGACCTGATCTTCACCGGCACCCCCGCCGGCGTGGGCCCGATCCGCAGCGGAGAAAGCTGCACCGTCTCCATCGACGGGCTGGGCGACGCGACCGTTACCATCGCCTGACCGATCTTTCCAACGGCCCTTGCAGCCCCCGGTGTCGCTCGTTCACGGCTTCGGCCGGTCGTCCCAATCCTTCGTCAGGATGCGGTTGGCATCCCCTTCGGGATCATCGAACTGCCGGTTCCGCATCGCCCAGAAGAACGCCGCAAGCCCGATCCCGCCAAGGAACAGCGACACCGGAATCAGGAACCCCAGAATCTCCATCAGCCCTACCTCAGCCGCAGCGCGTTCAACGAGACGGTGATCGACGACAGCGACATCGCCGCCGCCGCCGCCAGCGGGGTCGCCATCCCCACCAGCGCCAGCGGAACCGCAACCACGTTATAGGCGGCCGAGATCCCGAAATTCTCCACGATCCGCCGCGACGCCTGCCTTGCGATGCGCAGCGCATCGCCGATGGGGGCCATGTCCTGCCCCAGCAGCACGATATCCGATGCCACCCTTGCCGCATCCAGCGCACTGGCGGGGGAGATCGACACATGCGCCGCCGCCAGCGCCGCCGTATCGTTCAACCCGTCGCCCACCATCAGCACGCGCCGTCCGGCCTGCGTCATCGCCTGCACCTCGGCGGCCTTTTCGGCGGGCAGGACACCCGCCTTCCAGTCCGCGATGCCCAGCCGCGCCGCCATGTCCCACACCGCGCCCTGCGCGTCGCCGGACAGCAGCACCACGTTCAACCCCTGCGCCCGCAACGATGCCACCGCCTCGGCAGCGCCGGGGCGCAGGCTGTCGGCAAAGGTGAAGGCGCGGATCGCGTCGGGGGCCGTCCCCTCGCCGGTGGACAGATAGGTCGCCGTCGCATCAAGCGGTTCGGTCCCGCACCATTCCGCCCGCCCCAGCCGCACGCGGCGGCCCTTCCACAGGCCTTCGACACCGTAACCCGGCACCTCGCGCAGCGCCTCCACCCGCGCCGGATGGATACCCGCCGCCCGCGCCCCCGCCACCAGCGCCTGCGCCAGCGGATGCGACGATGCCGCCGCCAGGGCCGCCGCCACCTCCACCGCCGCGCGGGGATGGTCGGCAAGGTTCGTCAACTGCGGCGCCCCCATGGTCAGCGTGCCGGTCTTGTCGAAGACGACCGTATCCACCTCGGCCAACCGCTCCAGCGCGGTGCCGTGCTTGATCAGCAGCCCCTTGCGGAACAGCTTTCCACTCGCCGCCGTGACCACCGCCGGCACGGCCAGACCCAGCGCACAGGGGCAGGTGATGATCAGCACGGCGGCCGAGATGTTGACGGCAAAGCGCAGGTCGCCCCCCGTCTTCCACATCCAGAACCCGAAGGCGCTGAAGGACAGGATATGCACCAGCGGCGAATACCACCCCGACGCCCGTTCGGCGAGGCTGGTGTAGCGCGTCTTGGCACTCTCCGCGACCGCCACCAGATCGGCCATCCGGTGCAGGCTCGACTCCCGCCCCGCCGCCGTCACCCGCAGGGTCAGGGGTCCGGTCAGGTTCACCTCCCCCGCCGACACCACCGTATCCGGCCCGGCAAAGACCGGCAGGCTTTCCCCCGTCAGCAGCGACCGGTCCAGCTCCGACTGCCCCGCGACCACCACGCCATCCACCGGCATCCGCCCGCCGGGACGCACGCGCACCAGATCGCCCACGGCCACCTCGGCAATCGGCACGACCGTTTCCACCCCGTCGCGCAACACGACCGCCCGCGGCACTTCCAGCGCCGCCAGTTCCTCGGCCGCCGACCGCGCCACGGCCCGCGTGCGGTGGTCCAGATAGCGCCCCGCCAGCAGGAAGAAGGACAGCATGACCGCCGCATCGAAATAGGCGTGATGCCCGCCCTTCCACGTCTCGAACAGGGAAATGGACGACGCAAGGATCAGCGCCAGCGAAATCGGCACATCCATCCCCAGCCGCCCCACCCGCAACGACGCCCATGCGGATTTGAAGAACGGCTGCCCCGCAAAGATCACCGTGGGCAGCGCGATCGCCGCCGAAATCCAGTGGAACAGGTCCCGCGTCGCATCCTCGGCCCCCGACCAGACGGCGACCGACAGCAGCATCACGTTCATCATCGAAAAGAACGCCACGCCCAGCCGCATCAGCAGGTCGCGCCCCTGACGGTCCGTCTCCGTCGCGCTCAGCAGACCGGGGTCCAGCTCGTGCGCCTCGTATCCGACACCTGCCAGCGCGGCGATCATCCGCTCCGGCGTCACGTCGGGGTCCGCATCCACGCTGACCCGCCGCAGCGTCAGGTTCACCCGCGCCGACCGCACGCCCGGCACCGCCTGCGCCGCCTGCTCCACGGTCGAGATACAGGCCGCGCAATGCGCCGTCGGCAGCGAAAAGACCAGCCGCGCCCCCTGCGCCCCGGCTGCCATGGCGGCGATGTTCTCGGCACTCGGCGCGGCCACGCAGGCCGGACAGGCCGAAGCCGGGACATGTTCCTCGCGCAGCGGTGCCGCCAGCGTCATCGCCCTACCCCTGCACCTGATCCATCACGAAAAGCTCCAGCCGCTGGCGGAACATCGTGCCATCCGGCGCCTCGGCCTGCACCTTCAGCATCCACTTCCCCCGCGCCAGCGCCACGTCGGCCTCCCACACCCCGGCGATTCGGGTGAAGACCGGCGTGACATCGTCCTTCGACTCGGTCGTCCGCCCCACCAGCACCTCCAGCGTCCGCACCGCCGCCGGCAACCCCTCGGCATCCGTCATGGCCAGCGTCAGCCGCCCGTCGCGGTACTCCGGCGTCACCGTCCAGCCCAGCGCCTCCTGTGCCTTGCGCTCGGCGTCGAAGGTCTGGCTGGCGACATAGCCGTTCGCCACCTCCAGCCCCGGAAAGGTCCGCACCGCCTGCACCGCCATCACCACATTCACCGCGATGATGATGCCGAAGGCCCCCACCGTGATCGCCAGCACATGCCGCCCCGTCAGTTCGGCCATCGTCATTGCCCCTTCCCGTTGAAGACCGTGTCGTGATGCACCCGGTTCTTGCCCTCGGTATCCGCCACCCACAGCCGCAGGTCCGTCCGGTCTGCCAGCGCCGCCTCCGATCCCGGCGCGGCCTCGACATAGGCCCGCTGCTGCAGCGTCTCGTTCGCCGGAACCCGCACAAGGTTGTCCGGCGTCCCTTCCAGCTTCAGCACCAGCCCCGCCTCCGACGTCACGGCGATGCTGAAATAGGCGTCATCCCCCGTCTTGTTGCGCAGCCGCAGGTCATAGGTGTTGCGGATCGTCCCGTCCGACAGCGTGACGAAGGTCGGGTTGCGCACCGGGGTCACGTTCACGTCGATATCCGACCGCAGGAACAGCGCGACCACCAGCGCGATCCCCACCCCGGCCCACAGGACCGTATAGATCACCGTCCGCAACCGGAACACATGCGCCCAGACGCTTTTCGGCGGCTTGCCGTCGCGCTCGCGCACCTCGTCGGTCAGCGCCAGATAGCCGATCAGGTCGCGCGGCTTGCCGATCTTGTCCATCATGTCGTTGCAGGCATCTATGCACAGCCCGCAGGTGATGCAGGCCAGTTGCTGGCCGTTGCGGATGTCGATCCCCATGGGACAGACGTTCACGCAGGCCTTGCAGTCGATGCAGTCGCCATTGCCCGCCACATCCTGCTTGCCCCGCGGCTCTCCCCGCCACTCCCTGTAGGCGATGGTGATCGTATCCTCGTCCATCATCGCGGCCTGGATGCGCGGCCAGGGGCAGGCATAGATGCACATCTGTTCCCGCGCGAACCCGCCGAAGGCAAAGGTCGTCGCCGTCAGGATCAGCATCGTCGTATAGGCGACCGGATGGGCGTTCCCCGTCACCAGATCGACGGCCAGCGTCGGCGCATCGGTGAAATAGAAGATCCACGCGCCCCCCGTGGCCAGCCCGATCAGGAACCAGATCGTCCATTTGACCAACCGTTTGCGGACCTTTTCGGCATCCCATTTCTGCCGGTGCAGCCGGATGCGGGCGTTGCGGTCCCCCTCCACCCAGCGTTCGACAAGGATGAAAAGGTCCGTCCACACCGTCTGCGGGCAGGCATAGCCGCACCAGACGCGGCCGGCGGCGGATGTGAACAGGAACAGCCCCAGCCCCGCCATGATCAGCAGGCCGGCCACGAAATAGAACTCGTGCGGCCAGATCTCGATCATGAAGAAGAAGAACCGCCGGTTCGCCATGTCCACCAGCACCGCCTGATCCGGCAGGTTCGGGCCACGGTCCCACCTGATCCACGGCGTGAGGTAATAGATCCCCAGCGTCACCGCCATGATCCACCACTTCATCGTCCGGAAGGCCCCCTTCACACGGCGCGGAAAGATCGGCTCTCGCGCGGCATAAAGGCTTTGCGGCTCGGTATCGGGGCTGGTCACGGCAGGCTCCAGGGATTCGGATCACCCCCTCTATCCCGCGGCGGGGGTGCGGATACCTTGACATGCATCAAACCGGCATCCGCGATGCAGCTTTGTCGCAGGGGGGGCGCCGTTCTTCGCCTGAACGACTTGCCTCTGGAACGCAAAGCTTGGACCGGCCAGAGGACCGACGCGAAACTGTCCTGTGGACAGTTTCGCCGGTCCGATTGCGGCTGAGGCAACGAAGCCGCAAGGGGTTGTCAACTTGCCCCAAACGCTTGGGGCACGGGACGCGCCCGCCCCGGTGGGGGCGATTTATCGCCCCCGCCGCCCGGGGGGCGGGGGCGGCCCGTGCGCGGGCGCACGGGCGGGACGATTGATGCTTGGTCACGGCGCGTGCGGCGATGGCCGCACGCTTGCCAAATCTATCCGCCAAACACAAAAGCGGGGTCTTTCGACCCCGCCAGAAGTTGGACACCGGCACCCCCAGGAAACGCGCGAACAGGTGGGGCGCCGGTGCCTTTCCCCGGCGGCGGACCGCCGGGAAACCGCTTACTCGCCACCCCCGCGGGAATGGACATAGGCCGCGACGGACCGGATCTCGTCCTCGGTCAGACGTCCTGCCCATGCGGGCATCACGCCGAAACGGGCATAGGTCACCGTCTCCTTCACCTTCTCGCGCGACCCGCCATACAGCCAGATCGCATCCGTCAGGTTCGGCGCACCCTGCGCCCGGTCGCCCGCGCCCGCATCGCCATGGCAGGCGGCGCAGTTGTCGGCATAGACCGTGGCCCCTTCGGCAGCCAGCGCCGCGTCATGCTCCTGCCCCGAAATGGCCAGCACATGCTCCACCACCGCATCGATCTGCGCCGGTTCCAGCAGCCCGTCCGCGCCGAATTTCGGCATCTCGGAATAGCGGGCGTCGGGGTCGGTGGTGTTGCGGATGCCGTGGGTGATGGTCAGGTGGATATCCTCGATCGTCCCCCCCCACAGCCAGTCGTCATCCAGCAGGCTGGGATAGCCCTTGCCTTCCACCCCCGCCGCGCCCGACCCGTGGCACTGGGCGCAATAGGTGCGGAACACCGCGCCCCCCGCCGGTTCGGCATAGGCCATCAGCGTCTGGTCCGCAGGGATGGAAGCCAGCGGCGCCGCGACGAGCTGTGCCTTGATCCCGGCATTGGCATCGTCGAACCGCTTGATCTCTGCGTCCACATCCGCCCGCGTGCTGGCGCCCAGAACCCCCGGCGTCGCCCCGTTGATCAGCGGCCAGGCCGGATAGGCGATGGTGTAGCCGATCGCCCAGACGATCGTCGCATAGAAGGTCCAGACCCACCAGCGCGGCATCGGGTTGTTCAGTTCCTCGATCCCGTCCCATTCATGGCCGGTGGTTTCCACCTGCCCCGCGGGTTTCTTCGTCACTTGCTTGGCGCACATCTCACGCCTCCTTCTGGCCGCTGGGCGCGGCCGGTTTCGTGTCGTTGCGGAAGATCGACTTCGCGGCATCCTCGTGCAGCGGCGCGCTTCCGGGCCGCCAGGCCCAGACCGCCACCCCGATGAAGACCAGCGTCAGCGCCACCAGCGCCCAGCTGTCCGCGAATTCCCTCAGAAGACCATAGGTATCCATCATGGCCCCCCTTACCGGCTCGCATCCGGGGTGAAGGTGGAAAAGTCCACCATCGTCCCCAGCACCTGCAGATAGGCGATCAGCGCGTCCATCTCGGTCAGCTGCGGCTGGCCGTCGAAATTCGACACGTTGGCCTTCGCGTACCGCTCCTGCAACCCGCTGTAATCGCTGTTCGGGTCCGCCTGCGCCGTGAAGTCCGCCACCGCGTTCTCCAGCATCGCGTCGTCATAGGGCACGCCGACGATGCGGTGCGTTCCCATGATGTCCCGGATGTAACGCCCGTCGATCTCGCGGTTCAGCAGGTAGCCGTATTTCGGCATCACCGATTCCGGCACCACCGACTGCGGGTCCGTCAGGTGGTCCACATGCCACGCATCCGAATACCGCCCGCCGACCCGCGCCAGATCCGGCCCCGTCCGCTTGGACCCCCACTGGAACGGGTGGTCATACTGCGACTCGGCGGCCAGCGAGTAATGGCCATAGCGTTCGACCTCGTCCCGCATGGGGCGGATCATCTGGCTGTGGCAGACATAGCAGCCCTCGCGGATATAGATATCCCGCCCCGCCAGCTCCAGCGGCGTGTAGGGGCGCACCCCTTCCACATCCTCGATCGTGTTCTCCAGATAGAAGAGCGGCACGATCTGCACGATCCCCCCGATGGTGACGACCAGCAAGGACAGCACCATCAGAAGCGTCGCGTGGGTTTCGATTGCCTTGTGCTTGTCAAGGAAAGCCATCTTCCCTGCCTCCTTTACTCAGCAAGAACGGCCGCACCGGCACCCGCCCGGGCGGGCTGGGCGCGGACGGTCATCCACAGGTTGTAGCACATGATGATCGCACCGAGCAGGAACATCACCCCGCCCAGACCGCGCACCACATACATCGGGAACTTCGCGGCCACCGTGTCGGCAAAGGCGTTCACCAGGAACCCGTTCGCATCCACTTCACGCCACATCAGGCCTTCCATGATGCCCGTCACCCACATGGCCGACGCGTAGAGGACGATCCCGATCGTCGCCAGCCAGAAGTGCCAGCTCACCAGCGACAGGCTATACAGCCGCTCGCGGTTCCACAGACGCGGGACAAGGAAATACAGCGCCCCGAAGGTGATCATCCCGTTCCAGCCCAGCGCACCCGAATGCACGTGGCCGATGGTCCAGTCGGTATAGTGCGACAGCGAGTTGACGGCCTTGATGGACATCATCGGCCCCTCGAAGGTGGACATCCCGTAAAAGCCCACCGACACCACCATCATCCGGATGATCGGGTCCGTCCGCAGCTTGTCCCAGGCGCCCGACAGCGTCATCAGCCCGTTGATCATGCCACCCCAGGACGGCATCCACAGCATGACCGAAAACACCATGCCCAGCGTCGATGCCCAGTCCGGCAGCGCCGTGTAATGCAGGTGGTGCGGACCGGCCCAGATATACAGGAAGATCAGCGCCCAGAAGTGGATGATCGACAGCTTGTAGCTGAACACCGGCCGTTCGGCCTGCTTCGGCACGAAGTAGTACATCATCCCCAGGAAGCCCGCGGTCAGGAAGAAGCCCACCGCGTTATGCCCGTACCACCACTGCACCATCGCATCCTGCACGCCCGAGAAAAGCTGCACCGACTGGGACGAGAAGATGGAAACCGGGATCGTGATGTTGTTCCCGATATGCAGCATCGCCACGGTCAGGATCATCGACAGCAGGAACCAGTTGGCGACGTAGATATGCGGCTCCTTGCGCATGAACAGCGTGCCCATGAAGACCGCAAGGAAGGCCACCCAGACCACCACGATCCACCAGTCGATGTACCAGACGGTTTCCGCGTATTCCTTGCCCTGCGTGCCACCCAGCACATAGCTCGTCGCCGCCAGCACGATCATCAGCTGCCAGCCCCAGAACACGAACCACGCAAGGTTCCCGCCCCACAGCCGCACCGCGCTGGTGCGCTGGACGATGTAGAAGGACGACATGATCAGCGCGTTGCCGCCAAAGGCGAAGATCACCGCGCTGGTATGCAGCGGACGCAGCCGCCCGAAATTCAGTATCCCCTGCGACCACTCGAAATTGAGCGACGGGAAAGCCAGCTGGAAGGCGATGACCACACCGACGAGGAAACCGACAACCCCCCAGAAGGCGGTTGCAATGACCCCGGCGCGCACCACGCCATCCATGTATTCGTTCTGGTTCACCACCTTCGGCTCGCCCATCGTGCGGAGCGTCCACAGGAAGGTGATGCCGGCGGCAAGCAGCACCACCAGCGCGTTGACCTGATAGGCCAGATCATGCGCGTAGTTGGTGGCAATCGCGGCAAACAGCGCGACCACCCCCAGCACGATCAGTTTCAAGTAATCCCACATTTTGCGTCCCTTCGTCTCTTGGCCCGGTCAGGACCGGACGAATCCGGACACTTCAGGCACTTTGCGACTGGTCCGCTTTTGCAGGCACGGGCGTCACGATGCCTTGATCCATGTCAACAGCCGCCGAAGCGCGGCTTGACCTCGGTCAAAGAAAGGTCCGCCACATCGGTTTAGCCCTGTCACATGCATGAAAAGGAGGCACCCCATGGCCTATAAGACAGTGTTGACCGTGGCGACGAGTGCAGACCGTACCGATATGGCGATTTCCGGCGCTGCTGCCCTGGCGGCGGCCCATGACGCGCATCTGGACATCCTTGCCCTTGGCGTGGACCGGACGCAGGTGGGCTATTCCTACATCGGCACCGGTGCCGTGATCCTCCAGGCCGCCGTCGAACGCGCCGAACAGGAGGCGAAGGATGTGGAAGCCGCCGTCCGCAAGGCCGTCGCCGCCCAGTCCCCCGCCTCCGCTGGACGTCCGAGGCCGCCGTCACCCAGCTTGGCGCCGTGACCGACATCGTCGCCCAGCGTGCCCGCTTTGCCGACCTCGTGGTGCTGCCCCGTCCCTATGGCGCGGGTCAGGGCTCCGAATCGGAAGCGGTGATCGAAGCCGCCCTGTTCGAAGGCCGCGCCCCCGTCCTCGTCCTGCCGGACAGCGGCGCAGGCCGCGCCGCCGCGCCGAAACGCGCCGTGGTCGCATGGAACCAGTCGGCCGAGGCGATGGCCGCCGTCCGCAAGGCGCTGCCCCTGCTGAAACAGGCCGATCTGGTGAACATCGCCGTCATCGACCCGCCGCAGCACGGCCCCGAACGGTCCGATCCGGGCGGGATGCTGTGCCAGATGCTCGTCCGCCACGGCGTGAAGGCCGAGGTGTCGGTGCTGGCCCGCACCCTGCCGCGCATCTCGGACGTGCTGGCCCGCCATGTGCGCGACCAGAACGCAGACCTTCTGGTGATGGGCGCCTATGGCCATTCCCGCTTCCGCGAGGCGATCCTTGGCGGTGCCACGCGCAACACGCTGGAACAGGCCGAAGTTCCGGTGCTGATGGCGCATTGACCTCGTGCGCTGACAAATTTCTTCGAAGAAATTTGCAAAAATCTTCGAAGATTTTTGTCACGCGCGTCTGTGCGCCCGCGCACCCTTAACCATGCTCCGGCAGCTCACCCTGCCGGAATTTGTATGTACACTTTGCGGTACAGTTCGCGGCACAAGACACGGCACAGCCGTTGCCGGTCACTCCGGTAATTTCCGCCACGAAATCAGAAAGTTAACTCAGACGAGGAACCCGCCATCCGAGTCATCCCCCGTCTCCTCGACCAGCCGGTCGAAGTTCGGGACGATGATATGGCGTTTCCCTTCCAGCTCGATCACCCCGTCCCGCTTCAGCGCACTGACCTGACGGCTGACCGTCTCAAGTGTCAGGCCAAGGTAATCCGCCATCTCCTCGCGCGTCAGCGGCAGGTCGAACACGATCGACCCCTTCGCCGATTTCAGCTTCAGATGCGCATCCCGCCGCGCGATGATCGCCAGCAGCGAGGCAATCTTCTCCCGCGCCGTCTTGCGCCCCAGCAGAAGCATCCACTCCCGCGCCGCGTCCAGTTCGTCCAGCGTCATTTCCAGCAGACGCTGCGCGATATGCGGGGTCGAGGTCATCAGATCCTCGAAAGGTTTCTTTCGGAAACAACACATTACAAGGTCGGTCGTCGCCGTCACGTCATAGGCGGCGGTCTGTCGGCCGGGGCGCCCGACGAAATCCGACGGCAGCAGAAGACCCACCATCTGGCGGCGCCCGTCCTCCATCGTCTGGGTCAGCGTGGCGATCCCCGTCACGACCGAGGCGACGAAATCCATCTTGTCGCCCGACCAGATGACGGTCTGTCCGGCCTGATAGCTGCGGTAGTACTTGATCTGCTCCAGACGCTGCAGTTCGTCCGACTCGCACCTTGCACACACTGCGCGATGACGGATGGGGCAGTCGCCGCATTCCTGTGTCACCGCCTGCAGGTCATGATGCGCCATGCCCCCGCCTTTCCGTCTTTGGCCCACCGTCAATTCGGCGGGTTTGATCTGTATCAAGGCCCTAAATCCTTAGTCTGTCCAACATATTCCAATGACACAGGAATCGCAACTCGCCCGCCTCGGTCTTTTCGACGCAAGGGTGCCCCGCTACACCAGCTACCCCACCGCCCCGCACTTCGCCGGCGGCGTGGGGCCTGCGCTGTTTTCCGAATGGATTCAAGCGATTCCCGCCGGATCATCGATCTCGCTCTACCTGCATGTGCCCTTCTGCCGCAGGCTCTGCTGGTTCTGCGCCTGCCGCACGCAGGGCACATCCTCGGACGAACCCGTCCGCGCCTATGCCCAGACGCTCAAGGCCGAAATCGCCCTCCTGAAACGACAACTCGCCCCCGGCATCACCCTGTCGCGCCTGCACTGGGGCGGCGGCACACCGACGCTCCTGCCCGCCGACCTGATGCGCGATCTGGCCGATACGGTCTTCGACGCCGTCCCCCTCGGCCCCGATGCCGAATTCTCCGTCGAAATCGACCCGAACGAAATCGACGAGGACCGGCTGGACGCACTGGCCGCCGCCGGCATGAACCGCGCCTCGATCGGGGTGCAGGACTTCGACCCCGAAATCCAGAAAACCATAGGCCGCGAACAGGGTTACGAGTTGACCAAGCGCGTCGCGGACATGATCCGCGCCCGTGGCATCCGGTCCCTGAACGCCGATATCCTCTATGGCCTGCCCCACCAGACCCGCGCCCGCATCGCGGATTCGGTGCAGAAACTGCTGACCCTCTCCCCCGACCGCGTGGCCCTTTACGGCTACGCCCATGTCCCGTGGATGAGCCGCCGCCAGCAGATGATCCCGTCCGACGCCATGCCCACCCCCGAAGAACGCCTGCGCCTGTTCGAAACCGCGCGGCAACTCTTCACATGGGACGGCTATCAGGAAATCGGCATCGACCATTTCGCAAGACCCGACGACGGCATGGCCGTCGCCGCCCGCAACGGCACGCTGCGCCGGAATTTCCAGGGCTACACGGACGACACCGCCCCCGTCCTCATCGGTCTCGGCGCATCCTCCATCAGCCGTTTCCCGCAAGGCTACGCCCAGAACGCCTCCGGCACCTCCGACCACACGAAAGCCATCCGCGAAGGCCGTTTCTCGACCCATCGCGGCCATATCTTCGCGGGCGAAGACCTGCTGCGGGCACGCATCATCGAAGCCCTGATGTGCGACTTCCACGTCAGCCGCGCGGAACTCCTGCAGGATCATGGCGTATCGCCGGACCGGCTGGATACGCTGTTCGGGACCGCTGCCGAAGCCTTTTCCGGCTGGGTGGATGTCACCGCCGAAGGGTTCTCGATCCCCCCGAAATCACGGCCCCTCGCCCGCATGATCGCCCGCGCCTTCGACGCCTACGACCAGTCCAAGGCCCAGCATTCCGCCGCGATCTGACCCAAGCACCGCTACGGCGCGAAACGTTCCACCATCTCCACCATCCGCGGCAGGCAGATGGACCGCAGGTCGTACCGGTCCAGAACCGTCCGCCGCGCCGCGTCCCGCAGATGCTGGAACCGCTCCGGATGGGCCAGCACCTCGGTCAGGGTCCGCGACCATGCCGCGACGTCGAAGAAATCCACCAGCAGCCCGTTCTCGCCATGGCGGACCACCTCGCGGACAGGGGCGGTATCGGACCCGACGACCAGCGCACCGGCGGACATCGATTCCACCATCGACCAGCTCAGGACGAAGGGATAGGTCAGATAGGCATGGGCGCGCCCGATCTGCATCAGCTTGACGAAACTCGGATAGGGAACCTTCCCAACGAAATGCACGCGGTTCAGGTCCAGCCTGTCGCGCACCTCGTCCAGAAAGATGTCCTTCCACTTGCGGCCATCCTTCGGCGGGGACCCGTAGCTCACCTCGTCGCCCCCCACGATCACCACCTGCGCCTCCGGCCGCGCCGCCAGCACATCCGGCAGGGCGCGGATGAAGGTGTGATAGCCGCGATACGGTTCCAGATTGCGGTTGACGAAGGTCAGCACCTCGTCCCCGGCGCGGATCACGGGACCATCCGGCAGGGCCAGTTCGGCAGCAGGGTCGGGGCGGATCATGGCAGTGTCCACGCCGTCGAAGATCACCTCGATCATCTGCCGCAGCACGGGCGGATAGGTGGAGGCCTGCCATTCCGTCGGCGACACGCCCGCATCGGCATGGAGAAGCGACTGCCCCAGATGCGCCGTCCGGCCCTGTGCGATCATCACCTGGTCAAAATTCGCCTCGCCGAATTCCGGATCGAAGCCGACATCCGCACCGCGCCCCCTGTAATAGAACTCGGCATAGACGATCAGTTTCGCCTCGGGCCAGACCTCCTTCAGGAACAGCGTCTCGCCCCAGCCGGAATGGCCGAAGATCACGTCCGGCACATAACCCGTTTCCCGCCGCAACCTCAGACAGGCACGCGCGACGGTCACGCCGCGGTCGCTCTGCTGGGTGTAGTTGCGCCCCAGACGGCAGGCCGCGGCATCGACGGCGGGCGGCTGATGCGTGTAGCGCATCGTGGGCACACCCGTGTCGCGCTTGTTCACCACATCGGTCAGGGCGCGCACCTCGTGCCCGCGTCGCATCATCTCGGGGGCTAGGTGAAGGAACTGGCCGGGGAAATTCTGGTGGACGAACAGGACCTTCAAACCGCGTCCCCCGAAGGCCGCAGCCATCAGGGCTTTCGTATAGTCGCTTCGCGGCGCACCGAACACTGCCGCGCTGTCACCGCTTTCCACCACGTCACCCGACTTCATCACCATCACCCTGTGCGACAACGCCTTCACCACGCGCAGGTCGTGGCTGATGAAAATGTAGGCCAGACCCCACTTCTTCTGCAATGCCCGCAACAGGTCCACGATCTGGACCTGCACCGTCATGTCCAGCGCGGATGTCGGCTCGTCCAGCACCACCAGCTTGGGCCGCAGGATCATGGCCCGCGCGATGGCGATGCGCTGCCGCTGCCCGCCAGAGAATTCGTGCGGATACCGCCCCATCCAGTCGGGGTTCAGCCCCACCTCGGCCATGATGTCCGCCACCATCGCCCGCCGGTCCCGCCCCGGATCGACCCCGTGGACACCCAACCCCTCGGCGATGATCTGTTCCGCCGTCATGCGCGGCGACAGGCTGCCGAACGGGTCCTGGAACACCACCTGCATGTCGCGCCGGACCGCCCGCAGCGCCGCGCCCTGCACCCCCTTCAGGTCGCGCCCCATGAACACTACCGGCCCGTCCGAATGGATCAACCGCAGCACCGCCAGCGCCAGCGTCGTCTTGCCCGACCCGCTTTCGCCCACGATCCCCAGCGTCTCGCCCGCCCGCACGGACAGGGAGGCATCGTTCACTGCCTTCACATGCCCAACCGTCCGCCGCAGCAGCCCGCGCTGGATGGGAAACCACACGCGCAGCCCTTCCGTCCGCACCACCTCGGGCGCGTCGGCCGCCACAGGCTCCGGCACGCCCCTCGGCTCGGCGGCCAGCAGCTTCTGCGTATAGGGATGCTTGGGCGCGGCAAAGATGTCCGCCGTCGGCCCCTGTTCCACGATCTCGCCGCCCTGCATCACGCAGACGCGGTCCGCGATCCGCCGCACGATGGCAAGGTCGTGGGTGATGAACAGAAGGCTCAACCCCTCCCGCGCCTTCAACTCCGCCAGCAGGTCCAGAATCTGCGCCTGTATGGTCACATCAAGCGCCGTGGTGGGTTCGTCCGCGATCAGCAGCTCCGGCCCGTTCGCCAGCGCCATGGCGATCATCACCCGCTGCCGCTGCCCGCCCGACAACTGGTGCGGATAGGCGCCCAGCCGGCTTTCGGCATCGGCGATCCCGACCTTGCCCAGCAACTCCACGATCCGCGCCCGCGCCGCATCCCCCGACAGGCCCTGATGCAGCGCGAGGCTCTCGCCCAACTGCCGTTCGATCGTGTGTAGCGGGTTCAGGCTCGTCATGGGCTCCTGGAAGATGAAGCTGATGTCATTGCCCCGCACGCGGCGCAGATCGGCCTCCGACGCCCCCACCATCTCGCGGCCCAGATAGCGGATCGACCCCTCCACCGCCGCGCTATCGGGCAACAGCGACACGGTGGACAGCGCCGTGACAGACTTCCCCGACCCGCTTTCGCCCACCAGCGCGACCGTCTCGCCCTTGTCCACGGTGAAGCTGACCCCCTTCACCGCGTCTATCACGCGCCCGTCCTGACGGAAGCGGACGGACAGCCCGGATACTTCCAGCACCGCGCTCATCGGAATGTCTTTCGCGGGTCGAAGGCATCACGCACGCCCTCGAAGATGAAGACCAGCAGGCTCAGCATGATGGCGAATGTGAAGAAGGCGGTGAAGCCCAGCCACGGCGCCTGCAAATTCTGCTTCGCCTGCTGGGTCAACTCGCCAAGGCTCGGCGCGCTTTCCGGCAGGCCGAAGCCAAGGAAATCCAGCGTGGCAAGGCTGCCGATGGTCCCCGTGATGATGAAGGGCAGCATGGTCAGCGTCGCCACCATCGCATTGGGCAGAACATGGCGGAACATGATCACAAGGTCCGGCACGCCCAAAGCCCGCGCCGCCCGCACATATTCGAAATTCCGCGCCCGCAGGAATTCGGCCCTGACCACGCCCACTAGCGCCGTCCAGCCGAACAGCACCATCAGCCCCACCAGCAGCCAGAAGTTCATCGTAAAGATCGCCGCCACGATGATGATGATGTAAAGGCTGGGCGTCGCCCCCCAGATCTCGATCACCCGCTGGAAGATCAGGTCCGTCAGCCCGCCGAAATACCCCTGCACCGCCCCCGCCGCGATGCCCACGACCGATGTGATCAGCGTCACGATTAGCGCGAAACTCACCGAAAGCCGGAACCCGTAGATCACCCGCGCCAAGACGTCCCGCGCCGTGTCATCCGTGCCCAGCCAGTGCCTTTCGTCAGGTGCCGAAGGCGCAGGCCCCGCCAGATCGTTGATCGTGTTGTAGCTGTAGGGGATGGGCGGCCAAATCACCCAGCCCTTCACGAACTCCGGGTCCACCGCCGCACGGCTGCCATCCTCCACCTGTGCGATCACCCCTTCGGGATCGTCCCAGCAATCGACGCTCCCCCCCGATTTGATAAGGCACTGCACCTCGATGTCGGTATATTTCGCCTCGGTCCTGAAATCCCCGCCGAAGGCCGTTTCGGGATAGAACTTCAGGAAGGGCGTATGCAACTCGCCCCGATAGCTCACCAGCAGGGGCCGGTCATTGGCGATCACCTCGGCACAAAGCGTGATGCCGTACAGCACAAGGAACACCCAGAGCGACCAGTAGGCCCGCCGGTTCGCCTTGAAGTTCCGCCAGCGGCGCTGGTTCAGCGGGGACAGCGCCATCATGTCCTCCGCGTGCCGAAATCGATGCGCGGATCGATCCAGACATACATCAGGTCGGAAATGATCCCCATCACCAGCCCGATCAGCCCGAAGAAGAACAGCGTCCCGAAGATCACGGGATAATCCCGTTCAACAGCGGCGCGAAAGCCCAATTGCCCCAGTCCGTCCAGCGAGAAGATCGTCTCGATGATCAGGCTGCCCCCGAAGAACACGCCGACGAACAGCGCCGGAAAGCCCGCGATCACGATCAGCATCGCATTGCGGAACACATGGCCATACAGCACCCGCGACTCGGTCAACCCCTTGGCGCGGGCGGTCATGACGTATTGCTTCTTGATCTCGTCCAGAAAGCTGTTCTTGGTCAGCAGGGTCAGCGTGGCAAAGCTGGAAATGGTCGATGCGATGACCGGCAGCGCGATGTGCCACAGGTAATCCAGTGCCTTGCCCATCAGCGAAAGCTGCTCCCAGTTGTCCGATGTCAGCCCCCGCAGCGGAAATATCTTCCAGTAGGACCCCCCCGCGAACAGGACCAGCAGCAGGATGGCGAACAGGAAGCCGGGTATGGCATAGCCCACGATGATGGCGCCCGACGTCCATGTATCGAAGGGCGTCCCGTCCCTGACCGCCTTGCGGATCCCCAGCGGGATGGAAATCAGATAGGCGATCAACGTGGACCACAGCCCCAGCGTGATCGACACAGGCATCTTTTCCAGCACCAGATCGACCACCTCGATGGACCGGAAATAGCTCTCCCCGAAATCGAAGCGCATGTAGTTCCACATCATGATGAAGAACCGCTCCGTCGCGGGGATCATCTGCTTCTCGCATTCCGGCGCCGTGACCGACGGGCGCCCCGTGAAACCCTCGTCACAGAGGATGCGGGCAAAGCCGAACTGCACTTCCAACTGCGCCAGAAACTCCGGCGGCAAGCCCCGCGCACCGATGTAACCGTCGTCGCGGCCCTGATCGACCCCCGCATCCCCGCCACCCGACACGCTTTCCAGCGCGTCGCCATCGCCTTCCAGCCGCGCGGCCACCTGTTCGATGGGCCCCCCCGGCACGAATTGCGTCAGCGAGAAGTTGATGACCATGATCCCGACCAACGTCGGGATGATCAGCAGAAGCCGCCGCAGGATATAGGCGCCCATTCCGGCGAAGCCCTTACTTCAACGCGCCGGAAGCCCGCAGCGCCTCGGCCTTTTCGGCATTGAACCACCAGAAATCAAGCTCGCCCAAGGCATAGGGCGGCAGCGTCTCGGGGTGTTCGTACATGTCGTAATAGGCGATGGTGTGGGTGGACTTGTACCACTGCGGCACCCAGAACCGTTCCGCCCGCAGCACACGGTCCAGCGCCTTGGTGGCGACCCGCAGCTTGTCGTTCGAATCCGCCGCCATCACCACATCGATCAGCCGGTCCACCGCAGGCGATTTCAGACCCATCAGGTTGAAGGCCGACACATCCGCCGTTTCCGCCCCGTAATACTGCTTGAGCTCGGAGCCGGAGATGTAATCCGACCGCGCATTCCCCGTGATGATGTCGAAATCGTACTGCGGCGGCCGCGTCCGCGCCTCCATCTGCGCGTTGTCGA
>AYNO01000003.1 GCA_000500915.1 Rhodobacter sp. CACIA14H1
CCCACAGCCGCCACGGCGCGATCACCTTGATGGCGGGGTCCAGCGCGGCCACACCCAGCTCGAACCGCACCTGGTCGTTGCCCTTGCCGGTCGCCCCATGCGCCACGGCATCCGCGCCCGTCTCCTGCGCGATCCGCACCAGTTCCTTGGAAATCAGCGGCCGCGCGATGGAGGTGCCCAGCAGATACAGCCCTTCATACAGCGCATTCGCCCGGAACATCGGGAAGACGAAATCCCGCACGAATTCCTCGCGCAGATCGACGATGTGGATGTTTTCCGGCTTGATCCCCAACAGGATGGCCTTCTGCCGCGCCGGTTCCAGCTCCTCGCCCTGCCCCAGATCGGCGGTGAAGGTCACGACCTCGCACCCGTATTCCGTCTGCAACCACTTCAGGATGATCGACGTATCCAGACCGCCCGAATAGGCAAGGACGACTTTCTTCGGCTTGAACATGGCGGCCCCGTTTCCCAAGGAATATTGGCGCGCGGTGTATCGGGTCTTGCCCTGCGCGGCAAGGGATGCCGCCGATTGCAAAAGGGGCGGCACATGGCCGCCCCCTGCATGGTCCCGTGCTGCGCGGTTACGAACCGGCGGCCTCGGCAATGGCCTCCAGCTCGGCCTCGCTGAAACGCTCGCGCAGGGCGTCCAGAAGCGCCTGCTCCTCTTCCGTCATCTCGTCGGTGCTGTCGGGATTCTTGTTCCACAGCGCCAGAACGGCCGCTTCCGCATCCGTCACGGCCTCGACCGCCGCAAGGTCCTCCTCGCTCGGCCGCTCTTCTTCGGGCGCATCGGCAAGAAGCTGGTCATATTGCTCGTTCGGCTCGAACTCCACCTTCGGGGGCATCTCGCCGACGCGCAGCATGTCGATCTCCTCGGGGATCTCGTCCACGAGGGGATCAAGCCCTTCGGTTTCCAGCGCGGCCAGATAGTCCGCGTTCGCCGCTTCCCAGTCCGCATAGGCCTGTGCCGCGTCGCGGTCCCGCTCGTACCCGTCAAGAAGGTCGCGGTAGCCCGCACCCAGCTCTTCCTCCAGCATGGCCTCGTAGTCCAGCCAGGCTTCCTCGCGGGCCAGCACATCCTCGGCATCCAGATCGCCAAGCTGCGCATCCGCCGCGACCAGTGCCGCCACGGCACCGACCGGGCCGTTGGTGTTGCCGTTGCGGATATGGGCCAGGACGGCGTTGATATTGGCGTTCATCGCGCCGTTCATGTTGCCCAGTTCATTGGCCGCAAAGCCCGACTCAGCCGCCGCCGCCTTTGCCGCAGGCTTCGACGGCTTGCTGCTTTCGCCGCCGGCCACGGACCGCTGCACGGCCTTCCCGCCGCCATTGCCGCCATTGCCGCCCGCCTTGGACCCGGCATCCGACGACTTGGAGGCACCGTTGCCACCCCCGCCGTTGCCCCCGCCATTGCCACCACCGTTACCGCCGCCGCCACCGCCACCATTGCCGCCACCGTTACCGCCCCCGTTGCCATTGCCGGCAAAGGCGGCCTGGTCTCCGAAAACACCCGTGATCGGCGCAACAGGGCTAAGCAGCAGGGTCGTGATGCCCAGAACCGTCATGATCTTTTTGGGATGGAACATGGTCCTCTCCTCGCTTGGAAGTTCGCGAAAGACCTTGCATTAAGGTGCAAGGCAAATGTGTGGCGAGTCTAAGGCACGGTTGTGCATTAACAATCATTGCGAGAGTTGGGGGGGGATTTCCGCCGAATGACGGACTTCATCACACAGGCCCGCGCGGCAACCGACGCGCTGCGCGAGCTTTTTCCGGAAACCCCGCTACAGCGCAACGAACACCTTTCCAAACGCTACGACGCCGATATCTGGCTGAAACGCGAAGACCTGACCCCCGTCCGCAGCTACAAGCTGCGCGGTGCCTTCACGGCCATGCGCAAGGTGCTGGACGCCACCCCCGACCGCCGCGCCTTCGTCTGTGCCAGCGCGGGCAACCACGCGCAGGGCGTTGCCTTCGCCTGCCACCACTTCGGCGTCTCGGGCACCATCTTCATGCCCGTCACCACCCCCCAGCAAAAGATCGACAAGACCCGCGCCTTCGGGGGCGACGATGTCCGCATCGTCCTGACCGGCGACTATTTCGACCAGACGCTCGCCGCCGCGCAGGCCTTCTGTGCCGAACGTCAGGCGCATTTCCTGTCACCCTTCGATGATCCCGACGTGATCCTGGGCCAATCCTCCGTCGGCGTCGAAACCCTCGACCAGCTCGGCACTTCGCCCGACCTCGTCATCCTGCCGGTCGGCGGGGGCGGCCTCTCCTCCGGCGTCACCCGCTACCTGCGCGAGGCATCCCCCGCCACCGATTACCGCTTCGTCGAACCGCTCGGCGGGGCAAGCCTCATGGCCGCCCTCCGCGCCGGGGCGCCCGCGAAACTCCCCCGCGTCAACAGCTTCGTGGACGGCGCCGCCGTGGCCCGCCTCGGCGACATCACCTTCGGCCATCTGGACTGGGTGGACACGTCCAATGTCCTTCTCGCCCCCGAAGACCGCATCTGCGTCACCATGCTGGAAATGCTCAACGTCGAAGGCATCGTGCTGGAACCCGCAGGCGCCCTGTCCGTCGATGTCCTTCCCGAACTGGCCGAAGAGATCCGCGGCAAGACCGTGGTCTGCGTCACCTCCGGCGGGAATTTCGATTTCGAACGCCTGCCCGAGGTGAAGGAACGCGCCCAACGCTACAGCGGCGTGAAGAAATACTTCATCCTGCGGATGCCCCAACGCCCCGGCGCCCTGCGCGAATTCCTTGAAATGCTGGGCCCCGACGATGACATCGCCCGCTTCGAATACCTGAAGAAATCGGCGCGGAACTTCGGCTCCGTCCTGATCGGCATCGAAACCAGCCGGTCCGAGAATTTCCGCGATCTCGGCACGAAGCTGGACGCGGCAGGGTTCACCTACCGCGATATCACCAATGACGAAATCCTTGCGGAATTCCTGATCTAGACCCCCTCCAGCGCCGCCGCGAGGGCGGCCCGCGTCCCCGCATATTTCGCCCGCAGGGCCTGCGGATCGAAACCCGCGCCCCGCTCTGCCCTGCGGCACAGGTCGGCAAGATCGTCGAATCCGAGGTTCAGCGCGATTCCCTTCAGGAAATGCAGATCCGCTTCTGACGGGTCGCCTGCGTCGGGGCTGCACATCCGCTCCACCACCTCGTCGCTTTCCACCAGAAACAGGTCCAGCACTTCCACGAACCCGTCATCCCCCACCTCCTCGCGCAAGGCGCGAAGGCGCGTCACATCCAGCAGCATCCCGCAACCACCCTTTCCGCCCCCGGACAGCACCCTTGCACCCCAAGGTGAACCGAAGGTGAAGGCTCGCGCGGGGGATTACTGTCAATTCGATCATTTGCCCCGCGTTAACGCAGCCCCTCTAGACCGGCCCGTGAAAGGGAACACGATGGACCGACCGGTGCGCACGATACTTCTCGCCGATGACAGCACGGCCCAGCGGCGGATGCTTGCGCTGCAACTCGCCCGCCGCGGCTATGCCGTGACCGAGGCGGCGGATGGCGCCGAAGCGCTGGCCCATGCCCGCAGCCGCGACTTCGACATCGTCCTGTCCGACTGGATGATGCCCGGCCTGACCGGCCCCGAATTCTGCCGCGCCTTCCGCGCCCTGCCCCGCGAAGGATACGGCTATTTCGTCCTGCTCACGGCCCGTTCCGAAACGGCCGACATCGCGGACGGGCTGGACAGCGGCGCCGACGATTTCCTGACGAAACCGGTCCATGCCGCCGAACTCCACGCCCGTCTCCATGCGGGCGAACGCATCCTTGCGATGCAGGCCGAACTGCGCCGCCGCAACCGTGACCTCGAATCGCTCTACGCCGCCGTACAGCGTGATCTGGCCGAGGCGCGGGATTTCCAGTCCACCCTGTTCCCCGACCCCCGCCTTCCCCTCGGCCCCGCGACGGCGACCTTCCTGTTGCAACCGTCGGGCCATCTGGGCGGCGATCTGGTCGGCCATTTCCGCATCGACGATCACCGCATCGCGCTGTGGTCGCTGGATGTCGCGGGCCATGGTGTCGCCTCGGCCCTGCTGGCCGCGCGGCTCGCGGGGCTTCTGTCCGACCGGTCACGCGACCAGAACCTCGCCTTCCGCGACGGCCGTTCGCTGCGCCCCGCACAGGTTGTGCAAAGGCTGAACCACCTGCTCTGTTCCGACAGCCGGTCCGACCGTTACCTGACGCTGCTCTACGCCGAACTCTGCCTTGCATCCGGCACCGTCACGCTGGTGCAGGCCGGACACCCGCATCCCGTCCTGCTCACGGCCGCCGGCACCGTGACGATCGGCGATGGCGGCTTCCCCGTCGGCCTGATCCCGGATGTCGATTATCCCGAAACGACGCTGACCCTTGCAGCGGGCGACCGGCTGGCCATCCCTTCCGACGGCATCACCGAATCCCCCGGCGCTTCAGGCGATCTCGGACAGGACGGGCTTTGCCGCCTTCTCGGGACGCTGCCGCGCAGGACCGGCGCCCCGCTGAACGACGCGCTGCTGCACGCCCTGTCCGCCCATGCCGGAACCCGCGACTTCCCCGACGACGTGTCGGCCATCATCCTCGACTGGCACCCCTGATGCCCAGCGCCCGCGCCAACATCGCCCTGTCCCCCGCATTGCCCAGCAGGTCCAGCCCCGCCTGCACCGGCATCCACACCGCGCTATGCCCCGCCTCGGACGGCGGACCCAGCCGCCGCACGGGCCGCGCCAGATAGATCGTGCAGACCTTTTCCGCCCAAATGTCGTATTCCGGCATGTAGGTGAACCGCCGGAACGCCCCCAGCCGCCGCTGCACGGCGATACGCCACCCCGTTTCCTCGTACACCTCGCGGTGCAGGGCGGCGACCGGATGCTCCCCCGCATCGATCCCGCCTCCGGGCAACTGGTATTCCGGCACCGGCTCGGCCTGATGCGTGGCCAGCATGTCCCCGCCATCCAGCAAGATCGCATAGACCCCCGGCCGCCGCTTGTAGCGTTGACCTTGCTTCACTTGTTCCCCATATCGGCGGATCATCTGTTTGGTCCCGTGGTTGCCCGTGCCATATTGGCGCGGTATTCGGGGCTGGCACAATCGGGAAACCCCAATGACCCTCGGCTCTCAACTCGCATGGGACGATACCGTCCTGCCGTTCCAGCTTGACCGTTCCGATATCCGCGGCCGCGTGGCCCGTCTGGATGGCGTTCTGGATCAGGTCCTGAAACAGCACGACTACCCCCCGCAGATCGAGGCGCTCGTCGCCGAAGCCGCCCTTCTGACCGCCCTCATCGGCCAGACGATCAAGCTGCGCTGGAAACTCTCGCTGCAGGTGCGCGGCAAAGGCCCCGCCCGCCTGATCGCCACCGACTATTACGGCCCGTCCGAGGATGGCCAGTCCGCCCGCATCCGCGCCTATGCCAGCTTCGACCGCGACAGGCTCGACCCCGACGCCACCCCCTTCAGCCAGATCGGCGAAGGCTACCTTGCCGTGCTGATCGACCAGGGCGAAGGGAACGTCCCCTATTCCGGCATCACCCCCATCGCCGGCGGCTCGCTTTCCGCCTGTGCAGAGACGTATTTCGCCCAGTCCGAACAGCTTCCCACCCGCTTCGCCGTCACCTTCGGCAAGAGCCAGCAGCCGGGCACCCCGATGCACTGGCGCGCGGGCGGGGTGATGCTGCAGCACATGCCCAAGGCATCCCCCTTCGTCGCGGGCGGCGAAGGCACCGGCGAAGGCGGGCTGCTGACCCATGCCGACATCCTGTCCGGTGACGAAAGCGAAAACTGGTCCCGCGCCAACCTCCTGCTGGATACGGTCGAGGAGATGGAGCTGATCGGTCCCACCGTCCACCCCACCGACCTGCTGGTGCGCCTCTTCCACGAGGAAAGCCCCCGCGTCTTCGACGCCCAGCCCGTGCGCTTCGGCTGCTCCTGCTCCGAGGAAAAGGTCCGCAATTCCCTGTCCATCTACTCGGCCAAGGACATCGCCTTCATGACCACGCCCGAAGGCACCGTCACCGCCGATTGCCAGTTCTGCGGGGCGCATTACGTGCTGGACCCGAAGACCGTGGGATTCGAGGCGGAAAAGACACCGGATGCATGATGCCGAAGAACGGTTGCGCAAGGCCCTGAACCGCCCGGCGCGGCCGTCCTCGGATTTCGACCTGAACCCCGCCATCACCCTGCCGCCGGGTCGCGTCCTGCGTCCGGCGGCGGTTCTGGTTCCCGTCTGGCTGCGGCCACAGGGGGCGCGGCTGGTGCTGACCAAACGCGCCTCGCACCTGAAACACCACCCCGGCCAGATCGCCTTCCCCGGCGGCAAGGTGGATGCGGGCGACGATGGCGTGATCGGCGCCGCCCTGCGCGAAAGCCGCGAAGAGGTGGGGCTTCCCCCCGAACTGGTGGATATCGCCGGAACCCTGCCGCCCCACGAAACCGTCACGGGCTTCACCGTCACCCCCATCCTCGGCTTCATCCGCGACTCCTTCACCCCCGTCCCCGAAGCCGGCGAGGTGGACGAAGTCTTTACCGTCCCCCTCTCCCACGTCCTGAACCCCGCGCATTACGCCATCGAGAAACGGCTCTGGCGCGGCGAATGGCGGCGCTACTACGCCGTCCCCTACGGCCCCTATTACATCTGGGGCGCGACGGCCCGCATCCTCCGGGCCCTTGCCGACAGGATCACCCCGTGAAGATCGACGGCGACTGGCTGCACGACCCCGCCACGCAATCCGTCTGCGCGATGCTGACGGCTGCGGGGCATCAGGCCCTGTTCGTCGGCGGCTGCGTCCGCAACGCGCTGCTGGGCGCCCCTGTCACCGACATCGACATCGCCACCGACGCCTCCCCCGCCCGCGTGGTGGAACTGGCGCAGGCGGCGGGGCTGAAGCCTGTCCCGACCGGTATCGACCACGGCACCGTCACCGTTGTCGCCCAGGGAAAACCCCACGAAGTCACCACCTTCCGCCGCGACGTGGAAACCGACGGGCGCCACGCCACCGTCGCCTTCGCCTCGGACGTGGCCGAAGATGCCGCCCGCCGCGACTTCACCGTCAACGCCCTCTATGCCCGCCCCGATGGCGGCGTGGTGGACCCGCTCGACGGCCTCCCCGACCTCCACGCCCGCCACATCCGCTTTGTCGGCCACCCCGACCAGCGCATCCGCGAAGATTACCTCCGAATCCTCCGCTTCTTCCGCTTCACCGCATGGTATGGCGACCCCGCGCTGGGTATGGATGCCGAAGGGCTGGCCGCCTGCGCCGCCAACATGGATGGGCTTCACGGCCTGTCAAAGGAACGCATCGGCGCCGAAATGCGCAAACTCCTCTCCGCCCCCGATCCGGCGCCCGCCACCGCCAGCATGGCCCGCGCGGGCATCCTGCACGCCCTCCTGCCCGGCACCGACGACCGCGCCCTCGCCCCGCTGGTCCATCTGGAAGGCGACGCATCCCCCCGCTGGCTCCGCCGCCTTGCCGCTCTGGGCGGCGATGACCCGACCGACACGCTCCGCCTGTCGCGCCACGAACAGCGCGACCTTGCCACCCTGCGCGCCGAATCCACCGGCACGAAAACGCCCGCCGCCCTTGCCCACCTCCATGGCGCAACCCTCGCCACCGACGCGCTGCTCCTCCGCGCCGCCCTGCTGGAACAGCCCCTTCCGGACCGCTGGCAGTCCGAAACCGAACGCGGCGCCGCCACACCCTTCCCCGTCGCCGCCGCCGACCTGCCCCACCTCTCCGGCCCGGCCCTCGGTCAGGAACTCAAACGCCTGAAAACCGCTTGGCTCAGGTCCGACCTCCGCCTGACCCGCTCACAACTCCTTGCCTGACGGTTTCCCTCGCCCCCGAACGGGGCTATATGGTGAGGCCTTGGAATAAAGGCTTCTTCCCGTGTTCCGTTTCTTCGAAGGCCTCGTCGACCCCTATGGTCCTTACGAGCAAACCGATACGCCGCCCCGCCGGCTCTGGCCCTTCCTAAAGGACTACATCCGCCCCTTCCGGGCGGTCTTTGCCGTCACGGCCGTGCTTTCCGTCATCACCGCCTTCGCCGATGTCGCGCTGATCTGGTATGTCGGGCGTCTGGTGGACCTGCTGGCCCAGAACGGCCCGGCGCAGGCATGGGCGCTCTACGGCACCGAAATGATGCTGGTCGCGGCGGCCATCCTGATCCTGCGGCCCCTGCTGCTGGTCGGCAACGTGGCGCTGCTGCACAACACCATCCTGCCCAACTTCGGCACAATGATCCGATGGCGGGCCCATGCCCATGTGATCCGCCAGCCCGTCGGCTGGTTCGAATCCGATTTCGCGGGGCGCATCGCCAACCGCATCATGCAGACACCCCCCGCCGCAGGCGACGCGGTGTTCCAGACCTTCGACGCCGTCGCCTTCGCCTCTGTCACCGTGGTCGGCGCAGGCATCATGCTGGCCGAGGCGGACCCCCGCCTTCTGCTGCCCCTGATCGTCTGGTTCATCCTCTACGCCGCCCTCGTCCGCTGGACGGTGAAACGCGCCGGCCCCGCCTCTAAGGCCAGCTCCGACGCCCGCTCTGCCGTCACGGGGCGCGTGGTGGATGCCTATACCAACATCCACTCCGTCAAACTCTTCGCCCACGACGCCCGCGAACTGGATTACGCGAAGGAATCCATCGAACACGCCCGCGAGACGTTCAAGCAAGAGATGCGGATCATCACCAAGATGGATCTCGCCCTTACCACGCTGAACGGTTTTCTCATCGTCGCCATCACCGGCTGGGCGATCCTGCTCTGGTATCAGGGCGCCGCGACGATCGGCACCGTCGCCGCCGCCACCGCGCTGGTCCTGCGGTTGAACAACATGACCTACTGGATCATGTGGGCATTCTCGTCCCTCGTGCAGGCGCTGGGCGTGGTGCAAGAGGGGATGGAGACGATCGCCCAACCCATCGCCCTCGTGGACGCAAGGGACGCGAAACCCCTGCATTTCCGCACGGGCCGGATCGACCTCGAAGACATCCGGCACCATTACGGCCGCGGCTCCGGCGGGTTGCAGGGCATCACCCTGACCATCAACCCCGGCGAAAAGATCGGCGTCGTGGGCCGCTCCGGCGCGGGCAAGTCCACGCTGGTGAAACTGATGCTGCGCTTCTACGACTGCGAAGGCGGCCGCATCCTGATCGACGGTCAGGACATCGCCCATGTCACGCAGGACAGCCTGCGCAGCCAGATCGGCATGGTGCAGCAGGACTCCTCCCTCCTCCACCGCTCCGTCCGCGACAACATCCTCTACGGCCGCCCCGACGCGACCGAATCCGAAATGATCACCGCCGCGAAACGCGCCGAAGCCCACGATTTCATCCTCACGCTGGAAGACCCGCAGGGCCGCCGCGGCTATGACGCCCATGTCGGCGAACGCGGCGTGAAACTGTCCGGCGGCCAGCGCCAGCGCGTGGCGCTGGCCCGCGTGATCCTCAAGGACGCCCCCATCCTGATCCTGGACGAGGCGACCTCTGCCCTGGACTCCGAAGCCGAAGCCGCCATCCAGGACGCGCTTTACGGCGTCATGCAGGGCAAGACCGTCATCGCCATCGCGCACCGCCTTTCGACCATCGCCGCGATGGACCGCATCGTTGTTCTGGAAGACGGCCAGATCGCAGAACAGGGCACCCATCCGGAACTGCTGGCTTTGGGCGGCCTTTACGCCCGCTTCTGGGCCCGCCAATCCGGCGGCTTCATCGGACTGGAAGAAGAGGCGGCCGAATGACCCTGTCCCGCACCCTCGGCAACATGATCGACGCCTTCCGCCCTGCCGATGCACCGCCCCCCGAAACGCTGGGCAAATTCTTCCGCTGGTCGCTTGCGGGGTCGTGGCCCGCCCTCATCGTCGCGGGCGTCATCTCCTCGCTCGCAGGCGTCACCGAAGTCGTCTCCGCCCTCATCCTCGGCTGGGTGATCGACGCGGCGCTGGCCTCCGGCCCCGCCAACTTCCTGACCGACCACTGGCAACTGATCGCCGTCTTCGTCCTGTTCTACATGGTGCTGCGCCCCTTGGCCTTCGGCCTGTCCGCCGCTTCCAACTCCATCGTCGTCGGCCCCAACGTCCTCCCCCTCGTCCTGTCGCGGCTGCACCGCTGGACGCTGGGCCAAGCCGTCACCTTCTTCGACAACGACTTCGCCGGTCGCATCGCCACCAAACAGATGCAGGCCGCCCGCGCCGTCACCGATGTCGCAACCGAAGTCATCAACACCGTCTGCTTCGCGCTGGCCTCGGTCATCGGGTCCGTCGTCTTCCTGCTGGCCATCGACAACCGCATCGCCCTTGCGCTGGCGGTGTGGCTGGTCGCCTATGTCCTGCTAATCCGCTTCTTCATGCCCCGCGTCCGCGTCAACTCCGCCGCCCGCGCGTCGTCCCGCGCCATGGTGTCGGGACAGGTCGTGGACACCATCACCAACATCAAGACCGTCAAACTCTTCGCCCACGCCGCATTCGAGGACAAGGTCGCCCTCCGCTCCATGGAAGTCTTCCGCGACAAGTCGCTGGAATTCGGCGTCATCTCGACATGGTTCCGCCTGTCCCTGATGACGCTGGCGGGGGTCCTGCCCATCCTCCTCATCGGCGGCGCGGTCCTTCTGTGGATGCAGGGGCTGTCCACCGCAGGCGACATCGCCGCCGCCGGCGCCATCGCCATGCGCATCGCCCAGATGTCGGGCTGGGTCAGCTTCACCCTCATGTCCATCTATACCTCGGTCGGCGAGGTGGAAGACGGCATGAAAACCCTCGCCATCCCCCACGCCCTGTCCGACGCGCCCGACGCGCAGGACCTGCCCCCCGTCAAAGGCGAAATCCGTTACGACCACGCCTCCTTCGCCTATGGCCGCAAACGCGGCGGCGTGCAGGATATCGACCTGACGATCCGCGCAGGTGAAAAACTGGGCATCGTGGGCGCGTCCGGCGCGGGGAAGTCCTCGCTCGTCTCGCTGCTTCTCAGGCTCTACGACACCGAATCCGGCAGTGTTCGGGTCGATTCCCACGACGTCCGCAGCGTCACGCAAGAGTCGCTCCGCCGCCAGATCGGGATGGTCACGCAGGAAACTGCGATGTTCAACCGCTCCGCCCGCGACAACATCGCCTACGGCAAACCCGACGCGACCGAAGCGGAAATCATCGCCGCCGCGAAGGCCGCCGAAGCCCACGACTTCATCGTCAACATGATCGACCACAACGGACGCAAAGGCTACGACGCCTATCTCGGCGAACGCGGCGTGAAACTCTCCGGCGGCCAGCGCCAGCGCATCGCCCTCGCCCGCGCCTTCCTGAAGGACGCGCCCATCCTCGTGCTGGACGAAGCCACCTCCGCACTTGACTCCGAGGTCGAGGCCAACATCCAGTCCGCCCTCTCCCGCGTGATGGAAGGCAAGACCGTCCTCGCCATCGCGCACCGCCTCTCCACCATTTCCGCGATGGACCGCATCGTCGTGCTTGACGACGGCCGCATCGTCGAGGAAGGCACCCATGACGAACTTCTGGTGAAAGGCGGCCTTTACGCCCGCTACTGGAACCGCCAATCCGGCGGCTTCATCGGGGTGGAAGAGGCAGAGGCGGCGGAGTGATCCGCCAGAAAGGGCGGACATGGACCACGCAACCGCCGATGGCGCGACGCTGGGCCGATCCCTGCGCGGGGTCGGGCTGAACATCCTGACCCGTGACGCAGGCGAACTCGCCCGCTTAGTCGCGGATGTGTTCGGCCTCCGCCTCCTGCGCGCCTCGCCCGACTTCGCCCTCGTCGGCCACGGGCCGCAGCTCCTGCAATTCCACGCCGACGCCACCTTTGCAGGCCATCCGCTGCTGAACCTCCTGCCCGAAAACCCGCCCCGCGGCAGTGGCATACAGATCTACCTCTTCGACACGGACCCCGACGCCGCCGCCACCCGTGCCCCCGCCCTTGGCGGCACCGTCATCGAACCCCCGCGCGACAAACCCCACGGCCTGCGCGAATCCACCATCCTCGCCCCCGAAGGCCAATCCTTCACGGCAGCGAAAGTGATCCCATGATCCTGACCATCGACCGCCTCGGCCATCTGGGCGACGGCATCGCCAGAGGGCCGGACGGCCCCGTCTATATCCCCGGCCTCCTGCCCGGCGAACAGGTCGAAGGCACCCTGCAAGGCGACCGCCTGCTCGACCCGCGCATCGTCACGCCGTCGCCGGACCGCAAGAAACCCCCATGCCCCCACGCCCGCACCTGCGGCGGTTGCCTGATGCAGCACGCCTCGGACGCCTTCGTGACGGCATGGAAGGAAGGCATCGTCAAAGGCGCCCTCGCGGGACAGAACCTCGACGCGCCCTTCCGCCCCACCCACACCTCGCCCCCCAATTCCCGCCGCCGCGCCACGCTGGCAGCACGCAAGACCAAGGGCGGCACCCTCATCGGCTTCCATGCACGCGGGTCGGACCTCGTCATCCCCGTTCCCCAATGCCACCTGCTGCATCCCGACCTCCTCGCCACCCTTCCGGCGCTGGAAGCCCTGACCCGCGCAGGCGGTTCGCGCACCACCGAACTTGTCCTGACCATCACGCGCAGCCTCTCCGGCCCCGATGTCGCGGTCACAGGCGGCAAGGACCTCGACGGTCCCCTCCGCATGGACCTCGCACGCATCGCCGAATCCCACGGCCTCGCCCGCCTGACATGGGCAGGCGAAACCGTCGCGCTGCGCACCGCGCCCATGCAGCGTTTCGGCAAGGCCCTCGTCGCCCCGCCCCCCGGTGCCTTCCTCCAGGCCACCCCGCAGGGCGAAGCCGCGCTCCTCCACGCCGTCACCGAAGCCGTGGGCGACGCGAAACGCATCGCCGACCTATTCGCAGGCTGCGGCACCTTCGCCCTGCCCCTGGCCGAGAAAGCCGAACTCCTCGCCGTCGAAGGCGAAGCTGCGATGATTGCCGCGCTGGACAAGGGCTGGCGCGGCACCCCCGGCCTCAAGAAACTGGCGACCGAAACCCGCGACCTCTTCCGCCGCCCGCTGGAACCCGACGAACTCCGCGCCTTCGATGCCGTCGTGATCGACCCGCCAAGGGCCGGGGCCGAGGCGCAATTCGCCACCCTGTCACGCTCCACGGTCCGCGTGATCGCCGCCGTCTCCTGCAACCCCGTCACCTTCGCCCGCGACGCCCGCACCCTGGTCAACGCAGGCTGGCAGCTCGACTGGGTGCAGGTCGTGGACCAGTTCCGCTGGTCCGCGCATGTCGAACTGGCCGCCCGCTTCTCGCGTCAATGAAACTGACGAATCCGTGACCGACCCCTCCGAAGGGCGTGCTGGCCTCATGGCCCGTTTTCGGCTATGCGCGGATCAAGCAAAACAAAAGACGTGGCGGGCAGTGACATGCAGTTTCTTCGTATTTTCCTCATCCTGGCGCTTGCCTTCGGCCTCGCGGCCTGTGGCGGCAAGTTCCGCAAATACAACGGCCCCGAAGTGACCTCGGTCCAGGTCCACAAGGCCGAACGCAAGATGTATCTCCTGCATCACAGCCGCGTGCTGCGCAGCTACGACATCGCGCTGGGCTTCACCCCCGAAGGGCACAAGCAGTTCGAAGGCGACGGCAAGACGCCCGAAGGCACCTATTACATCACCCACAAGAACCCGAATTCCGAATTCCACCTCTCGCTCGGCATCTCCTACCCCAACCAGGCCGACCGCGAATTCGCCAAGGCCGCCGACAAATCGCCGGGGGGCGACATCTTCATCCACGGCGGCCCGAACAAACCCGTATCGCGCCGCGACTGGACCGCCGGCTGCATCGCCGTCACCGACCGCGAGATGGAGCGTATCTATTCCATGGTCAAACCCGGCACGCCCATCCACATCCTGCCCTGACAGGATCGCGCCGCGCGAAACACAAAGGGGGCCGACCGGCCCCCTTTTCCTTACCCTGCAAATCCGGGCGCACCGCCCGCCATCGGGAACCCGCCCCCGCCGGTCCCCGTCACCAGCGTCCACCAGATCTTCCCGCTCGGCTCCTGGAACCACGCGAAACCGATCTCCGTCGCCTTGGGGTCAAGGATCACCGACCGCTGGTCCGGCATTTCCATCCAGTTGCCCAGCGTTTCAAGCTCCGTCTCGAACGTCTCGGAAATCAGCTCGCCCAGCAGCTTGCCGGGATAGCCGACACGCCGCACCCGATCCAGCGGCGAAGACCCGTCCGACCCGAAATGCCACGGCCGGTTCTGCACCGACATGTCCCGCGCATGGGTCGCCGCCGCCGCGTTCAGTTGCGCGTTGAAGGCAAGCGGTGCCGCGCCCCGCGCCGACCGCAGCGCATTGACCGAATCAAGCAGCCGGTACTCGATCGTCCCGGCCCCCTGCGCCGCCGTGTCATAGACCTGCGGCAGCGGCTTCCCGTCCGGCCCCAGCCGCGGACCCGCACCCATCGTCGGCACGCAGGCCGACAAGGCCGCCATGGCCACGCCCGTCATCAGCGCCTTCTTCACGAATCCGCGTCTGTCCATAAGCTCTGCTCGCCCTTCTCGCGCCATGCCGCGCCTTTTCTTTCTTGGCTCTTTACCGAAACCCGCCCGCCAGTTCAAACCCAACTCTGCGTGACACCGGCATGGCGGCGCCCCGCCGCTGCACGCCGGTTTGATTTGAAGTAAGGGCGGCGAATCGCTAAAAGCCTTGCAAAACAGACCAGACAAAGGGGCAAGCAGATGACCGCCGATCGCAAGTTCGGGCTGAACCGCCGCCATTTCCTCATGGGCACCGCCGCGCTGGCCACAGCCGCGACCGCCCTTCCTGCCGCCGCGATGGAAGGCTCCACCGAAGTGCTGCCGGGCGCGTCCAGCTCGGTGCGGCACAACGCGTCCAGCTTCCGGATGCTGGACTGGCAGGATTACTTCGACAACACCCGCAACGGCGCCATCCTTGCCGACCTCACCTCGCGTGCGCTGCATTTCTGGTCCGAGGACCAGTCGATCTACCGGCTCTACCCCACCTCCGTCCCGCTATCCGAAGACCTGACGCGCCGCGGCAAGACCGAGGTGATCCAGAAGGTGGAAAACCCGACCTGGCGCCCCACCGCCGCGATGAAGGCCCGCCACCCGGAATGGCCCGATGTCGTCGAAGGCGGCGCACCCGACAACCCGCTCGGCGTGCGTGCGCTCTACCTCGGCTGGCCGGCCTACCGCATCCACGGCACCCATGACACGCGCAAGATCGGCCGCCGGTCGTCCAACGGCTGCGTGGGGCTCTACAACGAGCACATCCTTGAATTGTATTCGCTGGCAAAAGTCGGAACGCAAGTGTTGCTAATTTGACGAAATGCGCTGGAACGGCGCGTTTCCCGCTTGCTGCAAGTTGCAATCACGCGGCGATGCTGTTTAAGAGAAGCCACGAGGTATATCTTGGGTGCATGCTGTCGCCTCTGCAACATTCGTCAGCATGCAATAACTGGAGGTTAACATGAAGAAACTTGCGCTCGCTGCCGCTCTGACGGTTGCCGCCTCGACCGCCTTCGCTGGCGGCATGGCTGAACCGGTGATGGAACCGGAAGTCGTCGAAGCGAACACGTCGTCCTCGGCTGGCGGCATCGTTGTTCCGCTGCTGCTCCTGCTGGTCATCGCGGCTGCTGCCTCGAACTGATCTCTGGATCAAAGTATAGGAAAGGGTCGGTGGAAACCCCACCGACCCTTTTCCTTTTTCCGCACCTGACCGGAAACGAAGCCGCCGCGCCTCAGCGCAGCCAGCCCGTCAGATTCTCCTCGATCACCGCCACCAGCGCATCGATATGCGCCGCATCGTCGTTCAGACAGGGGATATAGGTGAACACCTCGCCCCCCTCATGCTCGAACGCCTCGCGGATCTCGCCGTTGATCTCTTCCAGCGTCTCGATGCAATCCGCCGAAAAGGCGGGCGCGATCACGGCGATCTTCTTCTTCCCCTGCTTGGCCAGCTCGGCCACATGCTCCACCGTATAGGGGCGCAGCCATTCCTCGGGGCCAAAGACCGACTGGAAGGTCGTGTCGATCGACCCCTTCTCCCACCCCAGCCGCTCCCGCAGCAGGCGCGAGGTTTTCGCACATTGGCAATGGTAGGGGTCGCCCGACATCAGATAGCGCTTCGGCATCCCGTGATAGGACGCGACAAGGACATCCGGCTTGTGGTCCAGCGCGGCATAGGCCTTTTCCACCGATTGGGCCAAGGCCTCGATATATAGCGGATGGTCGAAATACTCGGCCACCGTCCGCACCGCAGGCTGGCGCTTTTCCTTCATCAGGGCGCGGAAGAACTGGTCATTCGCCGTGGCCGAAGTGGCGCCCGCGTAATGCGGATACAGCGGGAAGAACAGCACCTTCTCGCAGCCCGCATCCACCATGGCCCGCACCTTCGACTCGGTGGACGGGTTCCCGTAGCGCATACAGAAATCCACCATGATCCCGTCGCCATGCTTCGCCCCGATCGCCTCGGCAATCTTGCGCGTCTGGTCCTTGGTGATCGTCAGCAGCGGGCTTTCGTTCAGCTCGTGATTCCAGATCAGCTTGTAATTCGCGCCCGAAGAAAAGGGCCGCTTGGACAGGATCACCAGTTGCAGCAGCGGCTGCCAGATCCAGGCCGAATAATCGACCACCCGCTTGTCCGAAAGAAACTCGTTCAGATAGCGCCGCATCGACCAGTAGTCGTAATTGTCCGGCGTCCCCAGGTTCGCCAGCAATACCCCGATCTTCGCCTTCCGCACCGGCGGATGGTCGGCAGGCGCATGGGCCAGTCGCCCCTCGCCCGGCTGCATCATCCCGCCCACGGGCACGGGCATCGAAGGCTTGCCGTCAAGCATCGCACAAATCCTGACTTTTCCAGTTCCACGCGGGACATATAGGCTTCTGCGACGGGGTCAACCTTCCCCGCCCCTGTCGGGCAGCCGCAACTCTGCCGTTCCCAGCGCATCGGCCAATCTTTGGGCAGCCGACCCCGGCCGCAGCGGCTTCTGCTGCCCCTCATGCGGTGCCCAACCCGTCAGGCAGATGATCTCGAACGTCGCCCGCAACCGGCCCCCGCCGGAATGATGCGCCGCATACAATTCCGCCGCCCGCGCAAAAACCGCCCGCCGCGTGGGCCGCCGCAACCGCGCCGCCAGCGCGTTGCCCTCGCCCATCGCCCGCAGGTCATGCAGCAAGGCACCGAAATCGCCATAAGTCACCGTCTTGGTGAAACTGTCCGCCACCGGCAGCGCGAATCCCGCCCGCTGCAACAGCGCCCCCAGATCGCGGATTTCCCCCATCGGCAGCACGCGCGGCGACAGTCCCCCCGTCACCTCGGCCTCGGCCTGCGCCAGACAGGCCCGCAATTCCGCCAACGTCTGCCCCCCGAACAGGAAGCCAAGGAACAGCCCGTCCGCCACCAGCGCCCGGCGGCACTGCACCAACTGCCCCACCGGATCATTCGCCCAATGCAGCGCCAGCGCATGGATCACCAGATCGTGACCCGCCACGGGCAGGTCCAGCACCTCGTCATCTGCCACCACCCGCGCTGCGGGCAGAACAGGAACGGCCGGAAACCCCGTCACCACGGCCGGCGTCGTAAACGTCCTGTTAACCTCGTCCAGCCTCTCCTGCACCTCGGCGGCCACCTCGTCATGCAGGAACAGCGCATCCGCCTTCGCCCGCGCACGGTTACGAAGCAGGGCAGGGCGGTCGGTCAGGGGCGGTGGCGTCGTCATGGCGCGGACCTTGTGCAAGATGGTGTCAAGAATGCAATCCCTGATCCGGCTTCTGTATCCCCCGCAATGCATCGCCTGTGGCGAACCGGTGCAGGAAGACTTCGCCCTCTGCCCGTCCTGCTGGCGCGACACGCCCTTCATAACCGGCCTCACCTGCGACGCCTGCGGCACGCCCCTTCCGGGCGATACGGAAGAGATCGCGCATTGCGACGACTGCCTCACCCTCGCCCGCCCGTGGACCCGGGGCCGCGCCGCCCTGCTCTACAGGGATAATGCCCGCGCCCTCATCCTCGCCTTCAAACATTCCGACCGGATGGACCTTGCCCCCGCCGCCGCCCGCTGGCTGCACCGCGCCGTGGCGCCCATCCTGACGCCGGACATGATCGTCGCCCCCGTCCCCCTGCACCGCTTCCGCCTGCTCCGCCGCCGCTACAACCAGGCTGCGCTGCTCTCTGCCCGCCTCGCGCGGCTGGCGGGCCTCGACCACTGCCCCGACCTGCTGCTCCGCACCCGCCGCACGCCGCCGCAGGACCACAAGGACCGCGACGCCCGCTTCCGCAACCTGTCGGGCGCCATCCGCGCCCATCCCCGCCGCCTGCACCATCTGCGGAACCGCGATGTCCTGCTGGTCGATGATGTGATGACCAGCGGCGCCACCCTTGCCGCCGCGGCCGAGGCCTGCCTTGCCGCAGGCGCAAGGCGGGTATCCGTTGCCGTGCTGGCCCGCGTTGCGAAGGATGCCTAAATCCCTATAGTCCCTGCAACCGCGCGAAGGATTGCCCCGTGAAACCCGTCGAAATCTACACCACCCCCATCTGCCCCTACTGCCTTGCCGCCAAGCGTCTTCTGACGAAGAAGGGCGTCCCCTTCACCGAAATCGACGTCAGCCGCGACCCCGCCCTGCGCGACGCCATGACCGCCCGCGCAAACGGCCGCCGCACCGTGCCGCAGATCTTCGTGGGCCAGACCCATGTCGGCGGCTGCGACGACCTGCACGAACTGGACGCGGCAGGCAAACTGGACCCGCTGCTCGCATGATCCGCGCGGGGCTGGTGCAACTGAACGTGACGGACGATCCGGCGGCCAACCTGCCGGAAACGCTCCGCCTTGTCGCACAGGCGGCAGAGGGCGGCGCAACCTTCGTCCTGACGCCGGAATGCACCAACGCACTCGGCTCCAACCGCGCCCTCCTCCGCACCCGCCTGTACCCCGAAGAAACCGACCCCACGCTCGCCGCGCTCCGCGATGCGGCGGCGAAACACGGCATCTGGCTGCTGGCAGGCTCCCTCGGCCTGCTGACCGGCGACCCCGACGGACGCTTCGCCAACCGCTCGCTCCTCATCGCGCCGGACGGCAGCGTCAACGCCCGCTACGACAAGATCCACATGTTCGACGTCAACGTGTCGGAAACCGAGGTTTACCGCGAATCCGCAGGCTACCGCCCCGGCAGCCGCGCCACACTCGCCGACACGCCTTTTGCACGGATCGGCCTGACCGTCTGCTACGACGTCCGCTTCCCCCAGCTCTACCGCCGCCTCGCCCAGTCCGGCGCGCAGATCATCACCGTCCCCGCCGCCTTCAACCACATCACCGGCGCCGCGCATTGGGAAACCCTGCTCCGCGCCCGCGCCATCGAAACCGGCTGCTTCATCCTTGCCCCCGCGCAAACCGGCTTCCATGCGGAAACCGAAGGCAAGGGCCGCCGCACCCACGGCCATTCCCTCGCCATCGCGCCCTGGGGGGAGATCCTTGCCGATGCGGGCACCGAACCGGGCGTCACCCTGATCGACCTCGACCTGGACGAAGTCACCAAGGCCCGCGCCCGCATCCCCTCGCTCTCCCACGACCGCGCCTTCACGGGACCGGACCCATGAAGACGCAGGAAAAGACCGAAGACATCGCCGTCGCCCTGTTCGGAGAGCTGTTCATGGCCGACCAGCTCGCCCGCAATCGCATCTCCAAGGTCCTGCCCAAGGGGATGGAACTGTCGCATTTCTCCGTCCTCAACCACCTTGCGCGGGTGAATGACGAACGCACCCCCGCCCAACTCGCCCGCGCCTTCCACGTCACGCGGGGGGCGATGACCAACACGCTGGCCCGTCTGGAATGGGCGGGCCACATCCATATCCGCCCCGACTGGGACGACGCCCGACGCAAATTCGTGGCCATCAGCCCGTCCGGCCGCGCCGCCCGCGATGCGGCGGTGCAGGCCGTCGCCCCGCTGATCGCGGAAGTCGTGCAGGCGCTGGGCGCCGACCGCGTGCGGGCGGTGCTGCCGGTCCTGCGCGAAATGCGGACGCGGCTGGAAGGCGAGTAGGTCTGAACCCCTATCCGATCCAAGGCGCAAGGCGGGGTGAAAGGTGCCAGTGGCACGTTTCACCCCGCCGCCGGTAGGGACGCGCATGACACGCCGGGGCGGGCGCCTCTGGCGCACGACCCGAGGGGGCGGGTCGTGCGCGGCCCGTGGCTTTGGGCCGGAACCAACCGCCGCGCGGGTTGTCGGGGGGTAACAAAACCCCCCAATTGCCCCGCCCCCCATCCCCCCCTACACTCCCCCCATGCAGCTCCCCTCCATCCCCCACATCCTCAAGGACCTCTGGACCCTCTCCGACGAAAGGGAGCTTGACCTCATCGCCGCCGGCATCGCCTTCTACGGCTTCCTCGCCCTCTTCCCCGCCGCCGCCGCCGTCATCGCCATCTGGGGCTTCTTCGCCGATGCCACCCTGATCCGGCAGGAGCTGCTGCTGGCCAAGGATTACCTACCCACGGATGCCTACATCCTGATCTCCGACCAGATCGAATCCCTCCTCGCGCTGCAATCCGACAGGCTCGGCCTGGCAACCTTCCTGTCGCTCTTCCTCGCGCTCTGGACCGCCCGCGCCTCCATCGCCGCCCTCATGCGCGGGCTCAACGCCATCCACGGCCTGCCCAACCGCGCTGGCCACTGGCACCATCTCCGCGCCATCGTCCTGACGCTGGTGCTGGTCGGCCTTGCCATCGCCGCCCTGATCGCCGCCGTCGTCGGCCCTCTGGTCCTGTCCTTCTTCCCGCTGGGCGCCTTTGCCACCATCGCGCTGGAACTGGTGCAGCTCTTCATCAGCCTGATGATCGTCGCCATCGGCGTGGCGCTGATCTACCGCCTCGGCCTGAACCGCCAGATCCGCCACCCGCTCTTCACCCGCGGGATCCTTGTTGCCGTCCTCATCTGGGTCGCGGCGTCACGCGGCCTTGTGATCTATCTGGCGAATTTCGACACTTACAACCGCGTCTATGGCTCCATCGGGGCCGTCGCTGCGCTGCTCATCTGGCTCTACCTGTCGGGCTACGCCATCCTTCTGGGCGCGGCGGTCGATGCCTCCCGCGCCCGACACCGTGCGGCGGCGATGCTTCAGTAATCCCTCTCGAAGAACACGCCCAGCCCCGTATCGCCCGAAGACCCCGTCCGCGCCCGCACCGTCACCGACTCGGACAGGTCAAGGTTCAGGTTGATCTGGCTCTGCCCCTGATCGTCCACCACCACCTCGGAATAGATGTTTTCGGTCAGGTACTTGCCCGCCCGCACCGTCGCCCCGCCCTCGGCCCCGGTCTGCACGTCCAGATCGTCCAGCCCGAACCCCTGCCGCAGCCGCCCGACGATCCCCACGCCCCCGCGCCCCGCCAAAGTCGCCACCGCATTGGCCAGTTGCGCCGCCTGCAGCGCCGACAGGTTCTCGATCCCGCGCCCGAACAGCAGGCGCGACAGCACCTCCTCCTCCGGCAGTTCGGGGTTGGACGTGAAGGTCACGACCGGCTCCGTCGCGGGTCCGTCAATGCGGACGAAACTGGTGATCCCGTCGCTTTCGTTCGACGCCGCGACAGACAGCATCGGCACGAAATTCCCCTCCAGCGCCAAAGTCGCCTCGCCCAGCTCCAGCCGCTTGCCAAGGATGTCCAGCCGTCCGCGGATCAGGCTGAACGATCCCGAAGGCACCACCGCCGCCGTCGTCCCGCCCAGCCGCAACGCGCCCCCCAGTTCCGCATCCAGCCCCCGCCCGCGGATGTATATCTGCGACGGCGCCGAAATCGTCAGGTCCAGCGCAAGGGGACGCGCCGCCGCCCGCCCGCCGCTTTCCGCCGACCCGCCCAACAGCCCCGCCCGCGCCCGCGTCGCACGGACATCCGCAGGCTCGTTCACATGCCGCAGGTCGGGAATATCCGCCGCCCCGCCAAGCCCCGTCGAAGGAATCTGCACCTCCGTCCCCGTCAGCACGATCTGCCCGCCCACCGTGCCGCCACCCGTCAGCGGCCCGCGCACCGTCACCTCGCCATTGGCCGTCGTCTCGAACAGGTTCGGGTCCCGCAACACGGCATTCAGCAGCGCCACCCGCAGATCGGCCGCAAAGGGCGCGGCCAGCCCGACCGACCCCGCGAAACTCACCCCGCCGCCACTGGTCAGACCGGCCCCGCCCGTCACCTGCGCCCGCCCGCCCGCCAGATCGGCGGTCAGGTCCACATCCTGCAGCGCAAAGAACAGCGCGGGGTCCGAAATCCGCCCTCCCGACAGCGCCACCCGTCCCGACAGCGACGACAGCGCGAACGGCCCCCGCAACCCGAGGTCGAACCGCACCGGCCCCGATACCAGCCGCCCCGACAGGAAGGCATTGGCCAGCCCCGCCTGCGCCGCTCCCGTGACCTTCAGGTCGGCCCCCGACCCGTCCCGCCGGACCAGCCCGGCAATCCGCGCGTCGATTCCCCCCGGCCCCTGCGCCCGCAGGTCCAGATCATAGCCCGCATCCCGCTCCCCCGCCGTGCCCGACACCGTCACCGGCCCCGGAAACTCCGGCAACAGCAGGCCAAGGTCCGCCAGCCGCGCCTGCACCCCCAGCGCGGCAGGGTCGCCGCCTGCGGTCAGGGTCAGTTGCGGATTTCCCAGCCGCAGCCCGTTCAGCCGCACCGCGCCCTCTGCCACCGCCAGATCGACCGACAGCGTGGTCTGCCCCCGCAGCAGCCTGTCCACCTCGGCCTGCCCGGTGCCAAGATCGCGCCCCGTCCCCTCCAGCGTCACGCGCAGGGCGTCCGGCGCCTCCTCCAGCCGCATCGCCCCCGACACGGCGCCCCGCAGACCGCCGCCCAGCACCGACAGGTCGCGGAAATCCACCGTCGCGCCGATCTCGCTCCGCCCGCTCGTCACCGTCCCCGACGCCCGCGCGTCCAGCGTCCCCGCCGCCACCGAAAGGTCGCGCAGCACGGTCCCCTCCGGCGTCCGCGCGGCGGACAGGGTGATCCGGCTCTCCCCCCGCAACAGCGCGTCCGCCTGCGCCTGCGCCACCGTCACGCCCTGCCCCGTAACCCCCGCCTCCACATCGAACGCCCCGGTCAGCGGACTGAACCGCCCCTCCACCGCCAGTTCCGCCGCCCCGCCCAGTGGCCGCCCCGCCAGCGCCGACAGCCGCGACAGGTCGCCCATCCGCGCCACCGCCGCGCCCGAAACCTCCAGCGCCGCCTCCAGCCCGGCGACGACCGCACGCCCTTCCAGCCCGTAATCCTCGCCCCGCAGCACGATGCGCGGCAGGCGCAGCCCGTCGCCACCCTGCCGCCAGGCCAGAATCACCTGCCCGTCCAGATCGCGCCCCAGCGCCGCCGCCACCCCGTCATCCGCAGGCACCACGCCCCGCCCCGCGAAATCCACCGTCGCGCCCACATGCGCCGCGCCCTCCCGCCGCCAGATCCGCCCCGACGCGTCCAGCGCCAGCCGCTCCGCCACAAGCCCCGCACGCTCCAGCCCGTCGATCACCACATCGCCGGACCACCCCTCGCCCCGCGTCCGGTCATAGGCCACATCCAGCACGACCGACCGCACCCGCGTCCGGTCCTCTCCCGACAGCGGCAGCAGCACCGGCTCCCCGCTTTCCAGCCCGATCTTCCCCTGCAGCGCGAAATCCAGCGGCAACCCGTCCGCCGCCAGCACCATCCGCCCCGCCAAAGCGACCGCCTGCGCCTCCAGCGCAAAGTCCCGCAACCGCACGACCCCCGCCGCCGACCTGTCGCCCTCGGCCCGCAGTGCGATCCGGTCGCCGAAGAAATCGGCGTAATCCGGCAACCACAACGGCGCCAGATCCCCCGCCAGATCGACCGCGAACCCCCGCGCACCGTCCTCCGTGCCGGTCAGTTCCACCGTCCCCGCCAGCCGCTCCACCCCGTCCGTTTGCAACCCGACCGTGGCCACGAAATCCGTCACCGGCCCCGATCCCTGCACGGCCAGTCGCGCCGAGGGCGCACCGGGTATCCCCAGCTTGCGCACCGCGATTCCCCCGGCCTCCTCCTCGGCGACAAGGTCCACGTCCAGTTGCCCCGTCCTGTTCGCAAAGGAGGCCGTCAGGTCCAGCCTCCCCGCAGGCCCCGCATCCAGCCGCTCCAGCAGGACCCGCGCCGCCCCTTCGCCACCGGCCAGCGAAGCCGAAGCCTCCAGCCGCCCCTCCAGCGCCTCGCCCAGCACCGCCTCGCCCAGCACGATCCGGTCCGCCGCCAGCCGCCCGATATTCACCGATACCGGCAGGTCCGGCAGCGCAAAGGAACCGGCCTCGGCCGAAGGCCCCTCCTCGCCGGTCTCCGGCATCCGCTCCAGCACGATCCTGTCGGCCGACAGTTCCGACACATCCACCACCCCGCGCAGCAGGGCCGACCGCGACCAGTCCAGCACCACCCCGTCCAGCGTGATCCAGACCCCCGCATCATCCGCGATGGTCAACCGCTCGATCGTCGCCCGCGACGACAGCGCCCCCTCGAATCCGGTGATCACCACCGCCCGACCCGCGCCGGAAAGATTGTCCTCCAGCAGCGCGGTCAGATACCCCCGGTCATCCTGTGCCACGGCGGCGCAGGGCAGCAGGCACAGGGCGATGGCAGCCGGAATACGCATCAGAACGCCTGCCCCAGCCCGACATAGATCTGTACGCCATCCCCCGTCCGCCCGCCCACCGGCACGGCCACGTCCAGCCTTATCGGCCCGAACCCGGTATCATAGCGCACCCCGACCCCCGCGCCCGAATGCCAGTCCCCGATATCGGAAAAGAACCCGCCCACGTCGATCCGCCCCGCATCATAGAACCCGACGATCCCGATCCGGTCCGTCACTTTGGCCCGCGCCTCCAGCTGTGCGCCGACGAAATGGGTGCCGCCGATCTTCGTGTCGATCAGGCTCCGCGTGATCTGGAACCCCAACGACTGATAGGGCTGCCCCCGCACCGTCCCGCCCCCGCCGCTGTAGAACAGGTCATCCCGCGGCGTGGCCAGCAGCGTGGACCCGCTGACAAGGCCAAGCTGCATCCGCCCCGCCAGAACAAGCCGGTCCTCCGCCCCGAAACCCAGATAACCCCGCGCATCCACCTTGGACCGCGTCCCGCTGCCCGTGGTCCCGAAACCGAAAAAGGGCTTCACCTCGGCATCCAGATACCAGCCACTTGTCGCATCGGTCTTGTCGTCGCGCCGGTCCCACGTCACCCCGACGGGGATCGACACGTTGCGGAACAGGAACGCGTCCACCTGATCCCGCCCTTCCGCATATTCATAGGCAAAGCCGATCCGCCCCGTCAGGCTGCTGCTGAAGTAATGCGTCGCCGTGATCCCCACCGTGGCAAGGTCGGCATAGTAATCCTCCTCGTCCAGATGCCCGATCTCGGCCGAAATCCCCACCGTCGTGTCGGGGGTAAAGGTGGCAGGCCGTTCCAGCGAAATGCCCAGCGTGTAATCCACCCCGCTTTCCTGCGCACCGATATTGGCGATCTCGCCATCGATCCGCAGCCGCTCCGCCCCGCCCAGCAGGTTCCGGTGCAGCCAGTAACCCGTCAGCGACAGCCCGTCCGTGCTGGCGATCTCGGCGCCAAGGCTGTAACGGCGCGGCTTTTCCTCCACCACCGTCGCCGTCACCGGCAGCAGGTCGGGCGCCAGCACTTCCCCTTCCGTCAGCGTCACGGACCGGAACACGCCCGTCCGCCGCAACCGTTCGGCGGCGCGGTCCATCTCCTCGGGCGAATAGACCTCGCCCTGCGGCAGGCCGGCGATCTTGACGACCCGCGCCTCGCGCATCCGCGCCTCGCCCGTCACGGACAGGGGGCCGAACCGCAGGCGCGGCCCGGGGTCCAGCCCGATCCGCGCGGAAAGCGTCGCGGCGGCATGGTTGGCGGTCACGTCCTGACCGGCCACCGCCGCCTTCGCATGGCCCTGCGCCCGCCACCCGTCCACACCGGCCACCGCCGCCTCGCGCACCACGCCCGAAAGGGCGGGCTGACCGGTGGCGAACCCTTCGGGCAACTGCGTGCCCCGCGCCAATGGCCCGATCCGTGCCTCGTCGAACCGGAAGGCCGGCCCCGGCTCTACCCGCACCTGGATCACGTCGATCCGCGACGGCGCATCCAGCGGCGCGATCCCAGCCGCCTCGCGCCCGTCGATGCGGATGCTGATCACGCCGGAATAATGCCCCTCCGCATACAGCGCCCCCAGCAGCCGCCCGTAATCCGCCCGCGCCAGCGCAAACAGGTCCTGTGCATTTTCCCGTCCGTCCAGTTCCGACGTCACCAGCCCGGACGCCCCGCGCAGCGTCTCCGTCAACGCCTCGCCGCTGCCCCCGACCCGGAAATCCAGCCGGTCCAGCGCCGAAACCGGCGCGACGCCCAGAACCCCGACACCCAGACAAAGCCGGACCACCGCCCCGAAGGCGCCGCGCAAGGGGCGGGAAAGGGCAGGGGACAATTCAACCTCCGGGACCGCTCTTAAGGACTATTGCAACTCCCCCAACCCCGCGCAATCGCCCCGGTTTCCCTGCTGCCGTTTTCCGCCGCCCTTTTCCGGCGGCCCCCCCCGGTCCGCGTGCCGGACGAAGCCCGCGACGCCGCGCCCGACCCTTACCCGATTCCCAACGGACCGCCCGCTGCGTGCTGACAGTTTGCGGTACAGAATGCGGCACAGAACACGGCACAGCCGTTTTCCTACTGCGCCGCCATCTCCCGCACCGGCACCAGCAGGCCCTCGCTCACGAAGGAAAGCGCCAGCGCCGCCGCCCCATGGGCCCAGAGCAGGTCGCCCCAGGCATGGATCTCGATCGGCGGGCGCGGCCGTCCGGTCTGGATCGCCAGCGCGTCCATCTCGGCCAAAGTCTCTTGCGCATACAGATAGTCATACCGCATCCGCTCGCCCGACAAGATGATCAGGGCGGGGTCGAACAGGTTGATAACATTGGACAATCCGACCGCCAGATAACGCCCCGCCCGCCGGAAGATCGACCGCGCCGCCGCGTTTCCGGCCTTGGCATGGTCATAGAGCGACTCCAGCAGCACGCTGATCGACTGCCCCTCCCGGTGGGTCCAGTTCAACGCGGTCGTCGCCTCCCGCGCAAGGGCGTAGTCGGCGATATAGGCCTCCAGACACCCCCGCTGCCCGCAGCGGCACAGGGCGCCGTCCAGTTGCACCTTGGTATGGCCCAACTCCATCCCAAGTCCTTGAGTTCCCCTGTAAATCCGGTGGTTTATGACGTAGCCCATCCCCACGCCATGCTCGATCGTGACCACCGCGAAATCCGCCAGACCCCTTCCGGCTCCGAACCACAATTCCGCCAGCGTCACCAGATTCGCGTCATTGTCGATCACCACCGGCAACCCCACCCGCGCCTGCGCCGCCGCCGCCAGCGGCACCGCCCGGTCGGCCAGAACCGACGACCACATCACCATCCCCGCCGTGGTGTCCACAAAGCCCGGCACCCCGATCCCCACCGCCGAAAGATCGCTCCGCGCCAGCCCCGCCTTGGCGCAGACGCGGTTCAGAAGCGTCTCGATCGCCGCCAGCATTTCGGCCACCGTCATCGGACCCGGCTTTCGCGGGATGACATCGTCGGCAATAAGATTCCCAGCAAAATCAACGATAACCGCCGTATGCTCGCGGTCCGACAGCTTCATGCCGGCAACGCGGTGGGCCGTGGCACGCACCCCCAGCAACACTGCCGGACGGCCCCGCCCCTGATCCCCGTCACGGGGCGCGGCGACCTCTTCGATCAGCCCCGCATCGATCAGTTCCGACGTGATTGTCGTGACCGAAGCCGGACTCACGCCAAGGTCCTTCGCCACCTGCACGCGGGGAATCAGCCCCGATGCGCGCACCCTTTCGAACACCTGCTGGCGCAGCGGGCGCAGCGTGTCGGACAGGGGCGGGATCAGCGGCCCGCAGCCCCTCCTTCCGTCCGGCGCCTCCTCGGCAGGCGTAAGCGAGGGCATTTCTTCGGTCTCCGAACTAAAGATGGGCAGAAGTGCTGCCCCAACCTTCGCCAGAAGCCCGGTTTTCGCTGCGATGCCGCATGGGATTGCCGGTTTGGCGGGCATCCCCAAGTTTGACGATCATTTTTATTTTGACAACTGAAATTATTACGGCCAATTTCCCGCACGTACCGACGAATCCGTCGGACCGGCCATACGCTGGCCGCATCCATAGGGAGGATACTTATGCGTAACGCAATCCTCGTCGCCGTTCTGGCGACGGTCGGCTTCTCTTCGGCCGCGCTGGCAGAGGGCAAGAAGATCGGCGTGTCCTGGGCGCAGTTCCAGGAAGAGCGCTGGAAGATCGACGAAGCCGCGATGAAGGCCGCCATCGAAGCCGCTGGCAACGAATACATCTCGGCCGACGCCCAGTCGTCCGCCGAAAAGCAGCTGTCCGACATCGACGCGCTGATCGCACAGGGCGTTGACGCCCTCGTCATCAACGCCTGGGACAAGGACGCCATCGGGCCGGCCATCGAAAAGGCCGCTGCCGAAGGTATCCCGGTCGTCGGCTATGACCGCCTGATCGAAGACAACCGCACCTTCTACCTGACGTTCGACAACGTCGGCGTCGGCCGGATCATCGCGCAGGAAGTGTTCAAGGTCGCCCCGAAGGGCAACTACGCCATCATCAAGGGCGACCCGGGTGACCCGAACGTCGGCTTCCTGCGTCAGGGCATGGAAGAAGTGATCGGCGCTGCCGTTGCCGCTGGCGACATCACGATCGTCGGCGAAGCGAACTCGGACGGCTGGAAGCCCGAGAACGCCCAGAAGAACATGGAACAGATCCTGACCGCCAACAACAACGCCGTTGACGCCGTTCTGTCGCAGAACGACGGCATGGCCGGTGGTGCGGCTGCGGCTCTGGCCGCGCAGGGCCTGAACGTTCCGCTTGGTGGCCAGGACGGCGACCTCGCCGCGATCAACCGCGTGGCACGTGGCACCCAGACCGTTTCGGTGTGGAAGAACGCGCGCGACCTCGGCAAGGCCGCCGGTGAAATCGCCTCGGCTCTGGCTGACGGGGCCGCGCTCGACTCGATCGAGGGTGCGACCAAGTTCTCGGGCGGCGAGAAGGGCGTTGAAATGAACGCGATCCTTCTGAACCCGACCCCGATCACCAAGGAAACGCTGAACCTGGCGATCGATGCGGGCCACATCTCGAAAGAGCAGGCCTGCGAAGGCGCCCTGCCCGACGTCGCTGCCTGCCAGTGATCTAGTCCGACCATCCGGCGCCGCCCCAAGGGGTGGCGCCGGTTCCCTTTCCGGGCGCGTGGCGCATGGCCACCGGCATCCTTTCCGACCGCCCGCATGTCGGCGCGGCGCCGATGCGGCCCGACCCCTCTCACGCTGGACGAGGACATGACCGATACATCCCACACTCCGACATCCCATCATCAGGAAGGCGGATTCAGCCGCTTCCTGCGCGCGACGGAAATCGACCCGCGCCTGCTGGGCATGATCGGTGCGCTTCTGCTGATCTGGTTCGCCTTCGAGGCGTATTCGGTCATCATCCTCGACCGCCCCTCGCTGCTTCTCGGCGCGGCACAGGTGGATGCCAACGGCTTCCTGACGCCCCGCAACCTGTGGAACCTGTCGGTCCAGACCGCCTATATCGGCATCATGGCCACGGGGATGGTGCTGGTCATCATCACGCGCAACATCGACCTGTCGGTCGGGTCCATCATGGGCATGGTCGGCATGTATATGGGCCTGCTGCAGGTCGAATGGCTGACCCCCGCGCTGGGACTGGGGCATCCGGCGATCTGGATCATCACCGTCATCTTCGGCATCCTGATGGGCGCCGTGATCGGCGCGTTGCAGGGCGGCATGATCGCCTATCTGGGCATCCCGTCATTCATCGTCACGCTGGGCGGCCTGCTGGTCTGGCGCGGCGCGGCCTTTCTCGTGGCGGGTGGCAAGACCATCGCGCCGCTGGATGAAACCTTCGCCCTGATCGGCGGCGGCTCCTTCGGTGCACTCGGTCCGACCGGAAGCTGGATTTTCGGCGGCATCGCCAGCCTCTTCGTCGTCTGGGCCATCCTTAATGGCCGCAAGTCGCGGAAACTGCACGGCTTCGCGCTGCGGCCCGTCTGGGCGGAATGGTTCGTGGGCGGCGTCATCATCGGGGCCATCCTCGGCACCACGGCGCTGTTCAATTCCTACATCTGGCCGCGCGGCAACATCCAGAAATACTACCAGACCATCGGTCAGGACCTGCCCGCCTGTGCGCAGGACAACGACACGATCTACACCGACGTCTGCGCCAGCTTCGGCCACGGCTTCGCCTATCCGGTCCTGATCATGATCGTCGTGGCGATCCTGATGACCGTGTTGATGACACGCACGCGGTTCGGCCGCTATGTCTTTGCCATCGGGGGCAACCCCGAAGCGGCCACCCTGTCGGGCATCAACACCCGCGCCATGACCGTCAAGATCTTTACCCTGATGGGCGCGCTGGCCGGTATCGCTGCCGTCATCGGTTCTGCCCGCCAGAACTCTGCCACCAACGCGATGGGCAACCTTGACGAGCTTTACGTGATCGCGGCGGCGGTCGTCGGCGGCACCTCGCTGGCGGGGGGCGTCGGCACGATCTACGGCGCCATCATCGGCGCGCTGATCCTGACCTCTCTCCAGACCGGGATGGTGCTGATCGGCTTCGGCGACGGGTCCTACCAGCGGATCGTCATCGGCATCGCCCTCGTCGTGGCCGTCTGGCTCGACATCGTTTACCGCAAGCGCATCAAATAAGGGGGGAATTTCACCATGACCAATCGCGGAACTCCCCTTGTCGAGATGCGCGACATCTCGATCTCCTTCGGCGGGATCAAGGCGGTGGACCATGTCACCGTCGATCTTTACCCCGGCGAAGTCGTCGGCCTTCTGGGCCACAACGGCGCGGGCAAGTCCACGCTGATCAAGTGCCTGTCCGGTGCCTACCAGCCTGACGCGGGGGACATCTACATCAACGGCCAGCGGGTGGAGATCAACAACCCCCGCGACGCCCGCGCCCAGAACATCGAGACGATCTACCAGACGCTGGCGCTGGCCGACAACCTGGATGCGGCGTCCAACCTGTTCCTCGGGCGCGAGATCGTGAACACGCTGGGCTTCGTGGACGAAACGAAGATGGAGGCAGAGACGCGCAAGATCATGGCGCGTCTGAACCCCAACTTCCGCAAGTTCAACGTGCCGGTTTCGGCCCTTTCGGGCGGTCAGCGCCAGTCTGTCGCCATCGCGCGGGCGGTGTATTTCAATGCCAAGATCCTGATCATGGACGAACCCACCGCCGCCCTTGGCCCGCACGAGACGCAGATGGTGTCCGAGCTGATCCAGGAGCTGAAGGCGCAGGGTCTGGGCATCTTCCTGATCGAACATGACATCCACAACGTCATGAAACTGTGCGACCGCGCTTCGGTGATGAAGAACGGTCAACTGGTCGGTACCGTCAACGTCAACGAAGTCACCGATGAAGACATCCTCGGGATGATCATCCTCGGGAAGAAACCTGCAAAGGCTGCATGAATGTATATCGGCCTCGATCTCGGCACGTCCGGCCTCAAGGGCGTGCTGATCGATGACGCGCAGGGGGTGCTGGCCGAGGCCAGCGCACCCCTGACCGTCAAGCGACCCCATGAAGGATGGTCCGAACAATCCCCGGCCGACTGGATCGCCGCGGCGGAACTGGTGATGGACGCCCTGTCGGCGCATGGCCTGTCCAAGGTCCGCGCCATCGGCCTGTCGGGGCAGATGCATGGCGCAACCCTTCTGGACGCGGCGGATGAGGTGCTGCGTCCCTGCATCCTCTGGAACGATACCCGCAGCCACGAAGAGGCGGCAGAACTGGACGGCGATCCGATGTTCCGGCGCGTGACGGGGAACATCGTGTTTCCGGGCTTCACCGCGCCGAAACTGGTCTGGGTGAAACGCCACGAACCCCGCATCTGGGAAAAGGTCGCGCGGGTGCTGTTGCCGAAGGATTACCTGCGGCTCTGGCTGACCGGCGAACATGTCGCCGAGATGTCGGATGCGGCGGGCACAAGCTGGCTGGATACCGGCAGGCGCGACTGGTCCGATGACTGCCTCTCCGCCACGGGCCTGACGCGGGCGCAGATGCCCCGTCTTGTCGAAGGGTCCGAGGTTTCGGGAAAGCTCCGCGATGCCCTGTCGTCGCGCTGGGGCCTGCCAAAGGGAGTCGTCATCGCCGGCGGCGGCGGGGACAATGCTGCCTCCGGTGTGGGTGTGGGTGTCGTGAAGGCGGGCGATGCCTTCGTGTCGCTCGGCACGTCGGGCGTGCTGTTTGCCGCAAATGACGGCTATCAGCCCGCGCCGGAAACGGCGGTGCATACGTTCTGCCACGCGCTGCCCGACACATGGCACCAGATGGGCGTGATCCTTGCCGCGACGGATGCGCTGAACTGGTATGCGGGGCTGGTGGGCGACAGCGCCGCCAACCTGACCGGCACCCTTGGTGACCTGAAGGCCCCGGGCAAGACCCTGTTCCTTCCCTATCTCGGCGGTGAACGCACACCGCTGAACGATGCTGCCATCCGGGGCGCCTTCCTCGGCCTCGAACACGCGACCGACCGCGCCGCCGCGACCCGCGCCGTGCTGGAAGGCGTCACCTTCGCCATCCGCGACAGCCGCGACGCACTTGCCGCCACGGGAACGCGGATCGAACGTCTGCTGGCCGTCGGCGGCGGCTCCCGTTCCGACTACTGGCTCAAGGCGATTGCCACGGCGCTGGACATCCCCGTCCACCTGCCCGTCGCGGGCGATTTCGGCGGGGCCTTCGGCGCCGCCCGCCTTGCCCTCATGGCCGCGACGGGGGCGGGGGCGGAAATCGCCACGCTGCCCCCGATCGCCCGCAGCATCGACCCAGACCGCAACCTGACCGCCGCCTTCGACGCGGGCCACGCCCGCTATCGCGCCGCACAATCCGCCATCCGAGGACTGAAATGACCGACTTCTTCAAGGGCATCCCCCAGATCAGATACGAGGGACCCTCCTCGACCAACGAATTCGCCTTCCGGCATTACAACCCGGACGAGGTGATCCTGGGCAAGCGCATGGAGGATCACATGCGCTTTGCCGTCGCCTACTGGCACAGCTTCGCCTGGCCGGGCGGCGACCCCTTCGGCGGCCAGACCTTCGACCGCCCGTGGTTCGGTGACACCATGGCCTTGGCGAAGCTCAAGGCCGATGTGGCGTTCGAGATGTTCGACATCCTCGGCGCACCTTTCTATTGCTTCCACGACGCCGACGTCCGGCCCGAAGGCGCGACCTTCGCGGAGTCCAAGCGCAACCTGGACGAAGTGGTGGATTACCTCGGCCAGAAGCAGACCAGCCACAAGACGCAGCTCCTCTGGGGCACGGCCAACATGTTCAGCCACCGCCGCTGGATGTCCGGCGCGGCTACGAACCCCGATCCGGATGTCTATGCCTATGCCGCCGCGACGGTGAAGGCGAACATGGACGCCACGCACAAGCTGGGCGGGGCGAACTATGTCCTGTGGGGCGGGCGTGAAGGGTATGAGACGCTGCTGAATACCGACCTGAAGGCGGAGCGTGAACATGCGGGCCGCTTCCTGCAACAGGTAGTGGAATACAAGCACAAGATCGGCTTCAAGGGCACGATCCTGATCGAACCCAAACCGCAGGAACCGTCGAAGCACCAGTATGACTACGACGTGGCCACGGTTTACGGCTTCCTCGTCCAGTTCGGGCTGGAAAAGGAAGTGAAGGTCAACATCGAACAGGGCCACGCCATACTTGCGGGCCATTCCTTCGAACATGAAATCGCGCTTGCCGCGTCGCTGGGCATCTTCGGCTCCATCGACATGAACCGGAACGACTACCAGTCCGGCTGGGACACCGACCAGTTCCCGAACAACCACGCGGAAAAGGCGCTGGCCTTCTACGAAATCCTGCGGGCGGGCGGCTATACGACCGGCGGCACCAACTTCGACGCCAAGGTCCGCCGCCAGTCGCTGGACCCCGAAGACCTCATCCTCGCCCATGTCGGCGGGATGGACACCTGCGCCCGCGCCTTGAAGGCCGCCGCCGCCCTGCTTCAGGACGGCGCGTTGGAGAAGGCCCGCGCCGACCGCTATGCCGGTTGGGAAAAGCCCGAGTCGAAGGCACTGCTTACCGGCTCTCTCGAGGATGCGGCAGCCGTCGTCACGGCCAAGGGCCTGAACCCCAAACCGAAGTCCGGGCGGCAGGAACGGCTGGAAAACCTCTGGAACCGCTTCATCTGATCTGATCATTCTAACGGCAACCGGCGGCGGTGCGTTTCACGCATCGCCGCCTTGCCATGACGGAGGACACCATGACCTACACCCCCGCCGCCGACCGCTATTCAAGGATGGTCTATCGCCGCTGTGGCAAATCCGGCCTGATGCTGCCGGCCATCTCCCTCGGCCTCTGGCACAACTTCGGCCACGACACGCCCCACGACACCAAACGTGCCATCTGCCGCACCGCCTTCGACCTGGGCATCACGCATTTCGACCTTGCGAACAACTACGGCCCGCCCGCGGGCAGCGCCGAGGAAGCCTTCGGTGAAATCCTCAAGACCGACTTCGCCGGATACCGCGACGAGCTGATCATTTCCTCCAAGGCCGGTTACCACATGTGGGACGGCCCCTATGGGGAATGGGGAAGCCGCAAGTACCTCATCGCCTCCTGCGACCAGTCGCTGAAGCGGATGGGGCTGGATTACGTGGACATCTTCTATTCCCACCGTTTCGATCCTGAAACGCCGCTGGAAGAAACGATGCTCGCACTTGACCATATCGTGCGGTCCGGCCGCGCACTGTACGTCGGCATCTCCAGCTACAACAGCCAGCGCACGCGCGAGGCCTATGCGATCCTGAAAGAGTTGAAGACGCCCTTCGTCATCCACCAGCCCAGCTACAACATCCTGAACCGCTGGGTGGAACATGACGGCCTCAAGGACACGCTTGCCGAACTTGGCATCGGGTCCATCGCCTTCACGCCGCTTGCGCAGGGCATCCTGACGAAGAAATACCTGAACGGCATCCCGCAGGGCAGCCGCGCCGCGCAGGGCAAATCGCTGGATCCGGTGACGATCACCGAAAGCGCACTCGCCTCCGTCAGGGCTCTGGATGCGCTGGCGGCACAGCGGGGCCAGACGCTGGCGCAGATGGCGCTGGCATGGGTCTTGCGCGACGGCGGCATCACGTCGGCCCTCATCGGCGCGTCGCGGCCCGAACAGGTCACCGACTGCGCGGGTGCCGTGGCCAATCTGGACTTTTCCGCCGCCGAGCTAGCCGAAATCGACCGTATTGCCCGGGAAGAGGATATCAACCTCTGGGCGCGGTCCTCCGCCGAGTAGGAAGGCAGGAAGTTTTCCTTGCATTACCGCCATTTCGTCCGTTCTCATTAAGGTAACCGGTGCGGTCCCGAAAGGATCGCACCGGCAGCACCGAACCGGAAAACGGGCAGGCGTGGAACAACGGACCGGACAGCTCTGCTTGCGTGTGGTTGCGCCGCCAAGGCTGCGCAGCCTTGCCGTCGATGTGCTGGCAACCAATCTCGGCATAGACCGGTCCGAGGCGGGGCTCAGGCTGGACACAGGCATGGCCGCGGATCGTCTATCTGCCGATGCTGCGCAGCGCCTGCGCTCGATCCTGTCGGCCGCCGGGCTTGCCGTTACCGTCGCAGACGCCCGGTCGCCCGCCCGCACATCCCTTTCGGTCCAGCTTTCGGTGTGGGCAGACGCGCCGCGCGTGGTGCGACGGCTGGCGATGCTGCTTGACCGCGATGCTGCCGGGATCGCGGCCAGCATCGCCCGCCCCGGCGGGCTGGTCTTTCCCGACCTGACCAGCGCCGAACACACGCGCCTTGTCGCCCTGCTCGGACGGGTGCGGGGAACGGTCCTCATTTCATCCGATCCGGAAACCGCCCTCTTCGACCTTCATGTGACACGCAGGCTGTCCGCCGACGAGGATCATCTGCTGCGCACCACCCTTGCCATGGCGGGTTGCCGTGAAGATGCCCTGACGGGGGCCGTAGCGACGGGCCTGTCGCGGGACCTGTGCGACCGCATCCTGTCCCGGCTTGCCCATCTTGGCCTCCTGTCCGTGGACCAGTGCTTCCAGCGCTTCGATCTTCTCCTGACCGGGACCAGCGGATGGGTGACGCGCGATCTGGGTGATTTCCTTGCCGCAAGGACCCAACAGCCCCGCGCCCGCTTCGAAACGCTCTCCGCCGGGTCGCCGGTGAAGCTGGACCTCGGCCTGACAGCCAAGGTCGCCCGGCAGTTCTGTGCCGACTATGCCGCCATCGGTCTCTTCGTGCGGCCAGTCCTGTCCGGGCGGTCGGGAAATCCTTAAAAGCCAGCGGATTAAGGCCCGCTCAACCAAGCGCGGATACAGTCTCCATCGGGTGTGATTGAATCGGGTGTGGATATGGCCGGGCAACGAAATGCCGCGCCGGTCCTCATCAGGCGAAAGAAGGTCATCGACGGTGGCGGTCATCATGGCGGGGCTTGGAAAGTCGCCTATGCCGACTTCGTCACTGCGATGATGGCGTTCTTCCTCCTGATGTGGCTGCTGAACGCAACAACGGAAAAGCAGCGCAAGGGGCTGGCGGATTATTTCAATCCGACCATTGCGGTCAGCCGGGTCTCAAGTGGCGGGGATGGCGTCCTGTCCGGGGACTCGATCCTCGCGGCCGATGTGCTGGCCCATAACGGGACGGGTGCGCCGGACAGCCTGCAATCCGCGCAGGCGGCTTCCGGCGCCGAAGATTCCGGACTCGCCGCGATCGAACAGAAACTCCTTGCCCGCTTTGGCGAAAGCATGGTGTCGGACCGGTTGCGCCGCCACATCGTCACGCGCCTGTCGGACGAGGGGCTCGTGATCGAACTTTTCGATACGGCCGAAACGCCCCTCTTCTCGCCGGATACGGCCGAAGCCATGCCCGTATTGCAGGAACTGACCCGGATCGTGGCCGAGGTGGTGGCCCTGGCCACCAACCCGGTTGCCGTTTCGGGCCATGTCAAAGCCTATCCCGTCACCTTGCGCAGCGATCCCGTCTGGGACCTCTCCACCTCCCGCGCCAAGATGATGCGCGGTCTGCTGGTCACGGCTGGCGTCGATCAGGCACGGATGCAGCGCGTGACAGGCTATGCCGACCGAAGGCCGGCGACGGCCGATCCGACCGCATCCCGCAACAACAGGATAGAGATCGTGCTTCTCCGCCGGCGACCGGAATAGCGCGGCTTTTAGGGATTAGTCTGGCCTTAACCCGGACGCTGCAATCTGCCCACGGATCGGGACAGGCTGCAGAAGGGCAAAATCATGTCGATCAACTCGTCGCTCAATGCCGGCGTTGCGGGGCTGAACGCCAACGCGGCACGACTTGCCGCTATTTCGGACAATATCGCCAATTCCGCCACGTTCGGCTACCGCCGCGCCCAGACCGAGTTCGAGGCGATGGTCATCGGCGGAACCAGCGGTGGCTACACGGCCGGTGGCGTACGCGCCATCACCGAACGGATCGTGGACCGTGGCGGTGCCCTTGTCGGAACGGCCAGTCCGCTGGACCTTGCCGTATCGGGGCGCGGCATGTTGCCGGTGATCGACAGCGCCTCGGTCGATGAGTCCAATCCGCGCCTCCTGATGACCCCGACGGGGTCCTTCCGGCGCGATGCCGACGGTTTCATCCGCACCGAAAGCGGCCTTGTCCTGCTTGGCTGGCCGGCAAACCGCGACGGGTCCATGCCGACCTATCCCCGCGACAGCATTGCGGGCCTGCAACCCATGCGCGTCGATGCCACGCAACGCAGCAGCAATCCGACCACCGAAATGTCGCTGGGCGTGAACCTTCCCGCTGCAGCCACCCGCGCCGGCGCGGACGGGACCGAACAGAACCTGACACTGGAATATTTCGGTGCGCTCGGCGGTACGGAAAGGCTGTCGGTGGCGTTCATACCCACCGTTCCGGCATCCGGCAGTTCCGGCACATGGACCGTCCGCATCACCGATTCCGGCCAGTCCGGCGCAATGATCGGCGAATATACGCTCCGGTTCAGCGACAGCGGACCGGCAAGCGGCACTGTGGCCAGTGTCACGACGGTCTCAGGCGCATCCTACGACGCCGCTTCCGGCACGATCGCGCTGCCGGCCTCCAGCGGGACGATCACGCTGAAACTCGGGCGTCCGGGCGATTCGGGCGGACTGACGCAGTTCGATTCATCCTTCGCACTGGTCGAGATGAAGAAGAACGGCTCTCCCATGGGTTCCATGACCGGGCTTGCGGTCGATGACCAGGGCTTTCTGGTCGCAAGCTATGACACAGGCTTCAGCCAACGCCTCTACCAGATCCCGCTCGTCGATGTTCCCAATCTGAACGGTCTCGCGGCAACGGGTCGGCAGGCCTTTGCCCTGACACCGGACTCCGGTGCGATGATGCTCTGGGATGCGGGGACGGGTCCGACCGGCAGGATCGCCGGATTCTCGCGCGAATCCTCGGCCACAGACGTGGCCGCAGAGCTTACATCGTTGATCCAGACGCAGCGCGCCTATGCCTCCAACGCCAAGGTCATCCAGACGGTGGACGAGATGCTGCAGGAAACCACCAACATAAAGCGCTGATCCATGTCACTCACATCGGCCCTCAATTCCGCACTGTCCGGTCTTGGCGTCACGGCAAGGCGTGCCGAAACAGTATCGGCGAACATCGCGAACGCCGGTACCGAGGGCTATGCCCGGCGCAGCCTCTCCATCCTGCCTTCGGTCGGCATGGCGGGTGTCCGCGTCGCCGGAACCGAACGGCAGATCGATACCGCAGTCCTCGGGGAACTGCGGTTGTCCACGGCCGACTCCACCGGCACGGCCCTGCTGGCCCGGCAGATGCTCCGGCTGGAGGCAGCGATCGGCAAGGCGGGTGCGTCCGACAGCGTTGCAGGGGCGATTGACCGGCTGGACAGGGCCCTCCTGTCTGCCGCCGCCAACCCGGGCACCGATGCGGCCCTGGCCGAGGTATCGGATGCCGCCTCATCGCTTGCCCGCAGGTTCGCCAGTGCTTCTGCCGGCATCCAGACGATACGCGCCGAATCCGACAGCCGCATCGCTGCCGACGTGGCCAGCCTGTCCTCCGGCCTGGCCGAGGTAGCTGCGCTCGACCGCCAGATTGCCCTGCTACGATCCGGTGGACAGGATGCGTCCTCCGTTATGGATCAGCGTCAGGCACGGATTTCGGCGCTCTCGGCGATCGTACCGCTCAGGGAGGTGACGCGACGGGATGGCGCAACGATGTTGACCACCCTTGCAGGCACTGTCCTTCTCGACAGAAACCCGCCCGTCCTTGCCTTTTCTCCCACTCCGGCCTTCGGCGCGGACAGGACGGCGCCATTGTCGCCGCTGCTCCTTGATGGCCGGCCCGTGCCCTTCACGCCTGACGGACCCTTTTCAGGCGGTTCCCTGTCCGCGTCTTTCGACCTCAGGGACCGCATCGCCACCACTCTGCAGACGGACCTGGATCGCCTTGCCATGCAGGTCGAATCCCGCCTCCGCCTTGCCGACACGACCCTGCCCGCCGGACTGCCCGGTTTGCTCACGGATGATGGCAGGGTGGGCGATTCCTCGCGCCTTGCCGGTCTGTCCGCGCGGCTGGACCTGAATGCCGCGGTGGATTTCGACGCCGGAGGCGCCCTGTGGAAGGTCCGTTCCGGCCTGGGTGCGACGCAGCCCTCACCGGTCGGAGATGGCCGCCACCTGCTCGCCCTGCGCGACGCCCTGCGGGACGCGACGGGCGCCGCCGCCGGCCTATCCGAATCTCTGGTCCAGCGTCGCGTCGCGGAAGAGGATCGCGCCGCCGCAGCTGTCGCCCGTTCGGCAAGTCTGTCCGATCTGGCCGCGCGGGACGGCGTCAACACGGATGCCGAATTGCAGGACCTACTCGGGATCGAACGCGCGTTCGCGGCGAATGCCAAGGTTCTGCAGGCCGTTGACAACATGCTGAAAACCCTTCTGGAAAGGTAAGTGATGACCTCGGTTTCCATTGGCGATCTTGCACAGTCCCTGCTGTTGCGGCGCGCGAATGGCGCGGCGAAACGGGAACTCGCCGGGCTGACGGCCGAATTGTCCACGGGGCAGGCACCCGACGCGGGGCGGCATCTGAACGGCATGGTTTCTTCTCTCCTTTCGATCGACACCGCAGCCGGCCAGGCAAGGGTTTTCGGCCAATCCGCCAGACAGGCCGCGGCGCGTGCGGCGGCCATGCAGGCCGCGCTCGCCACGATCGATCAGACTGCGGGCGAGGCGGCGCGAAACCTGCTCTCTGCCGCCGCATCCAATGACGCGGCCGGACTGACTGCGGCCGGGTCAAGGGCGCTATCCGGCCTCGGGCAGGTTGTAGCTGCCTTGAACGCACGTTTTGCGGGCGCCTCGCTCTTTTCCGGACAGGCGGCCGATACCCCTCCGCTCGTGCCCGCCGACCAGATTCTCCGCATGGCGCGGGATGCGGTCGGCTCTGCCACCACTCCGGATGAAGTCGTAAGCCGCCTGCAGGACTGGATGGCCTCGCCGTCCGGCTTTGCAGCAGCGGCCTACAGGGGCGCCGACACGCCGGTCGAGGTTCCGGTTGGTCCCGATGAAACGGTTCGTCTGGATCTGCTCGCGTCCGACAAGGAACTCCACGGAACGATCGCGGGTCTGGTGATGGGCGCACTTGCCGCTGACGCCCAGTTCGCCGCGGGCCGTGGCGGGGCTGCGGGCTTGGCGCGCGTTGCGGGCCAGACCCTCCTGTCGCAGGCCGAGGTCCGGTCCGGTCAATCCGCCCGGCTGGGCATAATCGAATCGCGGCTCGAATCTGCGGCGGCCCGCCATTCGGCAGAGGAATCGGCGCTTGGTCTGGCGCGGAACGACCTTCTTTCGGTTGACCTGTACACCACGGCAAGCCGCCTGTCCGAAACCGAAACGCGGCTGCAGGCGATTCATGCCCTCACTGCCCGCCTCTCGCGGCTCAGCCTGACGGACTACCTGTGATCTACCGCGTCGCAAGCATGTTCCTCTTCGTGGCTTTCCCGCTTTCGGCCGAGCCGGTGCGCATAAAGGATCTTGTGGATGTTGACGGGGTCCGCGGAAATGACCTGGTCGGCTACGGCCTCGTGGTCGGTCTGAACGGAACGGGTGACGGACTGCGGAATGCGCCGTTCACCGAAGAAATCATGGCCAATCTCCTGGAACGTCTCGGTGCGAATGTGGCGGGAGAGGAATTCCGTCCCCGCAATGTGGCTGCCGTCTTTGTCACGGCCACACTGCCGCCTTTCGCACGCGCCGGATCACGCATTGACGTCACCGTTTCCGCCATCGGCGATGCAGCCAGTCTTCGCGGGGGCACCCTCGTCATGACCCCGATGAACGGCGCCGACGGTGAAATCTACGCTGTCGCGCAGGGCGGACTCATCGCCGGCGGCCTTTCGGCCGAGGGAGAGGCTGCAAGGGTCGTTCAAGGTGTGCCCACCTCTGGCACCATCCCATCAGGCGCAAGGGTGGAGCGGGAGGTGGAGTTTGACTTCCGCGCACTCCGGTCGCTCCGACTTGCGCTACGCACGCCCGATTTCACCACGGCGGGGCGCATCGAAACGGCGATCAACAAGGAATTTGGCCGCCCGATCGCCGCAATGCTGGATGCAGGCACCGTGACCGTCAACCTCGACCGCGCAGGGACGGCGTCCGCCGCGCATGTGATGGGCCGGGTGGAGGGTCTGACGATCCAGCCCGAAACCCGCGCACGCGTTGTCGTGGACCAGAGATCCGGCACGATCGTCATGGGGCGCGATGTCCGGATAAGTCCGGTCGCGGTCGCGCAGGGTGGCCTTACCCTTCGCGTCAGCGAGTCGCCTTTGGCCATCCAGCCCAATCCCTTCGCCGCGGGGGAAACCGTCATCGTTCCGCGGACAGATGCGCAGATCGAACAGGAACCGGGGACCGGCCTTGCCGAGATCGCAGGCGGTACGACGCTGTCGGAAGTCGTGGCGGGGCTGAATGCTCTGGGTGTTCCGCCCCATGACATGATCGACATCCTGAAGAGCATCCACGCGGCCGGCGCCCTTCATGCCGAATTCGTGGTGAACTGAATCCGTCTGCGCCTCGACCTCAGGGCCGCTGGTCAGGGGCCCCCCGCATATCCCCGAACCAAAGCTGTCGCGACGAGGGTCCAGCCATCGGCGGCGACGAAAAAGGCCAATTTGAAGGGCAGCGAGACAATCGCGGGCGGCACCATCATCATCCCCATCGCCATCAAGACCGCCGCCACCACAAGATCGATGACGAGGAAGGGCAGAAAGATCATGAAACCGATCTCCAGCGCACGCGACAGCTCCGACAGCATGAACGCCGGCACCAGAACCGAAAGCGGTGCATCCGACATCGCGATCTGCGGCACGGATCCCCGCAATGCGCTCAGCGCCTCGAAGGTATCCGGGTCCAGCCGCGCCGCCATGAACAGGCGGAACGGCCCTGTAGCGGCGACCATCGCCTCGGCTGCATCCATCTCTCCACGGTTCAGGGGTTCGATCCCCAGCCGCCATGACTCCAGAAAGACGGGTTCCATCACGAACCAGGTCAGGAACAGGGCAAGGCTGACAAGCAGCATGTTGGGTGGTGACTGCTGCAGGCCCAGTCCCTGCCGCAGGATCGAAAGAACCGTGATGACGAAGGGAAAGCAAGTGACCGTGACGGCCAGTCCGGGGGCAAGGCTGACAACGGTGATCAGCAGCATCAGCTGGACCGTGCGGGTCGAAAGCAGCGGCCCGTCGCCAAGGTCCAGGGTCAGTTCCTGCGCCGTGACCGGCAGTCCCGCCGTCGCGATAGCCGCGGCCAGCGCAAGGACCCGAAGGGCGGTCACAGCCCGCCACCGGGCGATGCCACCTCGGTAAGGCGGACGGTCAGCTGGCCGGTGCCATCCTCGGCTTCCAGCAGTTCGCCCCGCGCGATCATCCGGTCGCCGACGAACAGTTCGACGGGATCGTCCACACGGCGATCCAGCACCAGTACCGCGTCCCGGTCCAGCTTCAGCAGGTCCCTGACCAGTGGCCTCGCCTTGCCGACCGATACCGTAATCTCGATCGGGACCTGCTTGAACGGATTGTCATTCGGCATCGTGCCGCTCCATCTGCTGTGAGTCGAAAAACGCGCGGACCTTCCGCGCGATGGCAGCTGTCGCCGCATCAAGGTCCACCTTCGCCTCGATCCGGTCGGTGGCGACCACGACCTGCCCGTCGCCGAGCGAAGGGTCTTCCACCACCTCGAAGGGAACGGTACCGGCCTGTGCCAGATATGCCTCCAAAGGGCCGCGGGTTGCTGCCGATGCACGCAGGCGCATCGGCCGGTCCACCATCTGCTCTGCCATCGGCATCATGGCATCGGCCACGACCGGCCCGAGCGTCAGCCTCGCCATTTCGGGCAGGAGGCCGGTGCAGAGATCGGCGAAAAGCGGCTCCAGCGTCGCAAGGAGCTGCGACCGCGCGTCTTCGACCAGAAGGGAAAGCGAACGGAGATGGTCCGCCACTGCCGTCGCCAGCTGCGCCTCGTTGGTGGCCTGTGCAGCGACGGCATCCTCCCACCCGGCCGCATAGCCGTCCTCATAGGCGGTCTGATGCGCCACATCCTCCTCTCCCGTTGCGGGATCGGGCTGGGCACCTGCCGTGCCGAATTCTTCCAGACGTAAACGGGGCATCACCGCTGCCTCCCGTCCTCGTTCATCCATTCCCGCAGGATCTCGATCGATTCGGCCTGCCGTTCGCCGATCAACCGCCGCAGCCGGGCAACCGGATCTTCCGCGAAGCCGGGGCCGTCCTCGGTTATGTTGCGGGCGAAGGCCGGAATGTCGAAGCCATCGGCAACTTCCCCCGTCAGGACCGGACCGCCAGTCCCGGCAACCGGTGGTAGGGCCAGCGACGGCAAGGTGCGGTCTCCGCCCTGCCGCAGCGAGCGTCTCAACAGCAGGGCGACCAGGACGAGCGACAGCGCCAGAACGCCAAGCCCTGCCAGCCGCGTCAGATCCAGCCCCGGGCCGGAGAGCGCCGGTTCCCCCGGCGGCGTGACGGGGGCAAGTTCCATCGACCGGATCGTCAGCTGGTCGCCCCGCCCCTCGTCGATGCCCGCCGCAGAGGCGATCAGGTCGCGCAGCGCCGCCAGCTCCGCGTCATCGCGGGGCTGCCAGCTTTCGGTGCCGTCCTCGGCCGTGATCCGCACTCCGTCCAGCAGGACGGCAACGCCGAGCCGCCGTACTTCGCCCGGACTGCGCGTCACTTCGCGGCGGGTTTCGCTGATGTCGTACTGGACCTTCTCGCGGCTCTCCTGCGACCGTGATTGCGGCCCTCCTTCCGCACCGGCATCGCCATCCGGCAGGTTAGACGCAACCGTGACCGCGCCCGCATTGCCCGTTTCGGACCCGCTGGAGCTCTCGGTTTCGGACGTTATGGCAACGCGGCCCTGCGGATCGATCCGCCGCTCGGTCAGCAGTTCGCTTTCGGTAACGAGTTCGACCGAAACCTCCACGATGGCGCGGCCCGGCCCGACACGCGCCTCCAGCAGTCGTTCCACATTCCTGCGGATCTGTTCCGCCCGCTGCGCGGCGCTGGCGGAACTGCCGCCTGCCGTGTCCGGCGGGATCAGCCCGGTGACGGAATCGATGACCTCCACGTCCCCGGGCTTCAGGCCGGTTACGGCGGCGGCTACCAGATGCCGCAGTGCCTGCGCCTGTTCCCGCGTCAGGCCGCCGGTGGCCGTGACCATCACGCTGGCACTGGGGCCGCTGCCGGCCGAAAAGGGCCGGGCCTCGCCACGTGCGATATGCACGCGGGCCGCCCTGATCTGGGGGTTACCGAGGATTGTCCTTGCAAGCTCGCCCTCGACCGCCCGTGTCCAGGCGGCGTCGAACATCTGGGTCGTGGTGCCGAAGCCGGTCAGCGAATCGAGCAACTCGTACCCTGCGCCGCCTTGCACCGGCAGCCCTTCGGCCGCGAGGCCGAGCCTGAGGGCATCCCGCTGCGATTCGGGCACGAAGATCGCCTCACCCCGCACCTCGAACGCGATTCCGCGCGCCTCCAGCTCCGTCACGACCTGTCCCGCAGCTCCCGGTTCCAGCCCCGAATACAGAAGGGCCATAGATGGCGCGGAGGCGATCCGCGACATCACCAGAATCGTCACGAACATAGCCAGAGTGGCCACCACGACGATGACCCGACGGCGCATGTCCAGCGCTGACCAGAATTGCAGTACCTGCGGCACGGTGATCCCCGGACTTCTGTCTCGGCGGTCAGTTTGCGCACGGGGGGCTTAAGAATCGGTTAGGGGCCGTTGGCTAGTTTGGTCGGGCAGGAAAGGGAATCGTCGCCCATGGCAGATGCCGCAGTCCAATCCGAACCGGCCGCGTCCGGATCCCGGCGCAAGCCGCTGCTGCTTGGGCTTGCCCTTGCCCTCATCTGTGCGGCGGCCGGTTTCTATGTCACCTGGTCCGGACTGGTCGGCCCGCACGCGGACCACGGCACATCGCAGGCGACGGCCCTGCCGGACATTGCCTTCGTCCCGATCGATCCTGTCACCGTAACCCTTCCCGGCACCGGTCGCCCCACGATCCGCTTCACCGCCCAGCTGGAGGTCGAGGCCATCCACCGGTCCGAAGTGGCCGCGCTCCTGCCGCGTATCCTCGATGTGCTGAACGGGTATCTGCGCGCCGTCGATCCATCCCGCTTCGACCAGGCAGGCGCACTTGTGCGGATGCGGGCGCAGCTTCTCCGCCGGATCCAGATCGTTACCGGCGAAGGCCGGGTGCGCGACCTGCTCGTGACCGAGTTCCTAGTTCAGTGAGGCCGCCGTGTTCGACGTAGTTTCAGACGCACTCCTTTTCATCGGTGCCATCGGCGCATCGGTCTATTGCCATATCCTTTCCGGCCGGCTGAAGCGGCTGAATGCGCTGGAAGGTGGCATGGGCACGGCGATTGCCGTCCTGTCGGCGCAGGTGGATGAAATGAAATCCGCGCTCGCCGTCGCCCGCCAAGCGGCGGATGGTTCGGCAAACGGCCTGTCGAACCTTGTCACGCGGGCCGAAACGGCGGCTGCACGGCTCGACCTTCTGCTTGCATCGATGCATGACCTGCCATCGGACGATGACATGTCCCCGCGACGCCTGCGCTTCGCCCGCCGCCGGCGCGAGGTGGAGGCTGCGGAATGATCCGCGTCTCCCTGCCGCGTGTGACGTTTTCTGCAATCGCACTGGCGCTTGCGGCCTCGGGTGCGATCCGGCTTGGTTTCGGCGTGGGCGAAGCGATGGCCCGCGCCCCTGACGAATCGACTGTTCCTTCGGCACCGGTCCAATGTCCCGCGCCGCCACTCGCTGTGGCGCAGGCGCTGAGCGAACGGGAAAAAAGCCCTGTCCGCCCGCGAAAGTGCGCTGGAGGACCGTCTTGCCGCGCTCGATCTTGCCGAAGCGGCGATCGAGGCAAGGCTTGCGGAACTCCGTCAGGCGGAGGATGACCTGAAAAAGGTCGTCTCCATGTCCGACGGCGCCGCAGAAGAGGATCTTGCACGCCTGACCGCCGTGTACGAGGCGATGAAACCCGCCGAGGCAGCGGCACTGTTCGTGGCCATGCCGGTGGAATTCGCGGCAGGTTTCCTGGGACGGATGCGGACTGAGTCGGCGGCGCTGGTCCTTGCCGGAATGCCCCCCGAAAATGCCTTCGCCATCAGTGCGACCATCGCCGGGCGCAACGCGCTCGCGCCCACGGAATGACGGGATAGGGCAACATGCTGGGTTTCGTCGGGATAGCGGTCATCGTTGTCATGGTGTTCGGCGGCTACGTGGCCGCGGGCGGCAAGCTGGGCATCATCCTTGCTTCCCTTCCGTTCGAAATGGCGATGATCGGTGGTGCTGCCGTCGGTGCCTTTCTCCTTTCCAACGACAAGTCGGTCGTGAAGCACACATTGCACGATATCCCCAAGGTGTTCCGCGGGGCGCGGTGGCAGCCCGGCGATTACCGGGATCTCCTCTGCCTGCTGTTCGAACTGCTGCGGCTTGCCAAGGACAATCCGGTCGCGCTGGAAGAACACATCGAAAACCCGGATTCTTCCGCAATCTTCGCCCGGTATCCACGCATACGTGACGATGGCACGGCGACGGAACTGATCTGCGATACGCTTCGTGCGCGGACGATGAATTACGACGACCCGCACCAGGTCGAGGAAGTCCTCGACAAGCGGATGGAAGCCTCGCTTCACCATGCCCAGCATTCCAGCCACGCGTTGCAGTCCATGGCTGACGCGCTTCCCGCTCTGGGTATCGTCGCGGCGGTTCTGGGCGTGATCAAGACCATGGCCTCCATCGACCAGCCGCCCGAGATCCTCGGCAAGATGATCGGCGGCGCCCTTGTCGGCACCTTCCTCGGCGTCTTCCTGGCCTATGGCCTCGTCGGCCCTTTCGCATCACGCCTGAAAGCCGTGGCCGAGGAAGAGGCACAGTTCTACCGTCTGATCCGCGAGGTTCTGGTTGCCAGCCTGCACAACCACCCCCCGCCGCTTTGCATCGAGGTGGGGCGCCAGAACGCCCCGCAGCCCTTCCGCCCGGAATTCGCGGACCTCGAACAGGCGCTCCGCGCCCTGAAGGCCGAGGCGGCCTGATGCGCTGGCTGATCCTCCTGCTCCTGTGCCTGACCCAGCCCGTTTCGGCGCAGACCGTGCAGGTCAGTACGGGGGAACATGACGGGTTCACCCGCATCGTGCTGACGCGTCCCGCTCCGGCTGCATGGCGACTGTCACGGACGGAAACGGGATACGAACTGCGCATTCTCGGCGCGACGGGCTATGATCTGGCCCGGGCCTTCGACAGGATCAACCGACGCCGGCTCGGCGCCCTGATCCACGATCCCGGGGAAGGCACGCTCCGGTTCGGTGTCGCCTGTGCCTGCCATGCGGTCCCTTTCGAATACGGGCCCGCGATGCTGGTGGTCGATCTGCGCGACGGACCGCCCCCGCCCGATTCGGCCTTCGAGCGGGACCGGAACGGGAATGTCCTGCCTGCACTGACAGGCGGGGTTGTTTCCCCGCCCGTAGCGCAGGTTTCCCGTTACGACTGGCTTTCGGTCGGAACGGGCAGGACCCGGCCGGATGGAGCGACCGTCCCGGCAAGACCGGAACCGGAAGTGCCCGTCGATCCTGCGTCGCTGCGGGAGGCGCTCATGATGCAGTTCAGCCGTGCCGCGAGTCAGGGTCTGATCGAACCCGCGCGGCCGGTTCGTCCGCCGCAGGATGATCCGGTCCGGCCATCGGCCTCCACCGTCAATATCCGGGTCGGTGAACCACTCGATGCATTCACGGCTTTGGACCCCGGAAAAGATCTCGCGCCCGACGGCAGGTCTTGCCCGTCGCCGGATCGTCTGGCCATTGGGGATTGGGGCGACGGACGGGCGGGATTCCTGCAACTCTCGGCGGCGTCGGTCCTTGTCGGGGAGTTCGATGAAGCCGATCCCGCCGCCCTGGCGCGTGCGGTGCGGCTCTATCTCCATCTGGGCTTCGGGGTGGAGGCGGTTGCGCTTCTGTCGGCTTTCCCGACGGACCATCCGGACGCCACCCTCTGGCGAAGCATGGCGCGCGGTCTTGACGGGGAGCCGGAGCCAGGCAGCGCCTTTGCCGCAATGGCCGCCTGTGACGGGCCGGCGGCGCTCTGGTCTGTCATTGCCGCACCGGAAACGCTGCCCGCTCCGCTCAATACCAACGCCGTCCAGCGCAGCTTTTCGCAGCTTCCGCCCCATCTGCGGCGCCATCTCGGGCCGGATCTTGCCGAACGTTTCCTCGACGCAGGGGACAAGTCCACCGCCACAGCGATCCTGGACGCCATTCTCCGTCTTCCAGGCGAACCGGATCCGCGAACTGCCGTTACCATGGCCCGCATTGCCATGGCCCGCGGAGATACCGCGGATGCAGGTCGTTCGCTCCGGCGCATCCTGTCCGATCCCGGCATGACGCAGGTGCCGGCACTCGTCGCGCTCGTCGATATGCACGCGGCCGACCTAACGCCCATCGACCCGCAAACCGTTCCGGTCCTGGCAGCCCACCTGCAAGAGGCGACCGGAACCTCCGGTGAACAGGTGCTTGGCCGTGCACTGGTGCTTGCCCGCGCCCTGAGCGGCGATTTCGACGCGGCATTCGCAGATCTGGCCACGCATCCCGACATCGCGCCGAAGCTGTGGGAGATTCTTGCAGCCGGTCCCGACCAGGCCCTGATCGCCCATGCGGTCGGTGGCGACCCGCTTCCGGCCGCGCGGGAAACGCGGCAATCCATCGCCCTCCGCCTGTCCGAACTCGGTTTCGCTGCTGCTGCCGCGCGTTGGGCCCCCGCGGATGACGATGTCGCCACGACCGGAACGGCGACCCCGCTCGAAACCGCTCTCGACGCGCGGGATTGGGGGGCGTTGCCGGATGATGCCCCCATCCATTGGCGCACGGCGGCAGACCGCCTTGCCCCTGTGCCGGCCGATCCGCTGCCACCGCTGGCCCATGGCAGGCGCGTCGCCGAGGAAAGCACGCGAACGCAAGAAGCCATCCGTGCGCTCCTCGACGCCGTGCCCCCGCCCTGAGCAGGGCCGTCAAGCAATCCGCAACCTTTCTCTGCCAGCCTGATCCCCGGCCGGTGATCCAGAACGGAGCATACACGTGCAGCGGGTTCGCACATTCCTGACCGCCCTGTTGGCGCTTGCGGCCGCAACCGTACAGGGCGCGCCAACAGGCCCCTGCATCGAAGCGGCCATCCGCGCCGCATCCGAATCAGGTGTGCCGCCCGATCTCCTTGTTGCGATCACCCTTGTCGAAACGCGCCATGCAGGGACCGCATGGCCATGGACGATAAACCATCAGGGCAAAGGGTCCTGGTATCCCGACCGTGACAGCGCGATGGCCGCAGTGCGCCAGATGCTGGAGTCCGGCGATACGCCGGATGTGGGGTGCTTCCAGATCAATACCGGCTGGCATCCCGACGCCTTCGAAACCGTGGAAGATATGTTCGACCCCGACGCCAACGCAGCCTACGCGGCCCGTTTCCTGCGTGAACTTCACGGGTCAACCGGGAATTGGGCCGATGCCGTCGCCGGGTTCCATTCGCGCGACCCGGATCGGGGTGAGGCCTATCTGGTCCGGGTCGGTGCCGTGCTGGCAGAATTGCAGGGTCAGGCCCCCCGAATGCCCTCTCCGGCCGCGCCGCAAAGGAACGGTTTCCCGCTTCTCGCCGGCGGGCCGCCCGCAACTGCCGGATCGCTCGTTCCGCTGCTGTCCCGCGGCGTGCCGCTGATCGGGACGCCATGATGGCGGGTTTCGTGCGACCCTTTCCCCCGACTGTCCTTCTGGCGGTCGCGCTCATGGCCGTGATCGCCATGTTGGTCCTGCCCGTGCCGCCCTGGTTGCTGGACGTCGGTCTTGCCCTCTCCTTCGCCCTTGCGATCCTGATGCTGACGGTCGCGCTCTTCATCGAACGCCCGATCGATTTCTCGGCCTTTCCGACGATCCTGCTCGCCTCGCTCCTGCTCCGGCTGTCCCTGAACGTTGCCTCGACCAAACTGATCATCTCGCAGGGCCATACCGGAACCGGCGCCGCCGGCCACGTGATCGAGGCATTTGCAGAATTCGTCATGGGGGGTGATCTGGTTCTGGGCCTCGTGATCTTTTCCGTGATCCTCATCGTCAACTTCGTCGTCATAACAAAGGGCGCCGGCCGCATGGCCGAAGTCGGGGCCCGCTTCGCGCTGGACGGTCTGCCGGGGCGGCAGCTTGCCATCGATGCCGATGTCGCCTCGGGTGCCATCGACCATGCCGAGGCGCGGGCCCGCCGCGAACGCGAATTGGCCGAGACGACATTCTTCGGGTCGCTGGACGGTGCATCCAAATTCGTAAAGGGCGATGCGGTTGCGGGTCTCGTCATCACCCTGCTGAACCTTGTGGTGGGCCTGGCGGTGGGACTGCTTGTCCACGACCTGCCCATGGGCGGGGCGTTCCAGACCTACGCCATCCTCACCATCGGCGATGGCCTGGTGACGCAGATACCGGCCGTCATCATCTCTGTCGCAGCCGCCCTGCTGCTGGCGCGCGGCGGGACGACCGGTGCCGCGGATGTTTCCTTCTTCGAACAGCTCGGCCGCTATCCCGCCGCGCTGGGCACCGTTGCCGCCCTGATGGCGCTGTTTGCCCTCGTTCCCGGCCTGCCGGTGCTGCCCTTCCTTGCCGGTGCTGCAGGGCTTGGCGCACTTGCCTTGCGGGCCGTCAGGCGGAGGACCGTGCCGCAGGACATTGCCCTTCCGCCCGATCCCGTCCAGCCCCGCCCCCTCGGCGACGTGCTCGATTTCGACGAGATACATATCGAATTCGCCGGGGACCTCGTCTCCATGGCCCTCGATCCGGCGACGGGGCTGGACCGGCGCGTGGGGAACATGCGCAACCACATTGCTGCCAGCTACGGGCTCATCCTGCCCGAAATCCGCCTGACCGACGAACAGGCCCTGCCAGCCGGCCAATACCGCATCCGCATACAGGGTGTCGAAAAGGTGCGGGACCGGATCCATGCCGACCGTATCCTCGTGCTGCTCGGTGACGTTGCCTCTGCCCCGCAGGGGCTGGATGTCCGCGAACCCGTCTTCGGTGCACCCGCCCGCTGGATTCTGCCCGAGGATCAGGAAGCAGCAGCCATATCCGGCCTTACCACCGTCACCCCGGCCGAGGTCCTGTCCACGCACCTTCTGGAAACGATCAAGGCAAATCTCGCTCGGCTGCTGTCGCTGCGCGGGCTCCGGCGGCTGCTTGACGAATTCTCCAATGTGTCCGACCCGCGGCGGGCACAGATGAACCGCCGCCTTCTGGACGAGATGATCCCCGAAAAGGTGCCGGCAGAGCTGCTGCTGTCAGTCCTCGCCTGCTGCTGGAGGAAGGGTATCGATCCGTAACCTTCCCCTCATCCTCGAAGCCATAGCCGAGGCGCGGTCGCTCCAGTTTCCCGAAGCGATCTGTGAACATGTCCGGCATCGGCTCGGCTTCCAGATCACGGCCGACCTTCGCCGCGAGGATGGAACGATTCCCCTGATCCAGCTCGCGCCGGAGTGGGAGACCACCTTCGCCCATTACCAGATCGACGCGCCGTCCGGCCCGCAGGAAGTCGCGCTTCCGCCCGATCTGTTCCACCGGCTGGGCACGGCCGTGGGCGAACGGCTGGCAAGGGCATCCGAAGGCGGTGGCCAGCCCGCGCTGGTCACATCGGCCAGGCGCAGGCGGTTCCTGCGTACGGTCCTTGCCGCGCGCGGGATCGCGAACCCCGTCCTTTCCTACGAAGAGATCGGGCTCGAGGCGCGCCCCGTCATCCTGGGGCAGGTCGCCGCATGAACGACCTTCTGTCACTTGCGGTCGAACAGGCGAACGGGGCGTTGCGCCCCGCAGTGCTGACCTTCCTCCGCGTCGGGGCGGCCATGGCCGTGCTGCCGGCCTTCGGGGAAATCCGGATTCCGGCGCGCATCCGCCTTGCCGCCGCCATTGCCTTTACCGCCATCGTCGCTCCCGTGACGGCCCACCATCATGCCGATGGCCCCTTCGTCCTGCCCGCCCTTGCCGAAACACTGGCAGGCCTGCTGGTCGGCCTTTCCCTGCGCCTCATGGTGCTGGCGCTCCAGACAGCCGCAGCGATTGCGGCGCAAGCTGCCTCTCTGTCGCAACTTTTCGCTTCGGCGGGGGCGGAGCCGATGCCCGCGCTCGGTACGCTGCTGACCCTTGCGGCGCTGGCCCTTGCGGTCCAAGCGGGGCTCCACGTCCGGCTGGCCGAGCTGTTCGTCCTCTCCTATGACTTGCTGCCGGCAGGCCGGATACCCGCAGCCGCCGACGTGGCTGACTGGGGGGTCAGCGCCGTCGGACATGCAACGGCACTGGCCTTTTCGCTGGCGCTGCCCTTCGTCATCGCCGCGCTGCTGTGGAACATCGCACTTGGCATCGTGAACCGCGCGATGCCTCACCTTATGGTTGCCTTCGTCGGTGCGCCCGCACTGGCCTGGGGTGGCCTTCTGGTGGCCGCACTCGCGGCGCCTTTCCTGCTGCAGGTCTGGCTGGCTGCCTTCCGCGGGCTGTTGTCTGATCCCTTCCCGGACGGTTGACATGGCGGAACAGGATGGCGCCGACAAATCCCACGAGCCGACGCCGAAAAGGCTGGACGACGCCCGGGCGAAGGGCGAAATCGCCCGCTCGCCCGACCTTGTGACGGCCATCGCCTTTTGCGGCTTCGTGCTGGCCCTCGCCACGATCGGGGCGGGCGCGGCCGACACTGCCGGTTTGGCCCTGCGCAGCTTGCTCGAACATCCTGATGCGGGGGCAAGCGAAGCCGTCCTTGCCGCGCTCCCTCCGCTGGCGCTGCTCATGCTGCCACCGGTCCTTGCCGTGGTCATCCTGCTGACGGCGCAGCGGGGGGTCACGTTCACCCTGCAAAACCTGGCGCCCCGCTGGTCGCGGATCGATCCCATGGCCGCTGCGGCGCGGCGCTTCGGTTTGGACGGTCTGGCAGATTTCGCAAAAGGGCTGGCCAAGCTCTGCCTGGTCGGGGCGGCACTTGTCTGGTTCCTTGCAGGACAGGGCGATGCGGTCATCGGTTCCATGCGCTGGCNCGACCGACGCTGCTGATGCTGGACCTGCTGCTGCGGTTCCTTGCGCTCTGCGCGACCGTTTCACTGATCGTGGGCGGGCGGATTACCTCTGGCAGGCTCCGTCGGCACATGGCGCGCAACCGGATGTCGCGTCAGGACCTGATCGACGAACACAAGGAGGCGGAAGGCGATCCCCAGGCCCGTGCCGCCCGCCGCCAGCGCGGGCAGGACATCGCGATGAACCGCATGATGGCGGACATCCCCAAGGCCGATGTGGTGATCGTCAACCCGACGCATTACGCCGTCGCCCTGCACTGGAACCGCTCTGCCGGCCGTGCGCCGGTCTGCCTTGCCAAAGGCACGGACGAGGTTGCACTGCGGATCCGTTCCATCGCGCTTGCACATGGTGTGCCGATCCACAGCGATCCGCCGACTGCCCGCGCAATCCATGCGACGGTGGATATCGGCAGGTCCATCCGGCCAGAGCATTATCGCGCCGTCGCGGCCGCCCTGCGTCTGACCGCCGCCCTGCGGCGCAAATCGAAAGAGCGTCGATGACACATCGTCCCCACCCGAATCTGCAGCGTCTGGCCCGTCTGGCGGGGCAGGTCCGATCCGCGCAATTTGCCCGCCTCGCCGCGTGCACGGCGGCCCGCGATGCGAACCTGTCCCTTTTGGCCGGGCTGGACCGGGCCCCAACGGACGATGCCGACCCCGCGATGGCCCTTGCCGCTTTGCGCCACCAGCGCTGGGCCGAACAGAGGCGCAGGGCGCTGCTGGCTGAAATTGCGCACCAGAACCTGTCCCTTGCGCAGGACCGCGCCGATGCGGCGAAGGCGCTGGCGCGCTGCCTTGCACTGGACCGTCTGCTGAAGGGACAGTTCTAGCCGGCGCTATCCTGACGCGCGATGTCGTTGATCAGCACCGCCCGCACCTCGTCCGCCAGCACGGCCTTGGCCGCCTCGTCCAGCGCCATCCGCAAGGGAACCAGGTTTGCCGCATCGGTAAATGACCCGCGGAACCCGCCGGCATTGGCATGGCTGAACAGCACCTGCAGGAAGACGTCGCGCAATTTGGGTTCATGCGCATAGACGGTTTGCGTCGCGCCGGGCTCGACCTCCAGACCCAGCGAAAGGATCACCATGCTCGCCACGCGGCCGTCCTGCAGCACCGGCACGACGAACTGGTTGTCGAGCTTTACGAATTCCGGCGGAACCTCGTCCTCGGTCACGGCTTCCTCGGCCGTGGTGTCAGTCGTCTCGGCAGGTGCCGGGCGCAGGAAGTGACCCCCCGCCGCTCCGCCCGCCAGCCCGGCCAGCGCGGGCAGCACGATCATCAGGATGCGCTTCATGGTCAGAACGGAAGCACGATATCGGCAAACTGCTGGCCATAGCGCGGCTGCTGCACATCGGAAATCTGGCCACGCCCGCCATAGGAAATGCGTGCGCCCGCGATCTTGTCATAGGTGATCTCGTTCCGGCGCGAGATATCGACCGGCCGCACATAGCCGGTCAGGAAAAGTTCCCGAAGTTCGAAATTCACGCGCACCTCCTGTTGGCCTTCTATCCGCAAGACGCCATTCGGCAATTCCTCGACCACCGTCGCGGCAAGGCGCAGCGTCAGCGCCTCGGTCCGTGTGACGCTGCCGCTGCCTTCGTATCCGGATCTCGACCGGATATCCGCCGCCTCTGCCATGCTTGCACCTTCCGGCAGTTTGCGATCCAGCCGTTCGGGAATGCCGAACAGGGACGGGATCCCCATGCTCTCGCTCCCCTCGCGGCTGCGGTCGCTGCTGTTGGATATGCGTGCGCTGTCGTCGATCTCGATCACGACGGTCAGGATATCGCCGCGACGCGCGGCGCGACGGTCCCCGAAAAGTGCGCCACGTTCGGAACTCCACAACGAGGAAGGCGCCGTGGGGTCGCCGCGGTTGGTGCTTTCCGGCAAGGGCGCGGAATACATCGCGTGGTGCTGGTTCGATCCTTCGAGATGCGAGAACCCGGGTGCGCGCCCCACCTCGTCCAACCGTGCGCAGGCGGATGCCGACAGACCGGCCAACAGCCCCCATATCAACGGCCAGCCCTTCACGGGACACCCACAACGACGCTGCCGTCGGCGACGATCCGGCCCTGCACGACGGATTTCGACTCGAGGGACATCACGCGGATGACCTCGCCCTCGCTGCCCTTGTCCAGCGCCCGGCCGCTGGCCGTGATGTGCAGGCTGCCCGATCGATACCGCAGCTCGACAACAGCATTCCGCGATACCAGGAGGGGTGGCCCGACATCGGTCGCAAGAATGGCCCGTCCCGGATAGATCACACGACGGGCGGATTGCCCCACCGCCATGGACATGTCGGTCAGGGCACCGGGTATCTGCGCTTCGACCTGCGTCATGTCCGACGGCTGCAGCACCGATCCGGCTGCGATCGGTCTTGTTGCCACAAGGCTTTCGCCCTGTGCCATCGCCGGAAGGAACAGCAGCGGCCAGATCACCCGCATCACCGCACCTGTGTCGTGGCCGACAGCATCTGGTCGGCTGCCGTCAGGACCTTGGCGTTCAGTTCGTATCCGCGCTGCGCCTTGATCAGTTCCGTCACCTCGCGGACGGCATCGACGGAACTGTCCTCGAGATAACCTTGACGGATCGTGCCCAGCCCCTCTGTGCCTGGCGTGCCCGGCAGTGGCGGGCCGGATGCCGCGCTTTCCAGAAAGAGGTTCGACCCTATCGCCTCCAGCCCCTTTTCGTTGGCAAAGCCGACAAGGGTGATCTGACCCAGCAGTTCCGGGTCCGTCCGGTCGGCGAAATAGGCCCAGACTTCCCCCGCGGCGTTGATCGACAGGCTGCGCGCCTCTACCGGAATGGTGATGCCCGGTGCAACGGCATGCCCCTCCGATGTGACGATCAGACCGTCTGCGCTGCGCTTCAGTGATCCGTCGCGCGTATAACCCGATGCGCCGGACGGCAGCGTCACCTCCAGCAGGCCCCGCCCTTCGATGGCGAGATCCAGGTCACCGCGTGTTTCCGACAGCGACCCCTGGGCCAGCACGACCGATACCGCCGCGGCCCGCACGCCAAGGCCCAGCTGGACACCGGTCGGCAGCATCGTGCCGTCTTCGGCGGTCACCGTCCCCGGACGCGCGACCTGTTCATAGCCCAGATCGGCGAAATCGGCGCGACGGGCGTTGTAGGCGGTCGTGGACATGTTGGCGAGGTTTCCGGACACCACATCCACCCGCATCTGCTGTGCAGCCATGCCCGTGGCCGCGATCTGCAAGGCCTTCATCGGTCATCCCCCCAACATGCGGATCATGCCCCGCATCCGTTCATCCTCGCGGTCAAGGAAGCCCTGACCCGACTCATAGGCACGCTGCACCTCGATCATCCGGGCGACTTCCAGCACCGGGTCCACGTTGCTGTCTTCCAGCGAACCCTGGACGAGCAGGCCGCCGGTTGCGGGCACGGGGTCTCCGCCATCGAACAGCGTTCCGCCCACATGGCGCAGGGCCAGCGGATCGGAGGGCAACCAGAGGCCCAGCCGTGCAAAGGGCTGTCCGTCGCCCGACAGCGTCCCGTCCGCCCCCAGCTGCACGGTCCGGATGCCCGGCGGCACCGTAACGGGGCTGCCACCCGCATCCAGCAGCGGATGCCCGTCCGGCGTCCGCAGCCCGCCATCCGCGCCCGGGGTAAAGACACCGGCCCGGGTCAGGCGCGGGCCTGCCGGTGTTTCCACCAGAAAGAACCCCTCGCCCCGGATGGCGAAATCGAAGGGGCCACCTGTCCGGGTCAGGCCGCCTTCGGTCAGGTCGATCCGTCTGGTTCCGCCAAGGGCCATGGACATCGACGGCGCGTCTCCGGCCCTGCGCACGAATTCGGAGAAGATGATCCCTTCCCGGCGGAAGCCCGCGGTCGATCCGTTGGCAACATTATTGGCAACGATCTGCATCTCGCGCAGCAGTCCGGATTGGCGTGTAAGCGTGACGTAACCCGCTGCTTCCATCTCACTCTCCTGCCACGGCGGGAAGGACGGTGGCGTGGAAGAAATCCACCAGTTGCACCGTCATGAAACCCATCGACAGCCAGAAGGCCGCCAGCATTGCCGCCAGCTTCGGCACGAAGGTCAGCGTGGCTTCCTGGATGCTGGTCAGGGCCTGCAACAGGCCGATGGCAAGACCCGTCAGGAGGGCAACCCCCAGAAGGGGCGCCGATATTTGGACCGAAATCCACAAAGCCGCCCGCAGGGCATCGTAAAGTGCGCCCTCCGTCATACCGGCATCCTCAGGATTTCCTGGTAGGCTTCCACGACGCGGTCACGGATCGCGGCGACGGTCTCGACCGCCGTCTGGCTGCTGGCGAGGGCCTCTACCAGCGCGTGTGGGTCGGCCTGTCCCAGCATCGCGGCGCGGGCCGTCCTTTCGGTGTTGCGCAGGCGGTCTTCGAAGTCCTGCGCGACCCTGTGGAAGGCCGAGCCGCCTTCGCCCTCCGGTTGGATCGCCGCGCCACGGGCGTAGGCCGCCGTGGCCATAAGTGCCGAAATTTCCATGACGATTTTCCCTAACGACGGATCATTTCGAACAGCGACTGCGTCATCTGCCGCGCCTGGTCGAAGAGCCGCAGGTTCGCCTCGTAGCTGCGCTGCGCCTCGCGTGCGTCGGCAAGCTCCAGCACAAGATCGACATTCGATCCGTCATGATGGCCGGTCGCGTCGGCCAGCGGGTGGCCGGGGTCATAGATCCTTTCCACCGGACTGCGGTCCAGCCGGACGGGGCCGGGCAAGACACCTTCGGGCGCCACACGGAAGGTCGCGATCTTGCGCTGGTAACCGGGCGTATCGGCATTCGCGATGTTTTCGGAGACATGGCGCAGCCGCATCGCCTGCGCCTCCATTCCGCTGGCAGAGGCCGACAGGGCAAGGGACAGGCCAGCCATCACGCACCCCCGCGTCCGAGCGCGGCACGCAGGATGGAGGATGTGCTCCTCTGCACCGCGAGCGCCATGTCGTGGTCCATCCGGATGCCGGCCATCCGGACCATCTGGTCATCCAGCCGGACCGAATTGCCGTTCGGGTCCTGCGGTCCCCGGGTTTCGGTGGGCCGCAGGCGGCGCGGGTCGATTCCACCGGCATAGACCGTGGCGAAATCGGGCAGATCCTGCGCACGGAAACCGGGCGTGTCGGCGTGGGCGATATTGCGTGCAACAAGGCCAAGCCGCGCTCCCGAATGCGCGGCAAGCGCCTGGGCCATGCGGGTCATTTCCAGTCTTTCGAACATCTCGGGCTTCTCCCTCGATCGGTTTCACCAAGGCTTAAGCCCGATTCGCTAAGGAACCGTTGAGAGGAGAAGGAAATGTTCGAAGCACTCCGCGCCAGTCTGCGTTCCGTCCGTGCCGTACAGCGTGTGGGGCGTCTTTCCGAGGTCGGGCCCGCCACCTGCCGCGTAACCGGACTGTCCGATATTGCCGCTCTGGGCGACCGGGTCGCCTTCGGCCCCGATACGCAGTCCGGCGCCGGCGAGGTGATCCATATCGCCGCTGCCGGGATCACCGTCCTGCCGGACGGTCCGACGACCGGCCTGTCGATCGGGCAGGCGGTGGCCCATCTCGGGCCCGCCACACTTGCCCCGGATCGCGGCTGGATCGGCCGCATCATCGATCCCGACGGCCAGCCGCTCGACGGGCGGCCGCTCTTTCCCGGCGCGGTAGGCCGGTCCCTGCGTGCGGCGCCGCCCGCGCCCACGCAGCGGCGGCGGCTGGGCAGCCGGCTGGCCACCGGTCTGGCGGCCTTCGATACGCTACTCCCTCTGGTCCGCGGTCAACGCCTCGGTCTTTTCGCGGGGTCGGGCGTGGGGAAGTCCAGTCTGCTCGGGGATCTTGCCCGCGGGGTGGCGGCAGATGTCACCGTCCTCGCCCTGGTCGGCGAACGCGGGCGCGAGGTGCGGGCTTTTGCCGAGGATGTCCTTGGTGCCTCCGGCCTGTCCCGCAGCATCATCGTCGCCGCCACGTCCGACCAGTCACCGCTCGTCCGGCGGCGCTGTCCGCTGGCGGCGATGGCGGTTGCCGAACATTTCCGCGATCAGGGTGCGCAGGTCCTGTTCCTCTGCGACAGCATCACCCGATTTGCCGAGGCGCATCGCGAGGTCGTACTTGCGGCGGGCGAACCTGCGGCACTCGGGGGCTGGCCGCCATCGCTGGCCCATGCGGTCATGGCGCTGGCCGAGCGGGCCGGCCCGGGGGCAGGCGGGGCAGGGGACATCACGGCGGTTTTCAGCGTGCTCGTCGCGGGATCGGATATGGAAGAGCCGGTGGCGGACATCTTGCGCGGGGTTCTCGACGGCCATGTGGTGCTTGACCGCGGGATTTCCGAACGGGGCCGTTTTCCTGCGGTCGATCTGTTGCGCTCGGTCTCCCGCAGTTTGCCCGATTGCGCGACGGGCCCCGAAAATGCCCTGATTGCCGAGGCGCGGCAGCTCCTTTCCGCACGCGACAAGGTGGATCTCATGGTGCAGTCGGGCCTGTACCTGTCCGGATCCGACCCTTTGACCGACCGCGCAATCCGTCTTTTCCCGCTGCTGGACGCCTTTCTGGCCGAACGTTCCGCCAGCCCGGCCGAGGCTTTCCTCCGTCTGGGGCGCATCCTTGGCCATGGTTGATGGAACCTGCAGGTCCCCGATGCCCGGCAAGGACCGCCCGTTTCCGGCGTCCGGTCATTGCGCCTGCTTCTCCCGCCCGCCGGCTTTTGCCCGGTCAAGGTCCACCCGGCGTCCGGTCAGACCCGACGCAGAAGCCTGTTTCCGAATGCGCCTGCCTCCAGCAGCAGACGCGTCGCACTGCCCCCTGTCCCCCCGCCATCCGCCGGCGCGGCAAGGAAGATGCGGATCAGCCTGTCGGTTCTCGCAGGGTCCGCAAACTGGCTGACGGTGCCCGCGCCGGCCACTTGTCCGGCGCGTTCGGTCAGCATCGCGACCTGACGGTCCAGATCGATCCGCGCAAAGGCCATGGGCAGACCGAAGGCACGCTGGACCACGGTCCGCAGCGGCAGGTTCCCCATGATCTTGAGCCATTTGGCCTTTTCGCTGCCTCTGCCCGCTGCGATCTCGGCCAGTTCGCGCCTTGCGTTCATCGCCAGTCGCAGGTCGTTGTCCATGCGCCCCACGGCGGCCTCGAACCTGCGGTCCTTCCAGCGATCCATGATGCCGTCCGCGAAATCC
>AYNO01000004.1 GCA_000500915.1 Rhodobacter sp. CACIA14H1
GGCGTGGCCTTCCAGCCCATGAGCGCAAGGCGCGACCGCCGCCGCTGATCCCGTCGGGGGATGGCGTCCGGCGGACGCCCCCCGCCCCGCCGGTCAGTTGCCGCCGCCCAGCAGGTCCAGCAGCAGGCCGCCCGCCTCTTGGCCGAGTTCCTCCTGCAGCTTGCGCTTTGCCGCATCCTCCAGCGACTCGCCCTCCTGCTGGTCCAGCTCTGCCGCGGCCTTGGCCTTCAGGCTGTCCTCCAGCGCCTTCGCCTCGTCCTTCAGGTTCTCCTGCGCCAGCGCCTCCAGATCCAGCGCGAAGCTGGGCGCGGCCCAGGATCCGGTGATCCAGAGCGGGACCGACACCCCGCCGGTGCCATCCGCACCGCGCAGGGCCGTGGGGCGGATGCGGTATTCCAGATCGCGGGCGCCAAGGCCGATGCGCCCCGCGCCCTCGGCGCTGACCACGGGACCGGCCATCAGCAGGTCGCGGTTGAACAGGTCGCCGCCATCCATGTCGAAGCTGGCGGAAAGGCTGTCGAAGACCGTCCGCTGCCCTTCGCCCACATAGCCCGTGTCCAGCGTGCGGATCATCCCCGCGATGTCCAGCCCCTCGATCGCGCCGGAACCGAGGTTCATCACCCCCGACCCCGACAGGCCGCGCATGATCGCATCGACAGACCCGCCCGCGCCGAGGAAATCCAGCGTCAGGTCGCCGGTGCCGATCAGGCGGCGGAAGCCCGTCAGGTCGGACAGCATGGGTTGCAGGTCGATGTCGCGGAAGGCCAGATCGCCGCCCACCGACAGGCCGTCGCGGGCGTTCAGGACGAATTGCCCGCCCAGCGTGCCGCCATAGGCGCCCACCTCGTCCAGTTGCACCACGGCGCGGGCGCGGTCCACCGTCACCCGGGCCGCCACTGGCGCCAGCGTCACGGGGCCCAGCGCCAGCGACCCCGCCCTGATCCCGACATCCGCATCCAGCGCCCCCAGACCGGACAGGTCGATGGGCCGGTCCGACCATCCGGCCGTCGCCACGGCCCCGCCGCCCTCGCCCGCGCCGGAGCCTCCGGCCACGTGCTCCGCCACGGCCAGCGCATCCGTGGCCAGCCGCGCCACCAGTTTCGGCCGGTCCTCGCCGGGCAGCAGGTCCATGTCGCCCGTCACCGCCGTCCCGTCCAGCACCACGCGGCCCTTGCGCAGGTGGACCGACCCTTCCGCCGTCAGCGTCACATCGCCCGCCACCTGCACGCTTCGCGACCCGAAGCCCTGCGGCAGCGCGGGCCGTTCCGTCCCCGACAGGGCCGACACCGCCGCAAGGTCCGCAAGATCGGCCTCCAGCGCCCCTTCGGCCACCAGCGGAATGAAACCCGCACGCCCTGCGAAATCCACCCGCGCCTGGCCCGCCTGCGCCGACAGGGTCACGGGGGACACGCCCCCTTCATAGGCCGTGCGGAACGCCTCCACCGACAGGTCCAGCGCGACCGCCTCGCCCCCTGACTCGGCCGTCAGCGACACGTCCAGCGGGCCGTCATAGGAGGCCAGCCGCGCCTCCAGATCGACGCCGGTCAGCAGGACGGACCGCCCCGTGGAATGGTCGATATAGCCGATGCTGCCATCGCGGATCGTGCCGAGGTCCAGCGTGAAGGGCGTATCCGCCCCCGCCATCCCGGCACTGGCCGTCCCGCCTGCCGTGCCGCCGAAGACCCAGTTGCCCGTCCCGTCCTCGCCCGTCTCGATCAGGATCTCGGGCCGCGTCAGGTCCAGCCCCGTGATCCTGACCGCCCCGCCCCACAGCGCATTGGCATCGATGCGGATCGCCAGCGCATCCGCCACCAGCATCGGCCCTTCCTCGGACCAGTCCGCGTTCGAGATGGTGACGCGCCCCGTCTCCACCCCCAGAACCGGCCAGAGCGTGGGGGTGACGCCCCCTTCGATCACCAGCTTGCGCCCCGTGACCTTTTCGAACTGGCCCACGGCCAGCGCGGCCACCCTGTCCGACGGGATCAGAAGCAGCGCCGCCGCGCCAAGGACGACCAGCACGGCCAGAACGCCCAGAACCCGCAAAATCCAGCGCATCGCCGCCCCCTGCCCCGCCCCCGCCACGCCATCTGGCGCAAGGTTAAGCACCCCCTGCGGATGGCGGCAAGCGGCGGCTGCAACCGCCGGCGGATCAGTTCACGCTGACCGGTTTCGACCGGAACCGCGCCACGGTTTCCCGTTCCGCCCGCTTGCAGACCATCGGCGGCAGGCCCTTGTCCAGCAGGGCCAGATCCTCCAGCACCATCTCGCCCATCCGCTTGAACGCAACGTCCAAGGCGCCGGCCCTGTGGGCGGACAGCAGGAAGCCGGTGATGGACCGCACGGGATGATCCTGCGGCAGCGGTTCTTCGGGAAAGACATCCGACGCGGCAAGGATATGCCCGTCCCGCACCGCCTGCATCAGCGCGGGGAAATCCACCACATCGGCACGCGACAGCAGCAGGAACAGCGCCCCCCGCCGCATCGCCGCGAATTCCGCCGCGCCAAGGAAACCCCGGTTCTCGGACGTCACCGCCGCCGTGCAGAACACCACATCCGACCGCGCCATCACCTCGGACAGACCGCAAGGCTCCGCCCCCGCCTCCCTGATCCGCGACGCGGGCAGCCAGGGGTCATAGACCCGCAGCCTGGGCGCAAAGCCCGCCAGCACCCGCGCACAGGCCCGCCCCAATTCGCCGAAGCCCAGGATGCCGACCTCCGCCCCCGTCAGAAGTCGCGCCTGCCCGTTCCCCTCGCCCCCCCAAAGCTCGCGTCCCGCGCGGAAATCCGCATCCGCGCCGTGGATGTTCCGCAAGAGCGACAGCGCGAAGCCCAGCGCGATTTCCGCGACGGGCTGGGCGAAGACCGCCCCCGTTGTCACGACATGGATGCCGCGCCGGAATACCTCGTCATAGGGCATGTTGTTCAGCAGGTTGGACTCGACGTTGAAGATGCAGCGCAAGCCGGACAGCCGCGCCAAGGTCGCCTCGTCCAGAGGCGGCTGGCCGATGATGTATCGCGCCTGACCCAGCACCTCGTCCGGCAGGGACGGCAGGTCTTCGTCGGTAGTTTCCACGATGCGATACCGCGCCCGCAACTCGGCCAGACGGTCCTCGGACAGGATCAGCGGCAGCGTGCGCGGCAGCGGGCAGGACAGGATCAGCGGGCGGTCATCCATCGGGAAACTCCTTCGTCTTGCGCCGGACGCTATGCCCTGCGTGCCACGCCCGCAAGCCATCCGTCAGGCCCCGTTGACTTGCGGTGGCGGTGCGGGAAACTGCCCGCAAAGGGCCGCGCAAAGGGCCCGCAAGGGGGGACAGGATGCGCCACATCGCCGTCATCGACATCGGCAAGACCAACGCGAAACTCCTGTCCATCGACCTTGCCACGGGGGCGGAAACCACCATCGCCCGCGCCCCCAATGCGGTGCGCCGCGACGGCCCCTATCCGCACCATGATGCCGATGCGCTCTGGTCCTTCCTGCGGGGGGCGCTGGCCGATCTCGGCAAGGCCCATCCGGTGGATGCCGTCTCCGTCACCACCCATGGCGCGGCGGCGGCGCTGGTGGATGCGCAGGGCAGACTGACCCTGCCCATCCTCGATTACGAACATGACGGCCCCGACAGCCTGCCGGCCTATGACGGCCTGCGCCCCCCCTTCGCGGAAACCGGTTCCCCCGCCTGCCGGTGGGGCTGAACCTCGGGGCGCAGATATACTGGCAGGCGACGGCCTTTCCCGAAGCCTTCGCCCGCACCCGCCACATCCTGACCCTGCCGCAATACTGGTCCTTCCGCCTGACGGGCATAGCCGCCAGCGAAGCCACCTCTCTCGGCTGCCATACGGACCTGTGGAACCCGCACGGCGCCACCTTCTCCACGCTCGTGGACCGCATGGGCTGGCGCGACCGCTTCCCGCCCGTCCGCAAGGCGGGCGACATCCTCGGCCCGCTCCTGCCCGCCATCGCGGCGGAAACGGGCCTGCCCGCCGATACCCCCGTCCTCTGCGGCATCCACGATTCCAACGCCTCGCTGGTGCCATGGCTGGCGGCCCCCGGCCCCCGCGCCATCCTGTCCACCGGCACATGGATGATCACCATGGCGCTGGGCGGCAAGGCCGTGACGCTGGACCCCGAACGCGACACGCTGATCAACGTCAACGCACGCGGCGAGCCCGTCCCCACCGCCCGCTTCATGGCAGGCCGCGAGTTCGAGGAAATCGCAGGCCAGACCCCCGCCCCCGCCACCGAAGCAGACGAAGCGACCGTCCTGCAAAACTCCATCATGGCCCTGCCATCCCTCCACCCGACCACCGGCCCCTTCCCCGGCAAGTCCTTCGCATGGACCACGGAACCCCAAGGCGCGGAACGCACCGCCGCCGCCTCCTTCTATGTGGCGCTGATGGGCGCGGCCTGCCTTTCGCTGATCGGGGCCGAAGGGGAAACGGTGATAGAAGGCCCGCTCGCCCGCAACCACGCCTTCGCAAGGATGCTGGCCGCCGCCACCGCCCGCCCCGTCACGCTGGCGGGTCAGGGCGCGGGCACCGGCCTTGGCGCGGCGCTGCTGGCCGGACCGCTTGGCACCGCCCCCGCGGGACGCCAGACCGTCCAGCCGCCGCAAGACCCGCGCTATGCCGCCTATGCGGCCGCATGGCAGGCCAAGGTCAGCGCCCGCTGACCCGTCACGCCATGTAGAACGTCTCGTCCAAGGGCACCGCCACGGGCGACCCGTCCGGGTTCGTCCGCATGATGTCGCCCATGAAGGCCCACCATTTCCTCATCACCGGATGGTCGGGCAGGTCCGCCATCGCATGATCGTCCCGCCGTTCCAGATAGCCGAAAAGCACCATCGTCTCGCGGTCCAGATGGATGGAGTAGTTGGAAATCCCCGTCTGCCGCAACAGGTCCACCAGTTCCGGCCAGATCTCGTCATGCCGGCGGATGTATTCCGCCTCGCATCCCGGGTTCAGATACATCTTGAACGCATGTCGCTGCATCGCCGCCCCCCTATGCCCGCGCCCGCCGCGCCCGCAGGTCGCCCACCATGTTGGGCAGCAGCACCGACAGGATCAGCAGCGTCCCGATCACCCCCGTCTGCACATGCCCCGTGATGTTCAGCAGCGCCATCCCGTTGCGCAGGTTCAGGATGATCAGGATCGCAAGGAACACCCCCGCCATGCTGCCCTTGCCGCCAAAGATCGACACGCCGCCCAGCAGCACCATGGTGATGATGTCCAGCTCGAACCCCAGCGCGGAATCCCCCCGCACCGACCCCAGCCGCGCGGCATAAAGCACGCCCGCCACCGCCGAAATCACCCCCGACATCACGAATAGAATTGCCTTCACCCGCGCCACGTCCACGCCGGAAAACCGCGCCACCTCGGCATTGGTGCCGATCACCACGACCTGACGCCCGAACCCCGTGCGGTGCAGCAGCACCCCCAGCGCGACCAGCAGGACGAAGAACAACACCAGCGACAGGGGCAAGGGCCCGATCAGCCCCTTCTGGCCAAGCTGCGTCACCCATGCCGGGAAATTGCCCAGCGACGTGTCCTGCACGATCACCCGCGACAGGCCGCGGAAACAGATCATCATCGCCAGCGTCACCACCAGCGACGGTATCCCCACCCGCGCCACCAGCAGGGCATTCACCAGACCCGCCAACAGCCCCACGCCCAGACAGACCAGCGCCGCACTGCCCCCGCCCCAGCCGCTGTTCAGCAGATAGGCGAAGACCACCGCCGCCAGCCCCATGACGGACGCGACCGAAAGGTCGATCTCGGCATTGATGATGATCAGCGTCATCACCAGCGCGACGATGATCTTTTCCACCGAAAGCTGGAACAGGTTGATCTGGTTCTGCACCGTCAGGAATTCCGGCGCGAAGCTGACATTCAGCGCCAGCGTGGCAAGGAAGACGACCAGAAGCCCCCCTTCCCAAGACCTCAGCCAGCCCATCATTCCGCCCCCCCGTCCTTGCGCCGCATCCGCGCCAGTTGCCGCGCCGCCAGCGTGTCCACCGTCACCGCCGCCATGATCAGCATTCCCAGCAGCGCGTCGCGCCAGAACTCGCTGACCACGGCCCAGCGCGTCAGGGAATTGTCGATCGTATCGACCAGCACCGTCCCCATCAGCACGCCGAGGATCGTCCCCGACCCGCCCATGATGGACACGCCGCCCACCACCACGGCGGCGATGGATTTCAGCTCGAAGCCCAGCCCCGCGACGACCGTGATGTTCCCGAACTTGGCAAGGAAGATGAACCCCGACAGCCCCGCCAAGGCCCCCGCCAGAACGAAGGCCGTGAAGACCACCCTCGGCGCGTCGATCCCCGCCATGCGGGCCGCATCGGGGTTGGACCCCACCGCAAGGAACTTCCGCGCCGCCCGCAACCGCGACAGCGCCACGCCCGTCACCAGACAGGCCGCCAGCGCCAGCACCACCGTCACCCGCACATCCAGCGCCCCGATGGAAAACAGGCTCGCCTGCGGCAGGTCCACCAGCCATTGCGGCAGGCTGGCCGTGGTGATCGTGGTGGCGTTGGAATATTCCACAAGGAACGACCGGTACAGCGCCAGCGTCCCCAGCGTCACGATGATCGACGGCACGCGCCCCCATGCGATGATGACGCCGTTGATCGCCCCCGCCACCGCGCCGATCCCCATGGCCAGAAGCACCGCGAAGACCGGATGCATCTCCGGCATCGCGCCGAGCGCCTGCCCGGTCATATAGGCCACGACCCCAAGGATGGACCCGACCGACAGGTCGATGTTGCGCGTCATGATGACGATGGCCTGACCCACCGCGATGGGCAGGACCACGGCGGCGGATGTCGAAATCCGGTTGAACATCCGCGCCGACAGATACCCTTCGATCTGCGTGGAAAAGAACAGAACCACCGCCAGCAGCGCAAGGAACAGCGCCACCAGCCGCAGCGTCTGGGGCGAGACGCGACCCAACAGACCGTTCATGCCGCAACCCCCGCACCCGTGCCCGCCGCAAGGGCGATCACCCGTTCCTGACTGGCCTCGGCTATGTCCAGAAGCCCCACCTGCCGCCCCTCGCGCATCACCAGCACGCGGTCGGCCAGCGCCAGCACCTCGGGCAGGTCGGACGATATGACGATCACCGCCACCCCTTCCGCCGCCAGCCGCCGGATGATGCCATGCACCTCGGCCTTGGCGCCCACGTCGATCCCGCGTGTCGGTTCGTCAAAGATCAGCACCTTCGGCTTCGTCTCCAGCCACTTCGCCAGCATCACCTTCTGCTGGTTGCCCCCCGACAGCTTGCCCACCTCGATCGCCGTATCCGGCGCGCGGATGTCCAGCGCCTTGCGATAGCCTTCCGCCATCGCCCCCTCGGCCCTGCGGTCCACCAGACCGAAGGCGCCAAGGAACCGCCCCAGCGACGCCAGCGAGATGTTCGAGAATATGGGCAGCGTCATCGCCAGCCCCAGCTTGCGCCGGTCCTCGGACACATAGGCGATGCCCCTGTCCATCGCCTGCCTCGGCGTGGCAAAGCGCACCTCTGCCCCGTCCAGATGCAGGCTGCCTTCGGTCGCGGGGGCGATGCCGAACAGCGCCAGCCCCACATCCGTCCGCCGCGCCCCGACCAGACCGGCCAGACACAGCACCTCGCCCTTCGCCAGATCGAAGCTGACACCCCGGAACACCCCGGCCCGCCCCAGCCCGCGCACGGACAGCGCCACCTCGCCCACCGCATTCGCCTGCGTCTTGACGGCGAAGCTGTCGATGGCCCGCCCCACCATCTCGCGCACCATCCCCTCCTCGGTCACCTCGGCGATGGGACGGGTAGAGATATGCTGACCGTCGCGGATCACCGTCACGCGGTCGGCAATCTGGAAAATCTCGTCCAGCCGGTGCGAGATGTAGATCACCGCCACCCCCTGCGCCTTCAGCGCCCGCGCGATGGACAGAAGACGCTCCACCTCATGCGCCGAAAGGCTGGCCGTGGGTTCGTCCATGATCAGCACCTTCACCCGCAGCGAAAGCGCCCGCGCAATCTCCACCGTCTGCTGTTCCGCCAGCGTCAGCCCCGATGCCGCCCGCCGCACGTCCAGAGTGACGCCCAGTTGCGCCACGATCCGGTCGGCCTCGGCGAACATTGCCCGCCAGTCCAGCCACGCCCCGCCCGCACGGTTGGAAATGAAGATGTTTTCCGCCACGTTCAGGTCGGGGAAAACCATCGGCTCCTGATAGATCGCCGCAATCCCCTCGGCCTGCGCCTCTTGGGTAGAGCGCAGCGTCACCGCCCGCCCCTCCACGAGTATTCCCCCCGCATCGGGGCGATGCACCCCCGTCATGATCTTGATCAGCGTGGATTTCCCCGCGCCATTCTCGCCCACGATGGCGTGGATCTCGCCCGGCTCGATGGCCAGCGACATGTCCTTCAGCGCGGCGGTGGCGGCAAAACTCTTGGCCACGGCCCGCAATTCGAGAACCGGCTTCGTCATCGGACATTCCGTCAGGGTGCAGGGAAGGGATCGGGGCCGCGCATCCGCAGCCCCGACCATGTTTCGGGATGGACCCCGCCTCAGTTGGCGGCGGCTTCCACGTTGTCCTTGGTATAGATGGTGAACGGCCCCATCAGGATGCGCTTGGCACCCGCACGGCCGGGGTCTTCCTCGATCTTGAAGGTGCCCATGCGGCCCGCCGTGAACTCTTCGCCCACCTCGCCCTTGATGGCGCCGGTCGCCAGCGCATAGGAGGCATGATAGGTCAGATAGCCAAGGTCCACGAAGCTCCACAGCGCGAACTGGGGGGCGCAGCCGTTCAGCGAATAGCTGACCATCTCGGCCGGCAGACCCAGACCCGACACCTTCACCTTCTCGCACAGGCCCTCGTCCTGCATGGCCTTCGCGGCGGCCACGATGCCCACCGTGGTCGGCGCCATGATCACCTTCAGGTCCGGATACTTGTCCACCAGACCAAGGGCGCGGTTGTAGGACTCTTCCGACTGGTCATTGCCATAGACCACATCGACCAGCTTCAGGTCCTTGTACTTTTCGCCCGCCAGCGCACCCTTCATCGCCTCGATCCAGGCGTTCTGGTTGGCGGCATCGGGGCTGGCCGACAGCACGGCGAATTCGCCCGCGCCACCGGCAAGGTCATAGGCCATGTCGGCCATCACCGTGCCGATGGAGCCGAAATCCACCTGCGCCACGAAGAAGGATTCCCCCGCCCCGCTGGGAATGGGGCTGTCCCAGGTCACGACCTTGGTGCCCGCCGCCTGCGCGGCCTCGGCGGTCGCGGCGATCTGGTCGCCCGCGTTGTTCGACAGCATCACCACGTTCTGCTTCTGCGTGGTCGCGGTCGTCAGCATCTCGATCTGGCCGGCGGCCGAATTCTCCGGCGTCGGGCCGATGAATTCCAGCGTGCCGGTCGATCCCAGCTCTGCCGCCGCTTCCTGTGCGCCGCGGTTCGCCTGATCGAAGGGCAGGATGCCCAGGAACTTCGGCAGCAGCACGGCATTCACGGCCTGCCCCGGCGCGGCGGTGACGGGTTCGGCCATCGCGGTCGTGCCCATCAGACCGGCGACAAGACCCGCGGCCAGCGCCAGCCCCTTCATCTTCATCATCATCGTGTCACTCCTCCCTGTTTTGTTTCCCCTTGGCGGGTCACGCCGCCGCAGGCACCTTCACGTCCTTCGGATCGGTCAGGATCACCTCCACCCCCACGCCGCGCAGATGGTCCACCATGTGCTGCGGTGCGCCGGTATCGGTGATGACGGTCGAGACGCGGGTCAGCGGGCAGACCACGATGTTCCCCCGCGCCTCGAATTTGGAACTGTCCACCAGAACGATCAGCCGTTCCGTGCGGCTCAGCAGCTTTGCCTCGGCCCGGGCGATCAGGGGATCGCTCTCGATCACGCCCAGCGGCGTGATGGCATAGGCCGACATGAACATCTTGGACGCCGCGAAATGCTGGATCGCGTCCTCGTCGAAAGGCGACAGGATGATCCCCGGCTCGCGGTACAGCTCCCCCCCGGGCAGCACCACGCGGTTGGCGGAATTGGCGATCAGCTCCTGCGCGATGGGGAAGGAATTGGTCAGGACCTGCATCCGCTTGGCCCGCAGGCATTGCGCCATGAACCACGTCGTGGACCCGGCATTCAGGATGATCGAATCCCCGTCCTCGCACAGCCCCGCCGCCGCTGCGGCAATCGCCTGCTTTTCCGTGGCATGGATCGTCTGGCTTGCGCCGAAGGACGTGGCCGTCAGCTCGTTCTGTCCCGACACCTCGGCCTGTTCCGCCCCGCCATGGACGCGGCGCAACTGCCCCGAATCCTCCAGCTTCGCCAGATCGCGGCGCAGCGTGGCGACCGAAGCGCCGGTCCACAGCGCAAGATCGCTCACGCGGACGATGCCCCGTTCGCGCAGTTTCGTCAGGATGAGGGTCCAGCGTTCGCGTTCATGCATGATTGGAAGGCTAGAGAGAATCGCTCACATCCGTCAACAAACAATCGCAATGCTGCACTGCAATATAATCTCTGCGACGCAGAATGACGTTTCTTGATTGACTGTGATCGTTCCGGCGGTAATCCTTTGCCCAATTCCCAGATGGAAAGCTGCCCGAAAGATGACCAAGGATCTCCTCCTTCCGTCCCTCTGGGACGACGCACATGCCGCGACACTGGATGAACCGGGGCTGCTCCTCTACCGTTCGAATCTCCTCGGCTCGGACCTGCGCATCACCAATTTCGGCGGTGGAAACACCTCGGCCAAGGTGGCGGCAAAGGACCCGCTGACCGGGGCGGATGTGCAGGTGCTGTGGGTCAAGGGATCGGGCGGCGACATCGGGTCGATGAAGCTGGACGGCTTCGCCACGGTCTATATGGACCGCCTGTTCCAGCTCCGCGCCCAGTACCGCGACCTTTCGCAGGAAGACGCGATGGTCGAGGCATTGTCGCATTGCATCTACAACCTGAACCCCCGCGCCCCCTCGATCGACACATGGCTGCACGGCTTCGTCCCCCGCGCCCATGTGGACCATGTCCATTCCGATGCCGTCATCGCCATCGCCGCCTGCGCCGATCAGGTGCGGCTCACGCAGGAAATCTTCGGCGGCGATCTGGGCTATCTGCCGTGGCAGCGTCCGGGCATCGACCTTGGCATCAAGCTGGGCGAACTGGCCGAAAGGAACCCGCACCTGAAGGGCGTCGTCCTTGGCCAGCACGGGCTGTTCACATGGGCCGATACCGCCAAGGACTGCTACCTCCTGACGCTGGAGATGATCAACAAGGCCGCCGTCTGGCTGGATGCCAACGTCAAACGCCCCGTCTTCGGCGGCGAACGCACCCCCGCCCTGCCCGCGCAGGACCGCAAGGCCGAAGCCCGCCGCCTGATGCCGCTGATCCGGGGCCGCATCTCGGCCTCCGAGATGAAATCCGGCCACTTCACCGACGCGCCCGAAGTGCTGGACTTCGTGAACTCCCACGCGCTCGACGCGCTGGCGCCCCTCGGCACCTCCTGCCCCGACCACTTCCTGCGCACCAAGATCAAACCGCTGGTCATCCCCGCAGGTGCCGACACGGCCACCCTCGACACCCTCATCGCGCAATACCGCGCCGATTACGCCGCCTATTACGACCGCTGCAAACGCCACAACTCCCCCGCCATCCGCGACCCCAACGCGGTGATCTACCTGATCCCCGGCGTCGGCATGATCTCCTTCGCCAAGGACAAGGCCACCGCCCGCATTTCCTCCGAATTCTACGTCAACGCCATCAACGTCATGCGCGGGGCCTCGGGCGTGTCCACCTATCAGGGCCTGCCGGAGCAAGAAGCCTTCGACATCGAATACTGGCTGCTGGAGGAAGCAAAACTCCAGCGGATGCCGAAACCCAAACCCATGCAGGGCCGCGTGGCCTTCATCACCGGCGGCGCGGGCGGCATCGGGTCGGCCACCGCCGACCGCCTGCTGCGCGAAGGCTGCAACGTGGTGCTGGCCGATATCGACGCGAAATCGCTGGACGAAGTCACCGCAGGCTTCGCCAAGCGTTACGGGCGCGACATGGTCCGGTCGGTGGTGATGGACGTGACCAGCGAGGCACAGGTCATCGCGGCGCTGGAAACCGCCGTGGCGGAATATGGCGGGCTCGACGTGGTGGTGAACAATGCAGGCATCACCTCTGCCGCCGCCGTGGAAGACACCACGCTTGCCATGTGGAACCGTACCTTCGACATCCTCTCGACCGGCTATTTCCTCGTGGGCCGCGAAGGCTATCGCATCATGAAGGCGCAAGCCCTCGGCGGCTCCATGATCTTCGTGTCGTCCAAGAACGGTGTCGCCGCCTCGCCCGGTGCTTCCGCCTATTGCACGGCCAAGGCCGCCGAAATCCACCTCGCCCGCTGCATGGCGCTGGAAGGCGCGCCGATGGGCATCCGCGTCAATGTGGTCAACCCCGACGCCGTCCTGCGCGGGTCCAAGATCTGGCAAGGCGAATGGAGCCAGCAACGCGCCGCCTCCAACAAGATCGCCGTTGACGAGCTGGAGGAGCATTACCGCAAGCGCAGCCTCCTCCAGCGGTCGGTTTTCCCGGAAGACATCGCCGAAGGCATCTTCTTCTTCGCCTCGGACCTGTCCGCCAAATCGACGGGGAACTTCCTGAACGTCGATGCGGGCAACGCCATCTCCTTCACGAGGTAACAGATGACCGACCTCATCTCGCCCGACCTGATCGGCAGCCTGAACGAACAGGCCCGCATGGCGCATGAAGACGACCTCGGGTCGCTGGGCCGCCAGCTTGCCCGCCGTGGCATCGACATCGAATCCGTGATCCGACGCGCCATGCAATGGACGGTCGCCATCCCCACATGGGGCGTCGGCACCGGCGGCACCCGCTTTGCCCGCTTCCCCGGCGCGGGCGAACCGCGCGGCATCCATGACAAGCTGGCCGATTGCGGCGTGATCCAGCAACTGACGCGCGGCACCCGCACCGTCAGCCCGCATTTCCCGTGGGACGAGGTGTCGGATTACAACGCGCTGCGCCAAGAGGCAGCGCAATACGGGCTCGGCTTCGATGCGGTGAACTCCAACACCTTCCAGGACCAGACCGACCAGACCCACAGCTACAAATACGGCTCGCTGGCATCGGCCAAGAAAGACACCCGCGCCCAGGCCGTCGCCCACAACATCCGCTGCATCGAAATCGGCAAGCAACTGGGGTCACAATCCATCACCGTCTGGATCGGCGACGGCACCAACTTCCCCGGCCAGCAAAGCCTGACCCGCATGTTCGAAAACTACCTCGACGCGATGGGCGACATCTACGCCGCCCTTCCGCCCGACTGGTCCATGTTCATCGAACACAAGATGTACGAACCGGCCTTCTATTCCACCGTCATCTCCGACTGGGGCAGCAGCCTGATCGCCGCGCAGACCTTGGGGGACAAGGCGAAATGCCTCGTGGACCTCGGCCACCACGCGCCCAACGTGAACATCGAACAGATCGTGGCCCGCCTGATCCATGTGGGCAAGCTGGCAGGCTTCCACTTCAACGATTCCAAATACGGCGACGACGACCTCGATTCCGGCTCCGTCGATCCCTTCCGCCTCTTCCTCGTCTTCAACGAACTGGTGGATGCCGAAGCCCGGGGCGCCAAGGACTTCCGCCCCGCCTACATGATCGACCAGAGCCACAACGTCACCGACCCGATCGAAAGCCTGATGTCCTCGGCCACCGAAATCGCCCGCGCCTATGTGCAGGCGTCACTGGTGGACCGCAAAACCCTGTCCGAGGCGCAGGCCGAAAACGATGTCATGGCCGCCCACCGCCTGCTCAAGGCCGCCTATATCACCGACGTCTCCCCCATCCTTGCCGAGGCGCGGCGCAGGCAAGGCGGGGCGCATGACCCCATCGCCGCCTACCGCGCCGCAGGCTACCGCGCACGGGTGGCCAAGGACCGGCCCGTGGTCAAGGGCGCTTCCTCGGGCATCGTGTAAGGGGGCGGGGGATGAAGCGGTCCATCATCGACGACAGCCGCGACTTCTGGGACGAGATCGTCCTTCCCCTCCTCCGATCCCATTTCCCCGAAGAAACCAACCACATGGCCGCAGGCTTCTTCGGCTACGGCTCCGAAGTGCTGCGGCTGGACGACCGCTATTCCACCGACCACCACTTCGGCCTGCGGGTGAACATCCTGCTGCCCGAAGCCATCAAGTCCGCCCGGGGCCAAGCCATCGAAGACGGCCTCGCCGCCCACCTCCCGCATACATGGCGCGGGCAGGAACTCCGCGAAGGCTACACGCGGACGAAGGGCGTGGAACTCGCCAGCCTGGAACACCACCTGCGCTCCACCATCGGTCTGGACCACCCGCCGCAGACCCTGACCGAATGGCTGAAGATACCGGAGGAAGACATCACCCACATCGTGGCGGGCGAAGTCTGGCACGACCCTTCCGCCCGTTTCACGGCGATCCGCGAAACGCTGGCCGCCTACTACCCCGAACCTGTCCGCCTGCGCCGCCTCGCGCATTGGTGCCGCTACTTCTCCGGCATGGGGGTCTATGCCCTGAAACGCGCCCTGCTGCGCGACAACCTGCTTTACGCCAACACCACCTTCGCCCGCTCCCTGCGCTGGGGCGTGCAGATGGCCTTCCTTCTGGACCGCCGCTACTACCCCTATGACAAATGGATGACCGAGATGTTCCACCGCCTCCCCCGCATGGGGGCGCGGCTGGCCCATATCGTGGACGAAGCCCCGCGCCTCGACACCCCGTGGCAGCGCAAGCTCGACCTGCTGCACGACATGTCCGACATCCTCGACGCCGCGATGGTGGAAGACGGGCTCATCGCCCCCCATCCGCCATACCGCGTCTCCGAAACCTCCGGCTACCGGCTGCTTGAATCCGCCTATGCCGAACTGATCCGCCAATGCCCGCCCGAAATCCACGGCACCGTCCCCGAATGGGAACAGGTGCATTGGGAAGGGTTCCATTCCCGCTTCGTCGCCGACGTCGATCTGGCCGACTGGCGCCGTATGCTCGTTCTGGAGGAAATCCGATGAACTCCCTCGACCGCGTCATGGCCACGCTCAACCACCGCCCCGTGGACCGCACCCCCATCGACTGCTGGCTCTACCAGAAGCAATTCCTCGAACGGCTGGAAGCGGATTACGGCCCCCGCGAGAAATTCATCGAAGAATTCGGCATCGACGTCTTCGTCGGCCTCATGCCCTTCCCCAACCAGCACGGGCGCAAATTCGACATCCACGAACTGGCCGAAGTCCCGCTGGAAGACCCGCGCCACCCGAAATGGCTGAACTTCACCGACTGGAACTACGATTTCGGCGGCGTCAACATCGCCACCGCCATCCGCGACCACAAAGGCAAACGCTGCGTGCTGGCCCATTGCTGGGGCATGGTCGAAGGCACCTCGTCCTTTCTGGGGATCGAAAATTGCTGGATGAACCTCGGCGGCAACCCGGACCTCATGGCCAATTTCTTCGACCGCTATGCCGACTGGATGTGCGTGCAGGTGGACCAGATGGTCGAGGCGGGCGTGGACATGATGACCCTGTCGGACGACTGGGGATCGAACGGCACCATGCTCTTTTCCCCCAAATCATGGCGCGAGCTGATCAAGCCCTATGCCATGCGCGTGGTGCAGCACGCCCGTTCGCGGGGGATGCCCGTCAACCTGCATTCCGACGGCTACATCATGCAGATCCTCGATGACATCGTGGAAATGGGCTACACCTCCTGGCATCCCGTGCAGGAAAGCGCGGGCATGGACCCGCGCGAGATCAAGGCGAAATACGGCGACAAGATCGTGATCTACGGCTCGCTCGACGTGGTGGACGGGCTGCTGAAATATGACGGCGAGGAGCTGGACGAATACATCACCGAACGCTTCGGCATCTACGCCCCCGGCGGCGGCTTCATCTTCAACGGCGGGCATTTCATCCAGCCCGACATCCCCCCCGCCCGCCTGATCCGCGCCTACCGGCTGGTGAACGAACTCGCCCGCCAATACGGCACGCTGCAATAGGGCGCGGGCGGTGCAGCCACCCGCAGGGACATACTGGATCGGGTCGGACCACCCCTTCGACCTGCACGAATGCTATCTGGTCTTCGTGGCCGACCTGACCCTTGCGGAAACCCCGCGCCAAGCCACCCTCCACCTCACGGCCGACAGCCGCTACCGCCTCTACGTCAACGGCACTTTTATCGGCCGAGGCCCCGAACGCTCATGGCCCGCCGCAATGGCCGTGGACTCCCGCCCCCTGCCCCTGACCGCAGGCACCAACCGCATCCGCATCGAGGTCTATTCCCCCGGCTATTCCCACTTCGCCCATGTCCACCGCGCCGCCTGCGGCCTGCTGGCATGGGCGGAGATCGACGGCGAAACCCGCATCCCCACCGACCGCGACCACTGGCGCGTCCGCCGCGACCCGTCATGGTCCGCCCATGTGCCGCGCATCTCCATCTACGGAACCGGTGTCGAAGACCGCGACCTGACCCGCGCCCTTCCCCACGATGCCGACACCGCCACATGGGCGCAACCCCGCATCGTCCAGCCGCCCGAAGGCCCGGTCTGGGCCACCCTCCGCCCCCGCACCACCCCGCTGCTGGACGAACCGCTCCCCCCCCTCACCACCCCGTGGCGCACCCACTACGGCCCGACGATCCCGCAGGACGACCCGCACGAAGCGATCCGCCGCGCCCTCACCCTGCCGCAAACCCCGATCCCCGCGACGATCCCCGCAGGCCACACCGCCCTCTGGATCTTCGACCTCGGCCAAAGCCGCACCGCCACCGCCGCTGCCACGATCACGGCAAACCAAGGCGACACGCTGACCGTCAGCTATGCCGAGAAACTGCGCAACGGCGCCCCCCTCATCTCCGACCCCGCCACCTATTGCCGGATGCGCCCCAGCGACCGCTTCCGCCTGACCGAAGGCCGGAACCACATCGAAGGCTTCACCCCGCGCGGCGCGCGCTACATCCTGTTCCAACTCGACACCGCCACAGGCACCACGCCCGACCCCACTTTCCACGCCCGCCTGCCCGCCTACCCCCCGACGCCACCGGAACCGCAAGACCCCGTCGCCGCCCTCTGCCAGCGCACCACGCTCGCCTGCCTGCAAGACGGCTTCACCGACTCCGTCTGGCGCGAAAGCTCCCAATGGCTGGGCGATGTCGTGGCCCAGTCCTTCGCCCTTCTGGCGATCACCGACGACCCCCGCCCCCTGCGCCTGACGCTGGAACAGGCGGCGCAAGGCGCGGCCGAGGACGGCATCCTCCCCTCCGTCCTCCCCGGCGACGTGCCCGCCTATGTCGTCACCGACTACAACTTCTCATGGGTGGAACTGCTGCACTTCTGGCACCACCACCCGCAGACCGACCCTGCCCTGACGGCCGAACTCTGGCCCACCCTCACCCGCCTGCTGGACCGCTTCCACGCCGACCTCGCCCCCGACGGCCTGATCCGCAGCCAGCCGGGCCGCCGCCTCTTCCTCGACTGGTCCACGATGAACCGCGCCGAACCCAACCTCACCTACAACCTGCGCTACCTGCACGCCCTGCAAACGGCGCAAACCCTCGCACAGGAAACCGGCCACCCCGCCCCCGCCACTTGGGGCCAGCGCAGCGAAACCCTCGCCGAAGCCATCCGCACCACCCACCACACCCCCCAAGGCTGGCAGGAAAGCCCCACCGGCACCCCCGCAAGCCAGCTCGCCCTCGCCTTCCTGATCCTGACGGGTCTCTCCGACCAACCCGATACCCACGCCACAACCATCACCACCCGCTCCCTCGACCTTGACGACGGCCCCAAGACCCCGACCCTCGCCAGCCCCTTCATGCACCACTACCTGTTCCAGGCCCTCCACCACCTGAACCGCCCGCAGGACATCCGCGCCATCATCCACGCCCGCTGGGGCCGCTGGGTGCAGGAAGGCCGCGCCACCACGCCCGAAAACTGGAACATCGACTTCCCCGACGGCTCTGCCTGCCACGGCTTTTCCGCCCATCCCCTGCGCTGGCTGCAGATCACCTGACCCTTCACCCGCAGCCCCGTTTGCGCTATGGGGCAGCGCATGACCCAGAACCCGCCCAACCTCCGCCCCGACCTTGCCCGCGCCACCGTCCCGGACGAACGGCGCGACGGCCAGCCGACGATCGGCATGGTCTCGCTCGGCTGCCCCAAGGCGCTGGTGGACAGCGAACGCATCCTCACGCGGCTGCGGGCCGAAGGCTATGCGATCTCCCCCGATTACGCGGGCGCGGATGCGGTCATCGTCAACACCTGCGGGTTTCTGGATTCAGCCCGCGCCGAAAGCCTCGATGCCATAGGCGAGGCGTTGAAGGAAAACGGCCGCGTCATCGTCACCGGCTGTCTGGGTGCCGAACCCGACTACATCACCGGCGCGCATCCCAAGGTGCTGGCCGTCACCGGCCCCCACCAATACGAACAGGTGCTGGACGCGGTCCACCTTGCCGTCCCCCCGCAGCCCGACCCCTTCATCGACCTGCTGCCGGCCTCGGGCGTGAAACTCACCCCGCGCCATTACAGCTATCTGAAGATTTCCGAAGGCTGCAACCACAAGTGCAAGTTCTGCATCATCCCAGACATGCGCGGCAAACTCGTCAGCCGCCCCGCCAATGCGATCCTGCGCGAGGCGGAAAAGCTGGTGGAAGCCGGGGTGAAGGAACTGCTGGTGATCTCGCAGGACACCTCCGCCTACGGCGTGGACCGCAAGCATGACGAAAGCCCGTGGCAGGACCGTCAGGTCCGCGCCCATATCACCGACCTTGCGCGGGAAATGGGCCAGCTCGGCGCATGGGTGCGCCTGCATTACGTCTATCCCTACCCCCATGTGCGCGACCTGATCCCGCTCATGGCCGATGGCCTGATCCTCCCCTATCTCGACATCCCGTTCCAGCACGCCCATCCCGACACGCTGCGCCGCATGGCCCGCCCCGCCGCCGCCGCCCGCACGCTGGACGAAATCGCCGCATGGCGTGCCACCTGCCCCGACATCACCCTGCGCTCCACCTTCATCGTGGGCTACCCCGGCGAGACGGAACAGGAATTCCAGACCCTCCTCGACTGGCTGGACGAGGCGCAGCTCGACCGCGTCGGCTGCTTCAAATACGAAAACGTCCCCGGCGCACGGTCCAACGCCCTGCCCGACCATGTGCCCGAAGAGGTCAAGCAGGACCGCTGGGAACGCTTCATGGAAAAGGCGCAGGCCATCTCTGCCGCGAAACTGGCGGCCAAGGTGGGCCGGACGATGCAGGTCATCGTGGACGAGATCGACGAAGAAGGCGCCACCTGCCGCACCAAGGCCGACGCGCCGGAAATCGACGGCAACCTCTTCATCGACGACGGCTTCGAAGCCCTCTCCCCCGGCGACATCGTCACGGTCGAGGTGGAAGAGGCGGGCGATTACGACCTCTGGGGGCGGCTCGTCTGACCATCAGTCTGCCTTGACCGCAGCGCAGCGAAGCGCAGATTGCACCCCGTAGCCAGTCGCCACGCAGGAGCCATCATGTCCGACGCCCCCAAGATCGCCCAGAAAGCCCCCTATCCCGTCGAGGTGGAGGCCGGAAAATCCTACTTCTGGTGCGCCTGCGGCCAGTCCAAGAACCAGCCCTTCTGCGACGGCAGCCACAAGGGCACCACCTTCACCCCCGTGAAGGTCACGGCGGAAGAGGGGAAGAAGATGTTTTTCTGCGGCTGCAAGGCATCCGCGAAGGCCCCCTTCTGCGACGGCTCCCACTCGCGCCTGTGATGTCGCACCCGCTTGGCGCGGGGCGACCCGCGCCTAGCTTCACGGCATGACCGCCCCGATGAACAACGACGACACCCGCATCCTCTACAACGACACCTGCCCCCTCTGCCGGTTCGAGGTGGACCATTACCGCGCCGCCGCCACCCGCACCGGCGCCCCCCTGCGCTTCGACCGGCTGGAGGATGCGGCAGACTGGGGCCTGACCGAAGATCAGGCCGCCCGCCGCCTGCATGTTCTGCGCGACGGCGAACTCCTCTCAGGCCTTGCCGCCTTCCGCGCCATCTGGGCCACCCTTCCCCGCTGGCGCTGGCTCGCCCGCATCACGGGCTGGCCCGTCATCCGCCCCGCCGTGACCGTCCTTTACGACCGCATCGCCGCCCCGCTTCTCTACCGCGCCCATCTGCGGCGCAGCGCGAAACGCGCCGGGCGGCAGTGACGGCGGTCAGAACCGGTATTCGAACAGGACCGACACCGTGCTTTCCCGCTCTGCCCGCACGTCCAGCAGATAGCCCAGCGTCTCCTCCGGCGGCATCGGCGCGGCGGCAAGCCTGCAATTCACCTCGGCCACCCCGAAGATGCCGTAATCGGCCGTGCAGCTCCGTTCCCGCAGCCGCCCCCCCAGCACCGCCTGCGCCCGCAGCGACAGCGTCGCGCCGGGGAAAAGCTCCGCCTGCCAGACCAGACCAAGGTGCAACGCCGGATCGATCCGGTATTTCACGCCCCTCTCGCCCGACGAAAGCCCCCAGATGACCCCGAACCGGTCCGAGGTCTGGGTCAGGAACAGCACCGTCAGGTCCGGCAGGCGCGGCCTGTACCAGTCGCGGAACCGGACCGCCCCGCCCCCCGCCAGCTCATACCCGCCCGCCCGCAGGTCGCGCAGGATGTCGCTGCGCGGCGATCCGGCATGGATGTCCAGCAGATGGGTATGGTCCGCAAGCTCGGCCCCCGCAGGAACCGGCAGGACAGCCAGCAGCAACACCGCTGCCACCCGCCGCAGGACGCGCGGGATGGCCTGTCGCCACGGCAAACCTGTCTGTGCCATCCGGTGATACCCGCATCCGGTCAGGGAACGTCCCGCAGCACGCAGGCCCCGTCCGGACCCGCATCACGGCAACCGGAGCAAGTCCCGCGCCAGCCCCTCAGTAGATGCTTGCCGGTGCCAGCGCCCGCGCGATGCTGGCCTCGCCCCGCCCATGCACCGCCGCGCTGTAATTGCCGATCGTATCCGTCCGCGCCGTGTCCAGCAGCCGGTTGGTGATCTGGGTCGGCGTCGCCGTGGTGAACTTGCTGCCCAGCACCGCCGCATAGCCGGTCACGACCGGCGCGGCGAAAGAGGTGCCGTAAAGCCCCGTCAGGTCGCCCCGCACCCCCACCGTCAGGAACTGCGCCTGGATCACCGGGTCGCTTCCGGCAAAGTTGGAATAGCTGGCCAGCAGGGCGGGCGATGTCACCGTGCCGTTGCGGTCCAGCGCACCGACGAAGATGGCCGACTGCGCCCCGACCAGCGCGACGTTCAGGTAATCGGTATTCCCCGCGCGGTTCGCGGTCCCCACCGCCACCGCATCGTTCCCCGCCGCCTTGACGACCACCGCCCGGCCATCCGTTGCATAGCCGATCAGCGACGATTCCTGCGCCGACCACGCGATCTGCCCGATGCTGTAGCCCGACCGCGCATACATCCCGTAGCTCAGGTTCACCGCATTCAGCCCGCTGCGTGACAGACCGACGCTGCGCCCCGACGCGAAATCATGCGACGCGACCGCCGCCGACGGGGCGATCATCGACGCCTCCAGACGGATCCATTCCCCGTGGCGCAGCGTGGATGTCCCCGTGCCCAGATTGCCCGAATAGACCTTCGTGCTGGAAAAGTCGTCCACCACGGTGATCGTGGTGCCCTGCCCGCGATAGCCCGCATTCCACGCCTCTGCCACCTCGGGGCTCATCCACGGCTGGTACACCGGCGTCTTGCCGCCCGCGGTCTTGCCGCCCCGCGCGGCCGAGACGGTCAGCAGAGGCTGGTTCCCGCCGGGGGCATCGGGCGTGACCGCCTCCACCGGCGCCTTCGCCGCACCGGCGGCCAAGGCGGCGGCGCGGCTTTGCGGCACCGGGCTGAAGGCCGGCTGTTCGGCCAGCGCGGCAAGGCCCAGGGAACCGGCAAGCGCGGCGACAAGCGTGACGAAGGCAGGGCTGCGGACGGACATGATCGCACCTTTGCAGGGAATAATATCATTCTTGGAATTCAACTAGCAGGCGGCACATCCCTGCGTAACCGCTGCGAAAGTCCGCCCCGCATCCGAAGGAAGGGGCGACCGGCGCAAAGGCACGGGCACCGCTACCCCAGCAGCACCACGACCCACGCCACCCCGCCCGCGATGGCCGTCACCGCCACCACCGCCGACCCCGCATCCTTGGCCCGCTTCGCCCGCGGGTCACGCTCTTCGGAAATGTAGTCCACCACCTCCTCGATCGCCGTATTCGCCAGCTCCGCCGCCAGAAGCAGCAGCCCCAGCGCAAGGATCAGCGCCCGCTCGCCCGGTGTCATCTCGATGGCAAAGGCCAGCCCGGCAGAGATCACGTTGACCAGCGTCCATTGCCGCAGCGACTTCTCGCGCTGCCAGGCAGAGACCCAGCCCTCCCACGACCAGACCGTCGTGTTCCCGATCCGCCGCAGCTCGGCCTTCACCCAATCGATCATCGCACCCCCCTGACCCTGCGTCAGGATTATCCCGACCGGCCCGGCGCGTCGAGATAGGCCCGCACGCAGGTCACCACATGCGCGAAACGGTCGCCACCCAGATGCACCCCGCCATACCAGCGGGTGACGACCACCACATGGTCGCGCAACTCCGCCCGCTCCAGCATCTTCAGGATCACCGCCCCGGCGCCCGACTCCCCGTCGTCGCCCTTCTGCGGCCCGCCATCGGTCAGGACGCAGGCCCATGTGTTATGCGTGGCCTTGGCGTATTTCTTCTCGCGCTTCAGCTCCGCCAGAAACGCATCGATGCCCGCGCGGCCCGCCACCGGACCGCCCGACACCGCATAGCGCGACCCCCGGTCGCGCAGCACTTCGCCCAGCTTCAACATGCCCCCGCCATAGCCTGCGGCGGGCCTCCTGTCACGCCGTCAGGGCCGTCACCGCGCCACCAGCGACTCGATCCCCGCCTTGTTCGGGCAGAAGGCCGGCAGTGCCTCGGCCCGCACCACATGCGCCAGCCAGCGCGTGCAATCCTCCGACCGCCCGCAGGCCTGGCAGCGGTCCACCAGATCGGCCAGTTCGCCCCGGGTCAGCCAGCCCTCGACCACCGCATCGGTCAGGTTCACGCCCACCACGCGCCCCATCCCCCGCGTCAGGCCCCATGCCTTCGGGGCCTCCACATATCCCATCATCGCCAAGCGCCTCCTTGTCCGCGCGACAGGAAGCCTGCACCCGTCGCCCCCGCGACGCATTGACGCAAATCAACCGCGCTCAGTAGCCCCGCAGCCGCTGCACCACCGCCGCCACCTGCGCCTTGCGGCGCTGGTTCGGCGGGTGGCTGCCAAGGAACTGGTCCCCCGGATCGGGCAGCCGGTCGAAGAACCCGGTCCCCCGCACCGGATCGTATCCCGCATAAAGCGCGATCTCGGCCCCCAGCGCATCGGCCTCCAGCTCGAAGGATTGCGAATAGCGCCGCGCCCCCACCGTCGCCCCCATCCGCTGCGCCGCCTGCACCGCCCCGGCATCCGCCCCCGTCGCCTGCGCAAGGATGCCGGCCATCATCGCCCCCGCCATCGCCGTCTGCTGGGTCTGCGGGATATGGCCAAGGATGTGATGCGCCGCCTCGTGGCCAAGGACGAAGGCGATCTCGTCCTCGTTCCGCGCATCCGCGATCAGCGCCAGCGTGAAGCCGAGGATCGGCCGCCCGCTGCCATCCACCGTCTGGAAGGCATTGGGCCCCTGCCCCGGCCGGTCATCGATCACGATCCGGAAATCGCAATTCACCCCCCGCGTGCGGGCGCGGCAGATATCCTCGGTCATCGGCTCCACGCGGCTGACGACGCGGATGAAATTCGACGCCGCCTCGCGCGGGGCAAGGGGGGCGGCGACAGGCTCCGGCACGGCCACGGCAGGCGGCGCGTCATAGACCGGCCCATAGGCGGGCACACAGCCCGCCAGCCCCGCCACCGCCAGCATCGCCAGAAGAAAAACCCGCATCGCGCCTGCCCGTACCGCCCGGTGCCACCCCCGGCACGCCCGCACAAGGGGGCGCACCCGTCCGGCACATCTCGTTTCCCGCAATCTAGCAAAGCCCGCGCCGCAGGCCAGCCCTTCCCGCCCGCCACAGGCCCCCGCTCACGCCCATGTCAGCAAGGCCCCGCCGATGCCTTTCCCGTTGCGTCCCCCCGCCCGCCCGCGCTAGCCTGTCCCCATGTTCACCATCGAGCACGATTTCGACGCCACCGTGATCACCCTCATCGACGAGGGGCACGAAGGCCTGATGGAGGATGTGACCATCCTCGCCTTCGACGATTGCGTGACGATCGAACAACTGGACCCGATGACCGAAGAGCCGGTCCGCATCACCCTGTCCATGACGCAACTGCGCGACCTCGCCGCCGCGCTGGACCTTCCCGAAGGCAGCTACCGCATCGAAGGCAAACCGGCAAAACAGGGCTGATCCCCCCTCTCGCCGCCCCCCCGCCACTCAGTCCAGACGGAACCGCTTGTCCCGCGACGCCGCGCCGCGCAGCAGCACCAGCCGCCCCTTGGCCACGCCCAGCGCATGGGCCAGCGCCGCCGCCACGGCGGCATTGGCCTTGCCGTCCTCGGCCGGCGCATTGACCGCGATCCGCCAGACGCCCCCCTCCAGCACGCAGGACGCCACCCGCGCCCGCGGCGTCGCCTGCACCTCGTACTCCGCGCCCGGCACGGCCAGCGCCGAATGCCGGCCCTTCTGTGTCATTCGATACGCTCCACCAGCGCGTGGCGACCGAAACGCGCCCGTTGCTTCGCCGCAAAGCCGGAACGCAACCCCCCGCGCAGGAACAGGTTGTAACCACAGAGACAGAGGATAAGCCCCATCGCTCCCAGCACCATACGATCCTTTGCCTCCGGCCCCTCCATAAAGGGACCTGCAAGGAACCAGAGGACCGACACACCCAGCACCACCCAGCACCCCAGAAGAAGCTTGCTCAATCCCACGTTCACCGCCGTGACACTCAGCATGGGCGCACTGCCGTCGTCCATGCGGAAGATCATCCGGTAAAGCTTCCCCTCGAATTCCTCCTGCAGCATGTCCACATGCCGTTCCCAGTTCAGCTGCCATTGCTTGGAAGCCTTGGCCCCCAGAAGCGAGAACCACGCCGATCCAAGGCCGAATACCGCGATGGCAAGGACGAAGGCCGTTAGCGGCACCTCCATCCCCGGCGCGACCGCGCCCTCTTTGGCCATGGCGCCGATCGCGACGCCGAAGCCTGCAAAAGCAGCGATCTGGAACCCCCAGAAATAGGTCGCACGTTTCCAGTACAGTTCGATCTCCACCGTCCGCAACCCGTGCGCCCGCGCCAGCGCGTCCTTCCGCGCCTCGCGCTTGTCCTCTCCGTCAAGCCCCAGCACGCCAAGATAGACGTCACGATCCTTCAAGAAACCTTCGCTCATCCCACGGCAACCCTTCAAGTCAGCGGAAATCTCGGTATCTCCTTCGATTGCAGCGACACTTCGACAGACAGGTGCAAACAGCATGACCACCGCCTTCTACTCCGACGAACGCTGCTTCTGGCACCATGGCGGCCATTACGCCCTCACCCTGCCCGTCGGCGGCGCGATGGGCGGCCTCGTCCAGCCCGGCGCCGGCCTGCCCGAGAATCCGGAAACCAAGCGCCGCCTGAAGAACCTGCTGGAGGTGACGGGGCTGCTCTCCACCCTCTCCGTCCGCTCCGCCGCCCCCGCCACCCGCGACGACCTGCTGCGCGTCCATCCCGCCGCCTATCTGGACCGCTTCAAAGCCCTCTCCGATGCGGAAGGTGGCGAACTCGGCCCCCGCGCACCCTTCGGCAGGGGCGGCTATGACATCGCCGCGCTGTCGGCGGGGCTGGCGAAACAGGCGCTTCTGGACATCCTGTCGGGCGATATCGCCAATGCCTATGCCCTGACCCGCCCGCCGGGGCACCATTGCCTGCCCGACCGGCCCAACGGCTTCTGCCTGCTGGCCAATATCGCCATCGCCATACGCGCCGCACAGGCCGCCACCCCCGCCCGCCGCTTTGCCGTCATCGACTGGGACGTCCACCACGGAAACGGGACCGAGGCGATCTTCCTCGACGATCCCGAGGTGCTGACCATCTCGCTGCACCAGGACCGCAACTACCCCACCGATACCGGCGGGGCCGACATCCGCGGCACCGGCGCGGCCCGCGGCACCAACCTGAACATCCCCCTGCCCCCCGGCACCGGCCACAGGGGCTATCTCGAGGCCTTCTCGCGCCTCGTCCTGCCGGCCCTGCTGGCACACCGCCCCGACGCGATCATCGTCGCCTGCGGCTTCGACGCCGCCGCGCTGGACCCGCTGGGCCGGATGCTGGCCACCGCCGACACCTTCCGCCAGATGACCCGCCTGACCCGGCAGGCCGCCGCGACCCTTTGCGACGGGCGGCTGCTCTGCGTCCACGAAGGCGGCTATTCCGAGGCCTACGTCCCCTTCTGCGGCCATGCCGTCATCGCCGAACTGGCGCAAAGCCCGATCGACGCGCCCGATCCGCTGGCCGCCACGCTGGCCGCCCGCCAGCCGGACGCGCGTTTCGACGCCTTCCTGTCGTCCTGGCTGGACGATATCGAAACCCTGCTGGCGCAAGCCTGACCCGCCCCCTTTCCAAAAGGCCGACCGAATGACCCGCAATCCCGCCGCCTTCGACTTCCTCGCCACCCGCATGTCCTACCCGGCCAAGGCGATGGTCCCCCCCGCCCCCGACCGCGCCGCGCTGGAGCCGATCCTGCAGGCCGCGCTGCGCGTGCCCGACCATGGCAAGCTGGAACCCTGGCGGCTGGTCGTGGGCCGCCGCGACGCCCTGTCCCGCTGGGCCGATCTGGGCGAGGCGCGGGCGCGGGAACTGGGCGGCGATCCGGTGATGCTGGAAAAGGGCCGCAGCCAGTTCGACCGGTCGCATCTGGCGGTGGTCGTCATCAGCGCCCCGAAAGCCGCCGACAAGGTGCCGCCGGTGGAACAGACGCTTTCGGCCGGGGCGCTCTGCCTGAACATCGTCAACGCGGCCGCCGCCGCCGGCTGGGCCGCGCAATGGCTGACAGGCTGGGTCGCGCATGACCGCGCCTTCATCGCCCGTGCCTTCGGCTGCACGGAAACCGAAAGCGTGGCGGGCATCATCCACATCGCCAGCGCGGGGGCCGAGGCGCCGGACCGCCCCCGCCCCGACCTGTCGCGCATCGTCACCTGGGCCTGAAAGGGGGGCCGCCATGGGCATGATCCTCTCTGCCTTCGCCGCCGCGCTGGGCCAGTGGCCCGACCCGCGCTTCCGCCGCGTCGTCCTGCTGGGGGTGGGGCTGACGCTGGGGCTGCTGGTCCTGCTCTATCTGGGCGTGCTGGCCACGATCCAGCTTCTGGTGCCCGAAACCACCGACCTGCCGCTGGTCGGGCCGGTGGGCGGGCTGGACACGGTGCTGTCCATCGGCTCGGTCCTGCTGATGCTGCTGGCCTCGGTCTTCCTGATGGTGCCCGTGGCCTCGGCCTTTTCGGGGCTGTTCCTGGAAAGCGTGGCCGATGCGGTGGAGGACCGCCACTATCCCGCCCTGCCCCCTGCCCGCCCCGCGGGCCTTGCCGAAGGTCTGGCCGGCGCGGTCAGCTTCTTCGGGGTCGCGCTGGCGGCGAATCTGGTCGCGCTGCTGCTCTGGCCCTTCGCGGGGCCGCTGGTGCCGGTGCTGTTCTGGTCGCTGAACGGCTACCTGCTGGGGCGGGAATACTTCACCCTCGTCGCCCAGCGCCGGATGGACCGCGCGGCGGCCCGGGCGCTGTGGCGGGCCAACAAGGCCCGCATCTGGGGGGCGGGCATCCTGATGGCCGCGCCCCTGTCGGTGCCGCTGGTGAACCTGCTGATCCCGGTCTTCGGCGTGGCGACCTTCACCCATCTGGTCCACCGCCTGACCCGCCGCTGACCTTCCCCGACCAAAGCGGAGCGGGCGCAGGCGCCCGCAAGCCACCCCTGTCGCCTCCGCATCCGCTCCGGCTCCGCCGTCAGGGGGCGCGCGCGCCCCCTCTTGCCCCGCAGGCGGGGCAATTCACCCCCTGTGGATATTTGCAGCGGAAAATGGCCGCGCGGGGGGGGTCAGTCCGACATGACCCCGCGCATGTCGATGTCGCGCACGCCGATCACGCCCGAGGTGATGATCCCGGCCAGCAGCAGCCAGACCAGCGCCGCGATCCATGTCGTCATCTTCGCCTTGCGGGCCACGATATGGGTGGCGGGCGCCCCCTTGGGCGTGCCCGGCACCACCTCGCCCGCGTCGCCCTGGCTGACGAAGCGCAGGGGCAGGACGACGAAGAAGGTCATGAACCAGCAGACCGCGTAAAGCACGATGGCGGAGGTGATGCTCATCGGATCAGACCTGTTCCAGTTCGACGAGGCAGCCGTTGAAATCCTTGGGATGCAGGAACAGCACCGGCTTGCCATGGGCGCCGATCTTCGGCTCTCCCGATCCCAGCACGCGGGCGCCTGCGGCCTTCAGCCGGTCGCGGGCGGCAAGGATGTCCTCCACCTCGTAGCAGATGTGGTGGATGCCGCCGGCCGGGTTCTTTTCCAGGAAGCCCGCGATGGGCGAGTTTTCCCCCAGCGGATAGAGCAGTTCGATCTTGGTGTTCGGCAGTTCGATGAACACCACCGTCACCCCGTGATCCGGTTCGTCCTGCGGGGCGCCGACACGCGCGCCCAGCGTGCCGCGATACTGCTCCGCCGCTGCCGCAAGGTCCGGCACGGCGATGGCCACATGGTTCAGACGTCCGATCATCAGGTCACTCCCTCGCAAGCTCTCCTGCGGGGTTATGGGTGCGCCCCTGCCCCGGTGCAAGGGGCAGCGCCGCCGCACCCCCGTACTGAGGCGGAGAACGGAACCTTTACGCCTTCCGCGCCATTCTGCCTGCAGATGCCCAAGGACGGAAGCTGCCCCATGTCCGCACCCCAGATCGCCCTCGCCCGGCCCTGTCCGGCGCCTGCCCCGCTGCGCCCCGCCCCGCTGCTCGACGCGCTGAACGCGCTGATCCTCGCGCTCTATCCCGGCTGAAGCGCGGGGTCCGACGCCGCCCTGACCAGCGCCGTCAGGTCCGACAGCCGTTCCTTCTGCCGCCCGTCCGGGCCGAAATTGGCGGGCGACAGCCAGGCCGCATAGGCCTCGCGCAGGGCGGGCCATTCGCTGTCGATGACCGAGAACCAGGCGGAATCGCGGTTCCGCCCCTTGATGACCATGTGCTGGCGGAAGACCCCCTCGAAGGAAAAGCCCAGCCGCTGCGCTGCCCGCCGCGACGGCAGGTTCAGCGCGTTGCACTTCCATTCATAGCGGCGGTAGCCGTTGGCGAAGGCCCAGTCCATCATCAGGAACATCGCCTCGGTCGCCGCCACCGTCTGCTGGAGCTGCGGCGACAGGCAGATATGCCCCACCTCGATCACCCCGTGATCCGGCGTGATGCGCAGGAAGGACGCCACCCCCGCCGGATGCGCCGCGCCCTTCTGGCGGATGGCCCAGAAGACCGGGTCCTTGCCCGCCACCGCCTCCTTGGCCCAGCGGTGATAGGCGGGGGCCGAATGGAAGGGACCGTAGGGCATGTAATCCCACAGCGCGTCATGGCCCGCGAAGGCGCCGAACAGGTCGGCGGCATGGGCATCGGGGTCCAGAGGGTCCAGCCTTGCGTGGCGCCCCTCCAGCGGGGCATCCCCCGGCCATGCCGCCGGTTTCCATCCCGCCACCACTTCGCCCGTCATCATCCGCCTCCCGTGCTTTGCGCGACAGTGCCCCGAGGCGGCGGCGCGGTGCAAGGGGGGCAGATTGATACCGACATGACGGCTTACCTCGGCGGTGCCGTCCTGCCGGCAACAGGTTGGTCCAGCTTCACATCTACCCGGTAGTGCAGGGTGCATTTCTCCAGGATTGACTTGAGTCCTGCAAAAAATCGCTCCGCCTCTTCCGTGCTCGGGGGATCCGGTATCCTCCCGGAAGGGGTCGGATACCGGTATGTCGTGGCGTATGCGACAAGATCTATCACCTTCTCGAAGTCGATCCTCACAGCACACATGTCCGGAAGCTCATCGACCATTCGGTCCAGCTGGTGACTGCCGAACTTGCGCCGTATTGCCCCTGCATCGATGCCCTCGGATGTCAGCACAGCCATCAGAAGGTTCTCGGCGGCATAGAACATCTGCGTTGGTGAACTGGGATGCGTCGGTGAAGCGCGATGCACCATCTGGAGCGACGACGCTGCCATATTGATGTGGCTGCCAATCAGCAGCGCCTCACGCGTCAAGCCTGATGCCTTCGTGTGAGACAGAATAGCTTATCGTGTTCGGCGTAGATCTTGCGGCAAGGAAATCGCTCATGCGAGTGGTCAGCAGGTCTGCATGGGCCTTCGATTTTCGACGCAGACGGAATGCGGCGACCGGGCTATCGATACCCGACGGCGCGTCATCAGGGACCACCGCCAAAATGTCGAAATCGCTGGCCTCATGGTTGTCGCCTCTTGCGCGACTCCCGAAAAGCCAGACCTGATCTGCCAACATTTCGGTTTTGCACAGATCGACCAGTCGCCGCACGGACTCGGGAAGGTCCATCCTGGATTTTCGGGCGAGGAGCGACATCGGCGTTCCGTTCTGCAAGACACGCTTGCGGTAACCTTCACACCTCACAATGTAGGGTTCTCTGCGGCTGCTGTCAAAGCCCCGCCCGATCAGGCCATGCCACGAAGAGATGATCCGGCTGATGTATCAGCGGGATAATCGCCATCATGACGGCAACACTTCCGGCAAGTGGCCTGGCCCGCAGGCGCCCCTTCCCCTCACGCAAGGGAACCCCTCACTGATCCTTCGGCACGACCCGCAGCCGCAATTCGCGCAACTGCTCGTTCGTCGGCTCGCTCGGCGCGCCCATCAGCAGGTCTTCCGCCCGCTGGTTCATCGGGAACATGATCACCTCGCGGATGTTCTGTTCATCCGCCAGCAGCATCACCGCCCGGTCGATCCCCATCGCGCAGCCGCCATGGGGCGGGGCGCCGTATTTGAACGCCTTGACCATCCCGCCGAACCGCTTGTCCACCTCGGAATTCGGGTATCCGGCCAGTTCGAAGGCCTTGTACATGATCTCCGGCTTGTGGTTGCGGATGCCGCCCGAAATCAGCTCATACCCGTTGCAGGCAAGGTCATACTGATAGGCATGGACCGCCAGCGGATCGCCCATCAGCGCCTCCATCCCGCCCTGCGGCATGGAGAAGGGGTTGTGGGAAAAGTCGATCTTCCCGTCATCGGTCTTTTCGTACATCGGGAAATCGACGATCCAGGCGAAACGGAACGTATCCGTCTCGGCCAGCCCCAATTCCCGCCCGATCTCGTTCCGCGCCTTGCCCGCGAAGCTTTCGAACTGCTCGGGCTTGCCCCCGAGGAAGAAGGCCGCATCGCCCAGCCCCAGACCAAGCTGCGCACGGATCGCCTCGGTCCGCTCCGGCCCGATATTCTTGGCCAGCGGACCGGCGGCTTCCATCCCCGACCCGTCCTCGGCCTCGCGCCAGAAGATGTAGCCCATCCCCGGCAAGCCCTCTTTCTGGGCAAAGGCGTTCATCCGGTCGCAGAACTTGCGGCTCCCCCCCGTCGGCGCGGGAATGGCGCGGACCTCGGTCCCCTCGTTCTCCAGCAGTTTCGCAAAGACGGCGAAACCCGACCCGCGGAAATGCTCGGACACGATCTGCATCTTGATCGGGTTGCGCAGGTCCGGCTTGTCCGACCCGTACCACAGCAGCGCATCCCGATAGGCGATGCGCGGCCAGTCGGAGGGCACCTTGCAATCGGGGCGGAACTCCTCGAACAGTCCCTGGATCACCGGCTGGACGGCGGCAAAGACATCCTCCTGCTCGACGAAGCTCATTTCCACGTCAAGCTGGTAGAAATCCGTGGGCGACCGGTCCGCACGCGGGTCCTCGTCGCGGAAACAGGGCGCGATCTGGAAGTAACGGTCGAACCCCGCCACCATGATCAGCTGCTTGAACTGCTGCGGCGCCTGCGGCAGCGCATAGAACTTGCCGGGATGCAGACGCGACGGCACCAGAAAGTCCCGCGCCCCCTCCGGCGACGAGGCCGTGATGATCGGCGTCTGGAATTCGTTGAACCCCTGCCCCCACATCCGGTTGCGCAAGGACCGCACCACATTCGACCGCAGCATCATGTTGCGATGCAGCTTTTCCCGCCGCAGGTCGAGGAAGCGGTAGGTCAACCGCGTCTCTTCGGGATAATCCACCTCGCCGAAGACCGGCATCGGCAGCTCTTCCGCAGCGCCCAGCACGGCCATGCCGGTGATATAGACCTCGATCTCGCCCGTCGGGATCTTGGGGTTCACCAGCGCGGCATCCCGCGCCTTCACCCGCCCGTCGATGCGGATGACCCATTCGGCCCGCACCTTCTCGATCTCGGCAAAGGCGGGGGAGTCGCTGTCCGCCAGCACCTGCGTGATCCCGTAATGGTCGCGCAGGTCGATGAACAGCACGCCGCCATGGTCGCGCACGCGATGCACCCAGCCCGCAAGGCGGATCTCCTGCCCGACATGGGTCTTGTTCAGTTCGGCGCAGGTATGGCTGCGATAGGCGTGCATCATCGTTCCCCTAGACGGAGGCTTCCGGTCCGCGCCGATACACCCCTTGCCGCGCCCGAAGTCAAGTGCGCAGACCGTGCCACCCCCGGCCCGCCTTCGGTGCAGCCCTGCACAGCAACCGCGCAGCACGGCCCGTTTCCCTGCACCGCCTCACACCCCATATCCCCCGCAACCGAAACTTCCGCCGAAAGGACAGTCCGATGACCAAAATCCCCGGCCTCCACCATGTCACCGCCATCTCCGGCCCGCCGCAGGCCAATGTGGACTTCTATGCAGGCACCCTGAAACAGCGCCTCGTGAAAAAGACGGTGAACTTCGACGCCCCCGACACCTACCACCTCTATTACGGCGATCCCGCAGGCAGCCCAGGCACGATCCTGACCTTCTTCCCCTTCGCCGAGGCAGGCCCCGGCCGCGCCGGCCCCGGCATGGCCTCCGCCTATGCCTATGCGATCCCGAAGGGCGACTTCGACGCGATGATCGACGAGCTGTCCGCAGGCGACAGCTTCCCCGCCGCCCCCGTCACCCGCTTCGGCCAGCGCGTCCTGACCCTGCGCGATCCTGACGGCGCGCCGGTGGAACTGGTCGAAACCGAAGGCGCCACCGACCGGCACGGCTTCCACTCCGTCACGCTGTGGGAACGCGACCCCGACCCCACCGCCCGCCTCCTGACCGAAGCCTTCGGGTACGAGGTGCTGGGCACCGAACGCAGCCCCGGCGGCGAACGCCTGCGGCTGAAGGCCCCGGGCAATGACCGCGCCAACATCATCGACATCTGGCGTGCCGACAACCCCACCGTGCCGCGCCCCGGCAAGGGCACGATCCACCACATCGCCTTCCGCGCCAAGACGCAGGAAGACCAGCACCACTGGCAGGAGGCGCTGCTGAAATTCGGCCACCGCACCACGCCGGTGATCGACCGGCAATACTTCAACGCGATCTACTTCCGCGAACCGGGCGGCGTGCTCTTCGAAATCGCCACCGACCCGCCGGGCTTCGCCGTGGACGAACCGGTGGAAACCATGGGCAGCCAGCTGATGCTCCCGCCGCAGCACGAACGCCTGCGCGCGCGGATCGAGGCGACGCTGCCCAAACTGAAGCTCCCCGCATGAGACGCGCGGGCCCCTCCAAGGACGCCACCGCCGGGATCGTGCTGCTGCACGGTCGCGGCGGCTCGGCGGCCGACATCCTGTCGCTCATGTCCCACGCCGCCCTGCCCGACGTGGCCGCCATCGCGCCCGAAGCACCGGGCAATTCCTGGTGGCCCACCTCCTTCCTCGCCCCCGCGGCGCAGATGGAACCCTTCGTCGCAGCGGCACTGGCACAGGTGGACAGCGCCATCGCCACCCTGCAGGCCGACGGCATCCTCCGCGACCGCATCTGGCTCGCCGGCTTCTCGCAGGGCGCCTGCCTCGCGGCGGAAGCCTATGCCCGCAAGGGCGAAGGCCTCGCAGGCCTCCTCGCCTTCTCCGGCGCCCTCGTCGGCACGGCGGATGCCGAAGGCGGACCGCAACCGGACCTATACGGCCACCGCCCCAAACGCCTCGACTACGCAGGCCCGCGCAAGGGCAGGGTCTGGCTCTCGGTCCATGAACGCGACCCGCACATCCCGCTCACCCGCGTGCAAGAGACGGCAGCAACCCTCGCCACCCTCGGCGCGACCGTGGAAACGAAGCTCTACCCCGGCGCAGGCCATGGCGTGATGCGCGACGACCTCGCCGCCCTGCGCCGCCACCTCACCGCCTGACCCCACCGTCGCAGGGGGGCCGTCTGCCCCCCACAGGCGCGTGCCGCGCCTTCCCCCCGAGGATATTTGAAGAACGGATGAAAAGGCATCCGGCATCAAGCCCCTTCATCCGTTCCCAAATATCCCGGGGTCCGGGGCAGCGCCCCGGCGACCGAGCCGGAGCGGATGCGGAGGCGAGAGAAAAGGCTTGCGCGGGGCTTGCCCCGCGCTCCTTTCAATCGGCCCAGACCGCCGGGATCAGCCCCCGCAACGCGTTGCCCACCCATAGCCGCACGCGCGGCAGGTCCTCGGCCAGCAGCACCTCCTCCGGCACCGCCAGTTCCGCCCGCAGCACCCCCGGCAACAGGCCCGAGGACAAAGGCGGCGTCCGCATCCCCGCGCCGCGGTCGAAGAAGACCGTGGTGATGGTGCCGTCGCAGACCTCGTCCCGCTCGTTCCGGAAGACCACCTCGTCCAGCCCCGCCGCCAGCCCCGCCCGCGCCGCGTCATAGACGCCCCGCCGCGTCGATTTCACCCGCAGCCACGGGTCGCCCGACGACAGCCGCGCCGCCGCCAGCCCGACCCGCCATTCCGCCGCCGCCGCAGGCAGCGCGGCCACCGTCACTTCCACATCCCCCGCCGCGCCCAGCGTCAGGCGCACCCGCAGCGGCGCGTCCGATACCGCCCCCCGCAGCGCCCGCTCCACCGTCCCCGCATCGCAGGCAAACCCCAGCGCCGAGGCCCCCGCCGCCAGCCGCGCCAGATGCAGCGGCAGGCGCGGAAACCGCGCCCCGTCCCACAGCAGCGTCTCGATCAGCCGGGCGTCCCCAGCCCTTCCGCGTAACGCGCCTTCCACAGCGCCTCCTCCCATTCCCCGTCCGCCGTCGAATCCTGCACCACGCCGCCACCCACGTTCAGCACCACGCGCCCGCCGTCGAACAGCGACAGCGTCCGGATCGCCACGTTCCAGACCGCATCCCCCGACGGTGCCATCCACCCCATCGCCCCGCAATAGACGCCCCGCGCCCGCCCCTCCACCTCGCGGATGATCTCCATCGCGCGGATCTTCGGCGCCCCCGTGATCGACCCGCAGGGAAACAGCGCCCCCATCAGCCCCGCCAGATCCGCCCCCGCCACCAGCCGCCCCGTCACCGTCGAACTCATCTGGTGGACCGTCGCAAAGGGCTCCACCGCATAAAGCTCCGGCACCTTGACCGACCCGACCTCGGATATCCGCGCGATGTCGTTGCGCAGCAGGTCCACGATCATCAGGTTCTCCGCCCGCGCCTTTTCCGACGCGAACAGCTCCGCCGCCAGCGCCGCATCCCGCGCCGGGTCCGCATCGCGCGGCGCCGTCCCCTTCATGGGCCGGGCCGAGATCACCCCCCCTCACCCGGAGACAGCTCGGGCGAACGCGACATGACGACCGGCCCGCGCCAAGATCGCAGAAGACGCCGTATCCCACCGCCTGCCGCGCCCTGAGCGCACCGTAAAGGCCCAGCGCGGACCCCGCCTGCAGCCGCGCCGAAAGCGGGAAGGTCAGGTTGATCTGGTAGCAATCCCCCGCCGCGATATAGCCCATCACGCGGTCCATCGCCGCGCCATAGGCCCGCCGCGAAATCCCCCGCCGCAGGGCCGACAGCCGCGCCGCCCCCGCCTCCTCCGCCGCCCGCGCCAGCACGGGCGCGGCGTCGGAGGGCCCGTCGAACACCCCCAGCAGCACCAGCGGCGCAGGCCGCCGCGCCGGCATCAGCCGCGCCAGCTTCGGCTCCAGCGCATAGCCCGCCTCATAGGCCACATAGCCCGCCAGCCAGGCGCCCTTCGCCCGCGCCCGGTCGGCGCGGTCCAGCGCCGGGCGCACCTGATCCGCCCGCCGCGCCACGATCACCTCGCGTGCGCCGTCGAAAAGGGCCGCCGCCCCGCCCGGACCATGTTCGAAAAGGATCACGCGCCGCGCTCCACCGTCCATCGAGGGGCCGAGATAGCACCCCCCCCGCCCCCGACCAGCCCAGCCGCGACGCCTTGCCGCCCCGAACCGCCCGCGCAGGCGTTTTCCGACGCAGAAAACGCGGCGAAATCTGACGCAGATTCCGCCCCCGGACGGCGCAGCCGGATCACCCCAAAATTCTGCGCCGGAATCCTGCGCGATTTCCGCGTCAGAAATCGCCCTCCCGGCGCCCCGCACAATCCCTTGCGCCCCGCGCCCCACTCCCCTAAACCCCCGTCAATTTGCGCGAAGCACGAATCCACCCACCCGCTGGCAACCCCGCCACGGGATGGCACATGCGGGACAGGACCATGCCGAAAAGAACCGATATCTCCTCCATCATGATCATCGGCGCGGGTCCAATCGTCATCGGACAGGCCTGCGAATTCGACTACTCCGGCGCACAGGCCTGCAAGGCGCTGCGCGAGGAAGGCTACCGCGTCATCCTCGTCAACTCGAACCCCGCCACGATCATGACCGATCCGGGCCTTGCCGACGCCACCTATATCGAACCCATCACCCCCGAAGTCGTCGCCAAGATCATCGAAAAGGAACGCCCCGACGCGCTCCTGCCCACCATGGGCGGCCAGACCGGCCTGAACACCGCGCTGTCGCTGGCCGACATGGGCGTGCTGGAAAAATTCGGCGTCGAACTCATCGGCGCGAACCGTCAGGCCATCGAAATGGCCGAAGACCGCAAACTCTTCCGCGAGGCGATGGACCGCATCGGCCTCGAAAACCCGAAAGCCACCATCGTCGCCGCCCCCAAACTGCCCTCCGGCAAATACGACATCCCCGCCGGCGTGGCCGAAGCCATGGCCGCGCTGGAATATGTGGGCCTGCCCGCCATCATCCGCCCCGCCTTCACCCTCGGCGGCACGGGCGGCGGCGTCGCATACAACCGCGACGATTACGAAGCCATCGTGAAATCGGGGCTGGAGGCATCGCCCGTCGCGCAGGTGCTGGTGGATGAATCCCTCCTCGGCTGGAAGGAATACGAGATGGAGGTGGTGCGCGACCGCGCCGACAACGCCATCATCGTCTGCTCCATCGAAAACGTCGATCCGATGGGCGTGCACACGGGCGACTCCATCACCGTCGCCCCCGCGCTCACGCTGACCGACAAGGAATACCAGATCATGCGCAACGGCTCCATCGCCGTCCTGCGCGAGATCGGCGTGGAAACCGGCGGGTCCAACGTGCAATGGGCCATCAATCCCGCCGACGGCCGCATGGTCGTGATCGAGATGAACCCCCGCGTCTCCCGCTCCTCGGCGCTAGCGTCGAAGGCGACGGGTTTTCCCATCGCCAAGATCGCCGCGAAACTGGCCGTGGGCTATACGCTGGACGAACTCGACAACGACATCACCAAGGTCACGCCCGCCTCCTTCGAACCCTCGATCGACTATGTCGTGACCAAGATCCCGCGCTTCGCCTTCGAGAAATTCCCCGGCTCCCAGCCCAACCTGACCACCGCCATGAAATCGGTGGGCGAAGCCATGGCCATCGGCCGCACCATCCATGAATCCCTGCAAAAGGCGCTGGCCTCCCTCGAAACCGGCCTGACCGGCTTCGACGAAATCGCCATCACCGGCGCGCCGGACAAGGCCGCCATCATCAACGCCCTGTCCCAGCAGACCCCCGACCGCCTGCGCGTCATCGCCCAGGCCATGCGCCACGGCCTGACCGACGACGAAATCCAGGCCGCCACCGCCTTCGACCCGTGGTTCCTCGCCCGCATCCGCGAAATCATCGACACCGAGGCGCAGGTCCGCAAGGACGGCCTCCCCGTCACCGCCGAAGGCCTCCGCCGGCTGAAGATGCTGGGCTTCACCGACGCCCGCCTTGCCAAGCTGACGGGCCGCGACGAAGGGCAGGTCCGCCGCGCCCGCCGCAACCTCGGCGTCACCGCCGTGTTCAAGCGCATCGACACCTGCGCGGCCGAGTTCGAAGCGCAGACCCCCTACATGTATTCCACCTATGAATCCCCCGTCATGGGCGATGTGGAATGCGAAGCCCGCCCCTCCGGCGCGAAGAAGGTCGTCATCCTTGGCGGCGGCCCCAACCGCATCGGGCAGGGCATCGAATTCGACTATTGCTGCGTCCATGCCTGCTATGCGCTGACCGATGCGGGCTATGAAACCATCATGGTCAACTGCAACCCCGAAACCGTGTCCACCGACTACGACACCTCGGACCGCCTGTACTTCGAACCGCTGACGCTGGAACACGTGCTGGAAATCCTGCGCGTGGAACAGGAAAACGGCACGCTGCATGGCGTGATCGTGCAATTCGGCGGCCAGACCCCCCTGAAACTCGCCAACGCGCTCCATGAAGAGGGCATCCCGATCCTCGGCACCACCCCCGACGCGATCGACCTTGCCGAAGACCGCGAGCGCTTCCAGAAACTCCTGCACGACCTCGGCCTGAAACAGCCCGAAAATGGCATCGCGCACAGCCGGGACGAGGCTTTCGCCATCGCCGCGCAGGTGGGCTACCCGCTGGTCATCCGCCCCTCCTACGTGCTGGGCGGCCGCGCAATGGAAATCGTCCGCTCCGACGAACAGCTGGAACGCTACATCTCCACCGCCGTGCAGGTGTCGGGCACCTCGCCCGTCCTCCTCGACAGCTACCTCTCCGGCGCGGTGGAGGTGGACGTGGACGCCCTGTCGGACGGCGAAAACGTCCATGTCGCAGGCATCATGGAACATATCGAAGAGGCGGGCGTCCATTCCGGCGACTCCGCCTGCTGCCTGCCGCCCCACCACCTTTCGGCCGGCATGGTCGAGGAGTTGAAGCGCCAGACCGTCCTCATGGCCCGCGCCCTGCATGTCGTGGGCCTCATGAACGTGCAATTCGCCATCAAGGACGGCACGATCTACGTCCTCGAGGTGAACCCCCGCGCCTCGCGCACCGTGCCCTTCGTGGCCAAGGCGACGGATTCTGCCATCGCCTCCATCGCCGCCCGCCTCATGGCCGGCGAACCGCTGTCGAACTTCCCGCAACGCGCCCCCTACCCCGCAGGCGTCGGGCCCGACACCGACCTGCCGCTGGCCGACCCGCTGACGCTGGCCGACCCGCAGACCCCGTGGTTCTCGGTCAAGGAAGCCGTCCTTCCCTTCGCCCGCTTCCCCGGCGTGGACCCCCTCCTCGGCCCCGAGATGCGCTCGACGGGCGAGGTGATGGGCTGGGACCGCTCCTTCGCGCTGGCCTTCCTCAAGGCGCAGATGGGCGCGGGCACCATCCTGCCGGAAACGGGCCGCGTCTTCCTCTCCGTCAAGGACATGGACAAGACGGCCGACCTCGCCGCCGCCGCCCGCGACCTCGTGGCGATGGGCTTCGACATCGTGGCCACCCGCGGCACCGCCGACTGGCTGAAATCGCAGGGCGTGAAGACGGAAAGCGTGAACAAGGTCTATGAAGGCCGCCCCAACATCGTGGACCGGCTGAAGAACGGCGACATCGCGCTGGTGATGAACACGACCGAAGGCACGCAGGCGGTGTCCGACAGCCGCGACATCCGCCGCGTGGCCCTGATGGACAAGATCCCCTACTTCACCACCGCCGCAGCGTCGATTGCCGCCGTGGCGGCGATGAAGGCAAGGGGTGAGGGGTATGGGGTGCGGACGTTGCAGGGGTAGGGCAAAAGCGGGGTGAACCCCGCCCTACGGCTCCTGAATGTAAAGAAACCAAGCGCAACGCTCAGGTCCGCCCCGTGGCCCAAAGGTCCGCAGGACGGGCGCGCACGTCCCGCCCCACCGGGACGTGCGCCAGAGGCGCCCGCCCCGGCGTGACGCACGCGCCCCTACCGGCGGAGGCTCGAATGGCTCCACTGGAGCCCTTCGAACCTCCTGGCGCCAAGCAACGCGCAAGGCGGGGTTCCCTCCGCCCCCTTTTCCTCAGCCGCAATCGGACCGGCGGAACTGTCCACCGGACAGGTTCGTGTCGCTCCTCTGCCAGCGCCCCCACCCCGATGCAGCCAAACAGCCCCCCTCACACCCCCACCCCCCTCACCCGCTCCTCCACCCTCGCCCGCGCCTCCACCTCGCGTTCCGCCTCGTCCGGCCCCGGCCCCGCCCCCATCGCCGCCGCCGTCTCGCCCCAGAGCGGCCGCTCCCCCGCGACCGGCAGCCGGAAGGCGGGCGCCGTCTCCGCCCCCCGGATCACCCCCGCCAGCCGCGCATGCATGTAGGACCGCAGCACCCGGTTCAGCCGCGGCCCGTAGCCCAGCCCCATCGACCGGAAGAACCGCAGCACATCCCGGTCCAGCCGCAGCGACACACGCTCCGTCCCGACCCGCCCCTCCTCCTGCGCGATCTCGTGCCACTCCGCCGGGATGCGCCCCGTCGCCTCGATCCTGTGGTGCAGGTCCCATTCCAGCCGCCGCATCGCATCGGCCATGTAATGGTAATGCGCCGCCGTCTTGCCCGTCATCCGTGCAGGTTCCATGCCGCCCCCCTCGCCAGATCCTCGCGGCCACCCTGCCCCGCCCCCCTTAACAACCCCTGACCCCACCGCCCGCTGCGTGCTGACACTCTGCGGTACAAAACGCGGCACAACCCACGGCACGGTTGACTTTGCGCCCCGAAAGGCCCATCTCCCCCTCACGCCCGCCCTCCGCTGCCGCGTGAGCAGCCCTTAGGGGAGCTGGACCGGGCCTTGAGGTTCCCACCTTCACGCAGGGGTTCCGCGCCGCATGACCGGCGCACCTACTGCCACCGGCCGCCATCGCTGCGGCCCCGCTTGGCCTTTTCCCAAGGCCGGAAAGACACGACACATGACCACCTTCGCAGACCTCGGCCTTTCGCCCAAGATCCTGAAAGCGCTCGAGAAAACCACCATCAAGGACCCGACGCCGATCCAGGTGCAGGCCATCCCCCATGTGATGAAGGGCCGCGACCTGATGGGCCTCGCCCAGACCGGCACGGGCAAGACGGCAGCCTTCGGCCTGCCGCTGCTACACCGCATCCTCGACATCGGCCACCCGCCCGCACCGCGGACCGTCCGCGCCCTGATCCTCGCGCCGACGCGGGAACTGGTGACGCAAATCTCTGACAACCTTACGATTTTCACCAAAGGCACCCCGGTCAAGGTCTTCACCGTCGTCGGCGGCGCCTCGCTCAACCGGCAGGCCATGGCCCTCGCACGCGGCGCCGATGTCCTCGTCGCCACCCCCGGCCGCCTGATCGACCTGCTCGAACGCGGCGACGTCTCCTTGCAGGCCACCGGCTATCTCGTGCTGGACGAGGCGGACCACATGCTCGACATGGGCTTCATCCATGCCCTGCGAAAGATCGCCAAGCATATTCCCGTGAAAAGACAGACACTTCTCTTCTCGGCGACCATGCCCAAGGACATCGAGGAAATCGCCGCCACCTACCTCCGCGACCCCGTGAAGGTGCAGGTCGCCCCCCCCGGCAAGCCGGTCGAACGCATCGTGCAGGGCGTCCATTTCATCCCCAACGGCGACAAGGCGAAGCTGCTGGAAGAGTATCTGAAGAAACATCCCGGCGAACAGGCGCTGGTTTTCGGCCGCACGAAGCACGGTTCAGAGAAACTTAGCAAATTGCTGGCACAATGGGGCTTCAAGGTCGGCTCCATCCACGGCAACAAAAGCCAGAACCAGCGTGACCGCACGCTGACGGAATTCCGCAACGGCGAACTCGATGTCCTCGTGGCCACCGATGTCGCCGCCCGCGGCATCGACATTCCGGGCGTCCGGCATGTCTATAACTACGATCTGCCCAATGTGCCGGAAAACTACGTCCACCGCATCGGCCGCACCGCCCGCGCGGGGGCCGAAGGCAACGCCGTCGCCTTCTGCGCCCCGGCCGAGATGGGGGAACTGCAAGCCATTGAAAAGGTTATGAAAAAACCCATTCCGGTGATCGGCGGCGCACCTTGGGCCGCCGATATCGTCGCTGCCGCGCCCAAGCCCGGCCAGAACCGTGGCCAACGCCCCGGCGGCGGCCGTCCCGGCCAGAAACCGCAGGGACGCCCGCAGGGCAAACCGCAGGGCCAGCGCCCCGAACACCAGTCGCAGGCCCCGAAACCCCAGCCGAAACAGGGCGCCAAACCCGCCCGCCCCATGGGCGGCGGCGGCAGCCCCACCCGCTCCGGCAACGCGGGCAAGCCGCGCCAGCAGGGGCAAGGCGGACGCCGGGGCTAAGCCCTTTCATCCGTTCACAAATATCCTCGGGGGGTCCGGGGGGCAGACAGCCCCCCGGCGCCCGCCACCCCTAGCCAGGCCCCGGCCTTTGCGCTAATCCCGCCTCCATGGCCAAGCTCTATTTCCACTACTCGACCATGAATGCGGGGAAATCCACCCTGCTCCTGCAAGCCGCGCACAACTACCGCGAAGGCGGCATGGCGACCTATCTCCTCACCGCGCAATTCGACAACCGCGCCGGTCAGGGCCGCATCGCCTCGCGCATCGGGATCGGCGAGGATGCCGATACCTTCTCCCCCACCGACGACATGTTCGCCAAGCTTTCCAACCGCTTGGCCCAGGGCCCCGTCGCCTGTGCCTTCGTGGACGAGGCGCAGTTCCTCTCCAAGGAACAGGTCTGGCAGCTCGCCCGCGCGGTGGACGACCTGAAGGTGCCGGTCATGTGCTACGGCCTCCGCGTCGATTTCCAGGGCAACCTCTTCCCCGGCTCCGCCGCCCTGCTCGCCTGGGCGGACGAGATGCGCGAAGTCCGCACGATCTGCCATTGCGGCAAGAAGGCCACGATGGTCATCCGCCGCGGCCCCGACGGCAAGGCGCTGACGGCGGGCGAACAGGTGGTGATCGGCGGGAACGAAACCTATGTCAGCCTCTGCCGCAAACACTGGCGCGAGGCGGTGGGCGATCGCTAAGCCCAAATTTCTTCGAAGAAATTTGCAAAAATCTTCGAAGATTTTTGGTCCTCACACCCCCACTTCCGCCGCCCTTGACCGCAGCGCGATGATGGTCCCCGCCGCCACGATCAGCACCATCCCCGCCACCGCCAGCGGCGCCAGCCCCGTCCCCCACAGCGCCCAGGTCCAGAAGGCCGAAGCGGGCAGGATGATGTATTCCAGCACGCTCGCCTTCGGCGCATCGGTGATCTGGTAGGCACGGATCATCATCCCCACCCCCACCAGCGACCCTGCCGCCTGCACGAAGGTCCAGAAATAGAAGGTCCCCGAAGGCCAGACCGGCCCCCGCTGCAGGAAGCCTTCCGCCCCCTCCGGCACCGCCAGCGGCACCAGCATCAGCACCGCCATCCCGATCGCCCCCAGCACCCCCAGCGCCACGAAGAACCCCGCGACCAGCGTCGCGGCGCTCTCCCCCTCGCACCATTCCCGCGTGGCGATGTTGCCCATCGCATACATCGCCCCCGCCAGTACCGGCAGCACGGCAGGCAGCGACGCCCCCGCCATCGCCTCGGGCCCCAGCACGAGGATCACCCCCGCAAACCCCAGAACAACCGCAAGAATCTGCACTGGCCCGATCCGGTGCCCATAGACGAAACGCGAGATCAGCAGCACCCAGATCGGCGCCGAGAACAGCCCCGCCGCCACCAACGCCACATCCAGAAAGGCCAGCGCCCCGAAATAGATCAGCATGGCCAGCCCGTGGATCGCCGACCGCCCCGCTACCCCGGCCCAGCGCACGGGCCGCACGCGAAAGCCCAGCACCAGCGACGCCACCCCCAGCAGCACCATCGCCATGCAGGTCCGCGTGAAGTGGAACTGCCACAGCCCGACCTCGGCCGCGATGACCCGCACGTAATTGTCGGTAAAGCCGATCACCATCGCATAGACGAAGATGAACCCCGCCGCCGCCAGCGTCCTGTCGGAATTGCCCATGAAATTGCCTTTTCGTCCCTCTCGCTTCCTCTGTGAACCCTGCTACCTTCGCTCCTGCACGCCTGTCTGCGACATGGGGCGACGAATTATCAAACGGGGGTAGGGGAATGGGCTGGCTGGCCGATGAAACCGGACTGGAAAAGAACGCGGCGAATTACGTGCCGCTCACGCCGCTCTCCTTCCTGAAACGCGCCGCCGATATCCATGCCAACCGCACCGCCGTCGTCTGGAAATCCACCCGCCTGACCTATGCCGCCTATGCGCAACAGGTGACGCGCCTCGCCTCGGCCCTGTCGCGTCGCGGCATCGCGCCGGGGGATGTGGTGGCCACCCTCATGCCGAACATCCCGCCGCAGGCCGTCGCCCATTTCGGCGTCCCCGCCGCAGGCGCGATCCTGAACACCATCAACACCCGCCTCGACGCCGACACCGTGGCCTATATCTTCGGCCATGCCGGGGCGAAGATCGTCCTCTGCGACACGGCCTTCCTGCCCTTGGCCGAGGAGTCGATCCGCCGCATGGAAGGCCCGGCCCCCCAGATCATCGAGGTCGCGGACGAAGGCTTCACCCCCTCCGGCCATTACCTTACATATGACGCGCTGCTCGCCGAAGGCGACCCCGACGCGGCATGGGTGATGCCCGGGGACGAATGGGAATCCATCGCCATCAACTACACCTCCGGCACCACGGGCCGCCCCAAGGGCGTGGTCTATCACCACCGCGGCGCCTACCTCTCGGCCACGGCCAACATCCTGTCCTGGCGCATGGTGCTGCACCCCGTCTATCTGACCATCGTGCCGCTCTTCCACTGCAACGGCTGGACGCATACCTGGATGACGCCCATCCTCGCGGGCACCCTCGTCTGCTGCCGCGACATCACGGCCAAGGCCATCTACGACGCCATCGCGGATGAAGGCGTCACCCATTTCGGCGGCGCGCCCATCGTCCTGAACACCATCATCAACGCCCCCGACAGCGACCGCCGCCCCTTCGACCACATCGTCGAGGTGTTCACCGCAGGCGCCCCGCCCCCCGCCGCCACGCTCGCCGCCTTCGAACCCTTGGGCTTCAACGTGACGCAGGTCTATGGCCTGACCGAAACCTACGGCCCCGCCACCGAATGCACATGGCGCGACGAATGGGACGGCTGTTCCAAAGAAGACCGCGCCGCCTACAAGGCCCGCACCGGCATCCCCATGCCCATGCTGGAAGGGGCCGAGGTCCACGACACCAACGGCAATCCCGTCCCCCGCGACGGCCAGCATCTGGGCGAAATCGCCATGCGCGGCAACATGGTGATGAAGGGTTATTACAAGAACCCGAAAGCCACCGCTGAAGCCTTCAAGGGCGGCTGGTTCCGCTCCGGCGACATCGCCTTCCAGCATCCGGACGGCTATATCAAGATCACCGACCGCGCCAAGGACATCATCATCTCCGGCGGCGAAAACGTTTCGTCGGTCGAGGTGGAGGGCGTCCTGATGCACCACCCCGCCGTCCTGCTCTGCGCCGTCGTGGCCAAACCGGACGACAAATGGGGCGAAGTCCCCTGCGCCTTCGTGGAACTGAAACCCGGCCAGACCGCCACGGAAAAGGACCTCATCGCCTTCTGCCGCGAACGGCTGGCGGGGTTCAAGACGCCGAAACACGTGGTCTTTGCCGAACTTCCGAAAACCTCCACCGGCAAGATCCAGAAATTCGAACTCCGCGCCGTGGCGAAACTGATGGGGCAGGACGCGCCACAGGTCGCCACCTGATTGTGCCCCCCATCCCGCTGGGCTATCGTCCGCGCATTAGGTAAAGGACGGCTGGACCACCGCCGCAGGATTGCGCCCGAGGCATGACAGCACTCAAGAAATACCAGAGGCTGGAAAGCCCCGGCCTCTGGCGTGACACGCCCGGGGCCCAGCGCCGCGAGGTGGTCGTCGCCTTCCGCGAGGCGTCGCTCGTCCTCTCCGACCCGCGCACCGAACTGCCGCTCTCGCACTGGTCCCTGCCTGCGGTGGAACGGCTGAACCAGGGCGAGAGCCCCGCGCTCTACGCCCCCGGCTTCGACACGGACGAGACGCTGGAAATCGACGACCCCGACATGATCGCCGCGCTGGAAACCATCCGCACGGTGCTGCGGAAGGGCACGCCGCGCCCCGGCCGCCTGCGGGGCACCCTCCTTGGCGGGCTGACGCTGGGCATCCTTGCCATCGGGGCGATCTTCGTGCCGGAGGCACTGGTGAAGCACACCGCCGCCATGCTGCCCCCCGCAACCCGCGCCCAGATCGGTGCGGCGGCGCTGGAAGACATCACCCGCCTGACCGGCGCCGCCTGTTCCACCCCGCTCGGCAACCGTGCGGCGGCGCTGCTGTCGGAACGGCTCTTTGCCGGGGCGGGCATCGCCATAACCGTGGTCAAGGACGGATTGCCACAGGCCGCCGCCCTGCCCGGCAACATCGTCCTTGTCGGTGCGCCCGTCCTCGCCGCGGCGCAGGTGCCCGAAGCGCCCGCAGGCTTTGCCATCGCCGAAACCTACCGCGCCGAACTGGAAGACCCGATGATCCCCGTCCTGCGCCATGCAGGACTGTCAGCGACGGTCAGGCTGCTGACGACAGGCGTGTTGCCGCAGGGTGCGCTGGCCGGATATGGCGAGGTTTTCCTTGCCGCCCCCCGCCCGCCCCTGCCCGAAGAGGCGCTGCTCGAACGGTTCGAATCCGCCGCCGTCTCCTCCACCGCCTACGGGTTCGCGCTGGATGCGACGGGCGAGACGACACTCGGCCTGATCGAGGCCGATCCCTATCGCGGCGGCAGCCCGCGCGGCCTGCTGGATGTGCAGGACTGGGACGCGCTGAAATCCATCTGCAATTGAAAAGGCCCCCCGTTGACCGGAGGGCCGCTTGTACCATTTACGACCTGCCCGACGTTCTGCGCTAGCGTATGAACGCGTCACCAAACCCTGCGCCACGCGCCGCACCCAGCGCCGCCTGCGCCTCGCCCGCCGATCCGAAAGGACCGGCCAGCACGACCTGAACCGCCTTGCCGCCGATGCGGCCCTGCGACCGCGCCACCGGCAGACCCAGCGCCGCCAGCCGCGCCGCCGCACCATCGGCATTCGCGGCCACCCCGAAACTGCCGACCTGCACGAAGACACGGCCCCCGGCGACTGGCGCGGATTTCGTCGAAACGGTCACGCGGGGCGGCTCCACCACCTCGGACCGCGACGACAGCACCACCCGCTGCCGCGGCTGCGGCTTCAGGAAGGCGAAAAACCCTTTCGGCGGGTCCGTGGTCAGCCGCGCCGGAACGTCGCGCGTCCAGATCTGGTCCTGCGCCGCCTGCCCTTCGGCCGTGCCGACACCGCGCAGCGGGTTCAGCCGGTCATCCTCCCACGCCAGCTTGTAGCCGGACGGAACCTGCACCCCCTGATCCACCAGCCGCACCCCCGTCGTGCCCCGGCCGACCGCCGTCACCTGCCCGAGCGGCACGGTCGCGGCCTGCGCCACCGGCGCCGTAACGGGCGGCGACAGCGACGCCCCCACCGGCGAACCGGCGGGATAGATCGGGGCGCGCAACCCCTCCAACGTTCCGTCGCCCCGCGTGCAGACGACGACCGTCCCGCCATTCGTCAGCTTCAGGCGCTGCGGCACGGGGGCCGACCGCGTGCAGCCGATCCGGCTGCCCGAAAAGGACGGCTCCACCGCCACCGCCACAGGGGCACGGACAGGCGCGGTCACGGCGACGGGCGCCACGGCCACATTCCGCACCGGCGCGGGGGTATAGCTTTCCGGCGGCGGCTCTCCGGTCGCCACGCGCACGGGCGCCGTCACGGGCGCAGGCTTCACCGCAGGCACCGGCTTCGGCGCAGGAACAGGCTTCGGCGCAGGCGTCTCGGCCACCTCCACCGCCGCAGGCCGCGTCCCGCCTCCGAAGGTCGGCGGATAGCCGCACATCGCCTTGCGGTTGCGATCCACGCGCGGCACCCAGTTCACCGTGCCGCCGATCCCGGCCCGCAGGAAGACGCAGCCGCGGCTGTCGATAAATTGCTGGCCGGAGAACCCGGCCGGCGGCAACTCGCGCGGGCCGCCGACATCGGCTGCAGATTGGGCAAGGGCCGCACCGACCCCGATGGCGGAGGCCAGGACCGCCCCCGTCAGAACCTTCACGAACATGACTACCCCCCAGTAGCGTGAGGGGAAGAATGCGCGATGATCGTTTCCGCGTAAAGAGGTTAAGCTACATTATTTTGTGCCGAACATGCGATCACCCGCATCGCCTAGTCCCGGAACGATGTAACCGTTCTCGTTCAGGTGACTGTCCAGCGCCGCCGTGACGATCGGCACATCGGGATGCGCCTCCTGCATCCGCTTCACGCCTTCCGGTGCCGCCAGCAGGCAGAGGAAGCGGATATGCTTCGCCCCCTTGGCCTTGATCAGGTCCACTGCCGCCGCGCTGGAATTGCCCGTCGCCAGCATCGGATCGACCACGATGGTGATCCGGTCCTCCAGCTGTTCGGGCAGCTTGCAGTAGTATTGCACCGGCTGCAGCGTCTCGTGGTCGCGGTAAAGGCCCACGAAGCCGACACGCGCCGCGGGGATCAGCTCAAGGATGCCGTCCAGCAGCCCGTTCCCCGCCCGCAGGATCGACACCAGCGCCAGCTTCTTCCCCTCGATCGCGGGGGCGTCCATTTCGCACAGCGGCGTCTCGATCCGCTTCGTGGTCATCGGCAGCTCGCGCGTCACCTCATAGGCCAGCAGCAGGCTGATCTCGCGCAAGAGCTGCCGGAAGGACGCGGTCGAGGTGTCCTTCTCCCGCATCAGCGTCAGCTTGTGCTGGACCAGCGGATGGGAAACGACGGTCAGATGGTCAAGCATCGCGGGCCTCCAGCTTCTTGCGCACTCTCTCCCGCGTATCGCCATCGCAGAAGGCGGCGTCAAGCGAGGTGCGGGCAATCCCTTCGAAAACCCCGTCATCCCAGTCAAAGGCATCGTGCAGCCGGTCGTATTCCCGCGCCATCGTCGTGTGGAAGAAGGGCGGATCGTCCGTCGATACCGTCACCTTCACCCCCCGCCGCCACAGTTCGGCAATCGGATGCCTGCGCCATTCGGGATAGATGCCAAGCGCGATGTTCGACCCCGGACAGACCTCCAGCACCACGCCCCGCTCGGCCAGTTCATCGACCAGCGCCAGGTCCTCGATCGCCCGGACGCCATGCCCGATCCGCTCCACCCCCAGATCGCGCACGGCATCCCGCACGCTGTCGGGCCCACCCCATTCCCCCGCATGGGCGGTCAGCCGCAACCCCGCCTCGCGGGCGCAGTCGAATGACCACAGGTAATCCTTGGGCTTGCCCACCTTCTCGTCCCCGGCGATGCCGAAACCCACGATCCAGTCCCCCGCCGTCTCGGCGGCACAGATCGCCGTCTCCCGCGCCTTCTCGGGGCCGAAATGACGGATGCAGGTGATGATCCCGCGCAGGGTGATGCCCATGTCGCGTTCCGCCCTGTCCGCCGCCTCGCGCATGGCGTGCAGATATTCCCGCCACGCCCCCACATCGCGGCCCCCGCAGAAATCGGGGCTCAGGAAGGTCTCGCTGTAAACCACCCCCGACTTCGCGCTCTCCTCCAGCACGGCCAAGGTCAGCCGCGCATAATCCTCCGGGCTCGTCAGGACCGACGTCGCCGCCTCATAGACCTTCAGGAAATCCCAGAAATCCTTGTACCTGTAATTCCCCCGCCCATCGAAGATGCCGCCGATATCGGCCTTCTTCTCCTGCGCCAGCCCGCGGATGAAGGACGGCGGCGCCGCCCCCTCCAGATGCAGGTGCAACTCCACCTTCGGCAGCCGCGACACGCTCACAGGAAACTCCTCCCCGTTCCTTCCGCAGGCACCCCCAGATGCGCCGCGACCGAAGCCGCCACATCCACGAACCCGCACAGCCCGACAGACCCCGCCCGACCCCGTGACACAGCACCGGCACCCGCTCGCGCGTATGCTCCGTCCCGCGCCATGTCGGGTCATTGCCGTGATCGGCGGTAAAGATCGCCAGATCCCCCGTCCGCAACCCCGCAAGGAACGGCCCCACCCGCGCATCGAACCATTCCAGCTGCCGCGCATAGCCCGACACGTCGCGGCGGTGACCGAAATTCGTGTCGAACTCGACGAAGTTCGCAAAGGTCAAGGATCCCTCCTCAGCCTCGGCCCCCAGCCGGTCCAGATGATCGAAAAGCGCAGCGTCATCCTTGCCCTTGTGCAGATGCGTGATCCCGCGATGCGAAAAGATGTCCCCGATCTTGCCCACCGCATGGGTCACGCGCCCCGCCCCCTGCACCCGGTCCAGCAGCGTGGGCGCAGGCGGCGCGATGGCAAAGTCGCGCCGGTTCCCCGTCCGCCGGAAATCCCCCGGCGCCCCCAGGAAAGGTCGCGCGATCGCCCGCCCCACCCGCATCGCGTGAAGCCGCGGCGCCAGATCGCGGCACAGCCCGACCAGCCGCTCCAGCCCGAACACCTCTTCATGCGCGGCAATCTGGAACACCGAATCCGCCGAGGTATAGCAGATGGGCCACCCCGTCCGCAGATGCTCGGCCCCCAGCCGGTCGATGATCTCCGTCCCCGAGGCATGGCAGTTGCCCAATATCCCGCCGACACCCGCCAGCCGGCACACCTCCGCCACCAGATCATCGGGAAAGGCGGGCACCGTATCGGGGAAATAGGTCCAGTCCCACGGCACCGGCACCCCCGCCAGCTCCCAATGCCCCGACGGCGTGTCCTTGCCCCGCGACTCCTCCGTCGCCGCGCCCCAGCGCCCCGACGGCACCGCCGTCAACCCCGCCGCCTCCGTGCCCGAGGCCAGCCGCATCGCCGCCCCCAGCCCCAGCGCATCCAGATGCGGCACCCGCAACGGCCCGCTGCGCCCTTCCTCTGCCCGTCCCGCCGCACAGGCCGCCGCGATATGGCCCAGCGTATCCGCCCCCGCATCCCCGAAGGCCGCCGCATCCGGCGCACCGCCGCAGCCGACGCTGTCCATCACGATCAGGAAGGCCCGCCCCATCACCCCACCCGCTTCAGGATCAGCGGCGGCTCGTCCGGCACCGAGGTGCCGATGCGATAGGCCGCCTGCACCGCCTGCACCGCCCGCTCCGCCGCCGCCGCATCTGCGGCATGGACCATGGCCAGCGGCACGCCCCGCGCCACCCCCTCGCCCAGCCCCGCCAGATCGCTCAACCCCACCGACGGGTTGATCCGGTCGCCATCCCGCAACCGCCCCCCGCCCAGATGCACCACCGCCTCGCCTAGCGCCCGCCCGTCGATGCCCGCGACGAACCCGTCGCTCGCACAGGGCACCTCCACCACCACCGGCGCCGAAGGCAGCCGGTCCGGCCAGCGTTCCACGAAATCCGCAGGCCCGCCCTGCGCCGCGACCATGCGGGCGAACCACTCCGCCGCCTCGCCGCTCTCCAGCGCCCCGATGATGCGCGCCTCGCCATCCTCCGCATCCGCCGCCAGCCCGCCCAGCGCCAGCGCCTCGCCGCCAAGGGCTGCCGTCAGGTCCCACAGCGCGGCATTGACCGACGTGCCGGTCAGCGTCTCCATCACCTCGATCACCTCCAGCGCATTGCCCGCCGCGGTCGCCAGCGGCTGGCTCATGTCGGTGACCAGCGCCCGCGTCATGCAGCCCGCCCCCTGCGCCGTGGACACCAGCGCCTGCGCCAGAGCCTCGGCCTTCTCCGGCGTGTCCATGAAGGCGCCAGAGCCGCATTTCACATCCAGAACCAGCGCCTCCAGCCCCGCCGACAGCTTCTTCGACAGGATCGAGGCCGTGATCAGGTCGATGCTCTCCACCGTCGATGTCACGTCGCGGATCGCATAAAGCCGCCGGTCCGCCGGCGCGATCTCGGCACTGGCCGCCACGATGGCACAGCGCACCTCGCCGATCTGTCGGCGCAACTGCGCCTCCGACAGGCCGGTGCGGAAGCCCGGTATCGCCTCCAGCTTGTCCAGCGTCCCGCCCGTATGGCCCAGCCCACGCCCCGAAATCATCGGCACATAGGCCCCGCAGGCCGCCAGCGCGGGCGCCAGCAGCAGCGACACGCAATCCCCGATCCCGCCGGTGGAATGCTTGTCCACCACCGGCCCGTTCAGGTCCCAGTCCAGCACGCGCCCCGAATCCCGCATGGCGACCGTCAGCGCCACGCGCCCCGCCTCGCCCAGGCCCTTCAACAGGACGGCCATCGCAAAGGCCCCGGCCTGCCCATCCGTCACGGTGCCATCCGCCAGCCCCCGCGCGAACCAGCCCAGTTCCGCAGCCGACGGCTGCCCGCCATCCCGCAGCTTCGCGATGATCGCCCGCGCGTCCACCTCAGGCCCGGTCCATATGCGCGGCGGTAAAGACACCGGGCAGCAACTCGGCCACCGTCATCACGCGGCTCTTGCCATCCGTGGTGCAGAGCGTGACCTTCACCTCCTGCCTGGCGAATTCCGCGATCTTCTGGCGGCACCCGCCACAGGGGGGCACAGGCTCGGGACTGTCGGCGATCACGCAGACCTCGGCGATCCGCGTCGCCCCGCCCGCCACCATCGCGGCAATCGCCCCGGCCTCGGCACAGGTGCCCTCGGGATAGGCCACGTTCTCGACATTGCAGCCGACGAAGACCTGCCCTTCCACCGTCCGCAGGGCCGCCCCCACCTTGAACCGGGAATAGGGCGCATAGGCCCGCTCGCGGACCTCCGTCGCGGCGGAAAGAAGGGACATGGGCGCGGCTCCTCACAGAAATCCTGACCGGATGGTCACAGTCTGTAAGGCTCCGCCCCGAATGGCAAGCAGTCACGGTTTTCCCGCACCGGATCAGGGGGGCTTTGCGCCCCCTCGGCGCGTGCCGCGCCCCCCCGCAGGATATTTGTGGACGGAAAACGGGAACACGCCGCCCGGAGACCCCGAACGGCGTGTCATTTCCCGTCACGGTCATCGGCGTCCCCGCCTGTTCCGCACCCCGACCATGCGCCGAAGGAGTTAAGGCTTCCTGAACGACCGGCTCATTTTCCGTCCGCAAATATCCTCAGGGGGAGTCGCCTGCACCCGCAGGCGACGGGGGCAGAATGCCCCCCGCGCCTTGGGCCGCGCGAAGGCGCGGGCCAAGGCTCAGGGGCCGTGCGGGCGGAACGCCCGCTCCGCTCGGATCGCGGTGGTCGCGGGGGACCCCGGCAGCGTCACCTCCAGCAGTTCCAGATCCTCCGTCGGATCGGCATAGCGCGTGGCCATCCCCGGCGGGATCACGAAGGCATCCCCCGGTGACAGGCGGAAGGGCTCCTTCCCCTCGCCCTCCAGCGTGAAGGCGCCCGACAGCACGAAGGTGAAGAGGATATCCCCCCCGTGCTTCGTCCAGACCGTCGCCCCGCCATCGGGCCGCGCCACCATCACCGACGCCACCCCCTTCGTCGCCGCATCGATCCCCCGTATCCCGCGCCACGAACCCCGGCAGGCGGAAGGGCCGGAACACCCCCTTCGCCCCCCGGTCATGGACGAATCTCTGCCCCTGCCATTCCCGCTCGGGGCGCAGATGGGGCGTGGGCAGCTCCATCACATGGTCGATCTCGGTGATGTGCTCCGCCGGAACCCCGATCTCGATCACCTCGATCCCGTCCGAGGCGTGCAGCACCCTGTGCCGGATCTCCGGCGGCTGGATGAAGCAATCCCCCGCCGTCAGCCGGATGGGCGGCCCCTGATCCTCATAGACCACATCCACCCAGCCATTGATGCAGAAGATCAGCTGGAACCCCACCTTGTGGAAATGCACCATGTCCGGCACCGGCCCGCCATCCGGGATGCGGATATGGCTCGCGATCATCGCGCCGCCCAGACGCGACGGCACAAGGTCGCGATACTGCATCCCCGCCCGCCCGATGATCCAGGGTGCCTGCTCGGCCAGCCGCCGCACGACGAAGGCATGTTCCGTCGGCGGCAGCACCAGCGGCGGGTTGGCGCGGTCGATTTCCACCCGCGTGCCGTTCGGCGCGACCAGCAGCCGCTCGCCCCCCGCGAACCCCTCCTCGTCGGTCAATATCCGCACGGTCCCCGGCGCCTCAGCCGCGCCTTTCTGGATGCGCAGCCGCAAGCCATGGCCCGACAACACCGCCACCTCGGGATTGTCGGCGGGATATATCATGTCCAGCCGGAACCCCAGCCGCTTCGTCCAGAAGGGCAGGTCGTCCCGCAATTCCTGCGTCGGCAGCCGCACCTCGGCCCGCGTCTCGCCCTTGACCTCGAACATCGTCCCCTCCCGCTTCCTGCCTGCGAAGAATGGCCGCGCCGCACGGGGATTTGCAAGGCACGGCGAAAACGCCTATTGGGAAAGCGGGATATTCACGCGCCGGACAATAGTTTAACGTTGAACAAAAGGGCGGAGGGGACGATGGACGATCAGGCAAAGGGCGACGGGCGGCAGGAAAACGCGCGTCAGGCGGCGCTCGACTACCATGAATTCCCCAAGCCCGGGAAACTGGAAATCCGCGCCACGAAACCGCTGGCCAACGGCCGCGACCTCAGCCGCGCATATTCCCCCGGCGTGGCCGAAGCCTGCCTCGAAATCAAGGCCGACCCCGCCACCGCCTCCCGCTACACCGCCCGCGGCAACCTCGTCGCGGTCGTGTCGAACGGCACCGCAGTCCTCGGCCTCGGCAATATCGGGGCCCTGGCCTCCAAACCCGTGATGGAAGGCAAGGCCGTCCTCTTCAAGAAATTCGCCAATATCGACTGCTTCGACATCGAACTCAACGAACCCGACCCGGTGAAACTGGCCGAGATCGTCTGCGCCCTCGAACCGACCTTCGGCGCGATCAACCTCGAAGACATCAAGGCCCCCGACTGCTTCATCGTCGAAAAGCTCTGCCGCGAACGGATGAACATCCCCGTCTTCCACGACGACCAGCACGGCACCGCCATCGTCGTGGGCGCGGCGGCGACCAACGCCCTCCTCGTCGCGGGCAAGAAGTTCGAAGATATCAAGGTCGTCTCCACCGGCGGCGGGGCGGCGGGCATCGCCTGCCTGAACATGCTGCTGAACCTCGGCGTCAAACGCGAAAACGTCTGGCTCTGCGACCTTGCCGGTCTGGTCTATGAAGGCCGCAAGGACCAGATGACCGCCCAGAAGGAAGAATACGCCCAGGGAACCACCCCCGCGACGCTGGCCGACGTGATCGAAGGCGCCGACCTATTCCTCGGCCTCTCCGGCCCCGGCGTGCTGACACCGGAAATGGTGGCCAGGATGGCCCCCCGCCCCATCGTCTTCGCCCTTGCCAACCCCACGCCCGAAATCCTGCCCGACCAGGTCCGCGCCGTCGCCCCCGATGCCATCATCGCCACCGGACGGTCCGACTTCCCCAACCAGGTGAACAACGTCCTCTGCTTCCCCTTCATCTTCCGCGGCGCCCTCGACGTCGGCGCGACCGAGATCAACAAGCGGATGGAACTGGCCTGCATCGAAGGCATCGCTGCCCTCGCCCGCGCCACCACCAGCGCCGAAGCCGCCGCCGCCTATTCCGGCGAAAAGCTGTCCTTCGGCGCCGATTACCTCATCCCCAAACCCTTCGACCCCCGCCTGATCGGCGTCGTCGCCACCTCCGTCGCCCGCGCCGCGATGGAATCGGGCGTCGCCACGCGGCCGATCGAAGACCTCGACGCCTACAAGCGCAAACTGGATGGCTCGGTCTTCAAATCCGCCCTCATCATGCGCCCGGTGTTCGAAGCGTCCAAGGCCGCCTCCCGCACCATCGTCTTTGCCGAAGGCGAGGATGAACGCGTCCTGCGCGCCGCCCATGCGATGATGGAGGAAACCAACGACCGTCCCATCCTCATCGGCCGCCCCGAGGTGGTGGAGATGCGCTGCGAACGTGCGGGCCTGCCCATCCGCCCCGGACGCGACGTGCATCTGGTGAACCCCGAAAACGACCCGCGCTACCGCGATTACTGGGGCACCTATCACGACCTGATGGCCCGGCGCGGCGTCTCGCCGGACATCGCGCGGGCGGTGATGCGCACCAACACCACCGCCATCGGCGCGGTCATGGTCCACCGGGGCGAGGCCGACAGCCTCATCTGCGGCACCTTCGGGCAATATCACTGGCACCTGAACTACATCCGGCAGGTTCTGGCACGCGGCGGCCTGCACCCCGTCGGGGCGCTGTCCCTGATGATCCTCGAGGATGGCCCGCTCTTCATCGCGGATACGCAGGTGAACCCCGAACCCACGCCGCAGCAGATCATGGAAAGCGTCATCGGCGCCGCCCGTCATGTCCGCCGCTTCGGCCTGACGCCCAAGATCGCCCTCTGCACGCAAAGCCAGTTCGGCAACATGGACAATTCCGCCGCCCAGCGGATGCGTGCCGCGCTGGAACTGCTGGACGCCCGCGAACCCGACTTCTGCTACGAGGGCGAGATGAACGTGGACTCCGCGCTCGACCAGTCCCTGCGCGACCGGCTGCTGCCGAACGCGCGGATGGAAGGCGCGGCAAACGTCCTCGTCTTCGCCTCCACCGACGCCGCCGCCGCCACGCGCAACATCCTGAAGATGAAAGCGAACGGGCTGGAAGTCGGGCCGATCCTGATGGGCATGGGCAACAAGGCCCATATCGTGACGAACTCCATCACCGCGCGGGGCCTGCTGAACATCTCGGCGCTGGCCGGAACGCCGGTGGCACATTACGGCTGACGCCCGCGGCAAGCTGCCCCTTCGTCTCGGCCCAAATACCCGACCGCGACACCGGTCCCGCAGACCGCCGGGGAAAGCCGGGCACGCCTCCCTCTCCCCCGCGGGGGGAGAGGGCCGGGGTGAGGGGGCCGCGTTGCAAAGTGAGTCGCCCCATAATTTGCAAACCCCACCCCATTTCGCTCCGCCTAGCGAAATGCGCGGTGATTTGCAAAACTTTGCAGCCCCTCCCCGCAATTTCTGCAAAACATTTTGCCGCACCCGCCCCCTGTTCACGGTAACAGCGTTGCGTCAACGCCCCCCCGTCGCGTAACAAACGGCATCTCGTGGAGGAGGGCATACGATGGCATACCGTGAACTCTATGCGAAATGGAAAGCCGATCCCGAAGGGTTCTGGCTGGACGCCGCCGGGGCCATCGACTGGGTGTCGAAACCGACCCATGCGCTGAACGCCACCCGCGCACCGCTTTACGAATGGTTCACCGATGCCAGCGTCAACACCTGCTGGAACGCCGTGGACCGCCACGTCATCGCAGGCCGCGGCAAGCAGCCCGCCATCATCCATGACAGCCCCGTCACCGGCACCAAGCATGTCATCACCTATGCCGAACTGCAGGACCGCGTGGCGCGTCTGGCGGGGGCGCTGAAGGCCAAGGGCGTCGCCAAGGGCGACCGCGTCATCATCTACATGCCCATGGTCCCCGAGGCGCTTGAAGCCATGCTCGCCTGCGGCCGCATCGGGGCGATCCATTCCGTGGTCTTCGGCGGCTTCGCGGCCAACGAACTGGCCGTCCGCATCGACGACTGCAAACCCAAGGCGATCATCGCCGCCTCCTGCGGCATCGAACCGTCGCGGGTCGTCCATTACAAGCCGCTGCTCGATGCCGCGATCGACATGGCCGACCACAAGCCCGACTTCTGCGTGATCCTCCAGCGCGAACAGGAAGTGGCGAAACTCATCGAAGGCCGCGACGTCGCGTGGCACAGCTTCCAGTACGGCGTCGAACCCGCCGAGTGCGAGCCGGTAGAGGGCAACCACCCCGCCTATATCCTCTATACCTCCGGCACCACCGGCGCACCCAAGGGCGTCGTCCGCCCGACCGCCGGCCACCTCGTGGCACTCGCCTGGACCATGCGGGCCATCTACAATTGCGGCGTCGGTGACGTGTTCTGGGCGGCCTCCGACGTGGGCTGGGTCGTGGGCCACAGCTACATCTGCTATGCCCCCCTCATCGCGGGCTGCACCACCATCGTCTATGAAGGCAAACCCGTCGGAACCCCCGATGCGGGCGCCTTCTGGCGCGTCATCGGCGAGCACAAGGTCCGCTCCTTCTTCACCGCCCCCACCGCGCTCCGCGCCATCAAGCGGGACGATCCCGAAGGGCTGCTGGTCAAGGATTACGACCTGTCCAACCTGCAGGCCCTCTACCTTGCCGGGGAACGCGCCGATCCCGACACCGTCAACTGGGCCGGCCGCCACCTGAACGTCCCCGTCATCGACCACTGGTGGCAGACGGAAACCGGCTATGCCATCGCCGCCAACCCGCTGGGCATCGAACAACTGCCGGTCAAGGTCGGCTCCCCCTCGGTCGCCATGCCGGGCTTCGACGTGCAGGTGCTGGACGAAGGCGGCCACCCCGTCGCCGCAGGCACCCTCGGCGCCATCGCCATCAAGCTGCCCCTTCCCCCCGGCACCCTGCCCACCCTGTGGAATGCCGAGGAGCGGTTCCGCAAATCCTACCTCACCCATTTCCCCGGCTATTACGAAACCGGCGATGCGGGCTATATCGACGAAGACGGCTACCTCTACATCATGGCCCGCACCGATGACGTCATCAACGTCGCGGGTCACCGCCTGTCCACCGGCGCGATGGAAGAGGTGCTGGCCTCCCACAAGGACGTGGCCGAATGCGCCGTCATCGGCGTCTCGGACGACCTGAAGGGCCAGTCCCCGCTGGGCTTCCTCTGCCTGAACAAGGGCTGCACCCGCCCGCACGCGGATATCGTCAAGGAATGCGTCACCCTGATGCGCGAAACCATCGGCCCCGTCGCCGATTTCAAACGCGCCGTCGTGGTGGACCGCCTGCCAAAGACCCGCTCGGGCAAGATCCTGCGCGGCACCATGGTCAAGATCGCGGACGGGCAGGACTTCAAGATGCCCGCCACCATCGACGACCCCGCCATCCTCGACGAAATCCGCGCGGCGCTGCAGGGCATCGGCATGGCCAAGGCGTAAGGCTGGACAAGCCGCGCCACCCGCGTAACTTGTGGGGCATGACGACACCGCGCCCGGCATCCCCGCCCCAAGACGGCACCGCCGCCCTTCTGGGCGACGGGCGCACGCTGGCCGACCTGCTGCGGATGGCCGGCCCCGAAATCGCCCCCGCCCTGCTGCGCCAGATGCAGGCCGATCTGGCCGCGGTGCGGGACAGCCTCGCCCCCGCCCTGCCGGACCCCGCCGCCTCGGCTCCCGCCCCCACCTCCGCCGACTGGCTGACCATCCGCGCCCAGTCCCACATCCTCATCTCGCTTGCCGGCACCATCGGCGCGACCCGCCTCCACAGCCTCGCCGTCGATCTGAACGCCGCCGCCCATGCCCGCGCGGCGGAACGGGTCGCGGCACTGGCCCCGCCGCTTCTGGCCGACCTTGCCGCCCTGACCGCACTCATCCGCAGCCATCCCGAAGCCACCGCATGACCACGACCGACCTGCCCCCCCTCA
>AYNO01000005.1 GCA_000500915.1 Rhodobacter sp. CACIA14H1
TTATGTGGCGCGCCACATAATGGATCAGGATCAGCGCCGTCGCCCCCAGTTCCAGCGCCCGCTTCACCACCTCGCGCGGATAGACCGGCACATGGTCCACCGTGCCCTTCGCCTGTTCCTCATCCGCGATCAGCACATTCTTGCGGTCAAGGAACAGGATGCGGAAATGCTCCGTCTCGGCATGGGACATGACCGTATGGCAGTAATCCAGCAGCGCCTGCCAGGAGGACAGGACGGGCCGCTGCATCACGCGCGACCGCGCCATGCGCTGCGCCACGACCTCCATCAGCTTCAGCTCCGTCACCACGGCCTCGCCCACGCCATGCACCTGCATCAGCCGGGCCTTGGGCGCCGAAACCACCCGCGCCAGATCGCCAAAGCTGTCCAGCAGCCGACGCGCCAGTGGCTTGACGTCCTGCCGCGAAATGGCGCGGAACAGCACCATCTCCAGCACCTCGTATTCCGCCAGACCCGCCCCGTCGGTGTCGCGGAACCGTTCCCGCAGCCTTTGCCGGTGGTCCCCGATATAGCTGGGCAACCGCCCCGCCGCATTGACGGGGGCGGCCTGCACAGCCTCGTCCCCGTCCCCGAAAGGGAACAGCGGCAAAGGCGATTCGCGGAAATGGGCAACCTGTTTCATGCGGCCAGCATCGCAGCCATTCATGAACAGGAATTTAACGGCAAAGGGCCGCGCAATGGCGGCCCTTTCCTCAGTTCTTCATCCCGTCCCAGAAGCCCTTCACCTTGGAAAAGAAGGTCTTTCCTTCTGGGTTGTTCTCTTCGCTCAGCTTCTCGAACTCCATCAGAAGCTCGCGCTGCCGCGCCGTCAGGTTGACCGGCGTCTCGACGGCCAGTTCCAGCACCATGTCACCGACCCCGCCGCCGCGCAGCGCGGGCATCCCCTTGGCGCGCAGGCGCATCTGCTTGCCCGTCTGGGCGCCGGCAGGCACCTTCACGCGGGACCGCCCGCCGTCGATCGTGGGCACCTCCACCTCGCCGCCAAGGGCAGCGGTGGTGATGCTGATCGGCACGCGGCAGAACAGGTGGACCCCGTCGCGCTGGAAGATCGGGTGATCCTTCACCTCGATGAAGATGTACAGGTCGCCAGAGGGCCCGCCCCGCAACCCCGCCTCGCCCTCGCCGGCCAGACGGATGCGCGTGCCGGTTTCCACCCCTGCCGGAATGTTCACCGAAAGGGCGCGTTCGCGTTCGATCCGCCCCGAACCGGCGCAGGACCGGCAGGGATTCTTGACGATCTGTCCCATGCCGTTGCAGGTCGGACAGGTGCGTTCGACGGTAAAGAAGCCCTGCTGCGCCCGCACCTTGCCCATGCCGGAACAGGTGGGGCAGGTCACAGGTTCCGCACCGCCCTCGGCCCCCGTGCCGCGACAGGTGTCGCAGGCGACAGAGCTGGGCACGTTGATCGTCTTCTGCACGCCCTGATGGGCCTCTTCCAGCGAAACGCGCAGGTTATAGCGCAGGTCCGACCCGCGCTGCGCCCGCGACCGGCCACCGCCGCCGCGCCCGCCGCCCATGAAATCGCCGAACAGGTCTTCGAACACATCCGAAAACGCGCTGGCGAAATCCGCATTCCCGCCGCCAAAGCCCTGCGCCCCGCGCCCGCCGCCGCCCATCCCGCCTTCGAAGGCGGCATGGCCGAACCGGTCATAGGCCGCCTTCTTGTCGGCGTCCTTCAGCACGTCATAGGCTTCGTTCACTTCCTTGAACTGCGCCTCGGCATTCGGGTTGTCAGAGTTGCGGTCGGGGTGCAGCTCCTTCGCCTTCTGGCGATAAGCCTTCTTCAGCTCGTCCGCCGAAGCCCCGCGCGCGACACCAAGCACATCATAGTAATCTCGTTTTGCCATCCGGGACAAAACCCCCTCTCAGAACCGGGTGGGGGCGGTCCGTTGCCGAACCGCCCCCCTTTCCGATCCGCGCGGTGTCACTTCCGCTTGTTTTCGCCAAGATCCTCGAAGTCGGCATCGACGATGTCGTCATCCACCGGCCGCGGCCCGTCCTCGTCCTTGCCATCGGCTTCGGACTGGCTGGCCTTGTAGATCGCCTCGCCCAGCTTCATCGCGGCTTCGGTCAGGTTCTGGATCGCGCCCTTGATCTTGCCCGCATCTTCGCCCTTCAGCGCCTCTTCCAGAGGGGCCATGGCGAATTCGATGGCTTCGACCGTGGACGGATCGACCTTGTCCCCATGCTCCGACAGCGACTTCCTGGTCGAATGCAGCAGGCTTTCGCCCTGGTTCTTGGTTTCCACCAGTTCCTTGCGGGCGCGGTCCGCGTCGGCATTCGCCTCGGCGTCCTTGATCATCTTCTCGATATCGTCATCGGACAGACCGCCCGACGCCTGGATCGTGATCTGCTGCGACTTGCCGGTGCCCTTGTCCTTCGCCGAAACGGACACGATGCCGTTGGCGTCGATGTCGAAGGTCACTTCGATCTGCGGCATGCCGCGCGGCGCGGGCGGGATGTTTTCCAGATTGAACTGGCCCAGCATCTTGTTGTCCGCCGCCATCTCGCGCTCGCCCTGGAAGACGCGGATCGTCACCGCGTTCTGGTTGTCCTCGGCGGTCGAGAAGATCTGGCTCTTCTTCGTCGGGATCGTGGTGTTGCGGTCGATCAGGCGGGTGAAGACACCCCCCAGCGTCTCGATGCCCAGCGAAAGCGGCGTCACGTCCAGCAGGACCACGTCCTTCACGTCACCTTGCAGGACGCCCGCCTGGATCGCGGCACCGGCGGCCACGACTTCATCCGGGTTCACGCCCTTGTGGGGTTCCTTGCCGAAGAACTTCGTCACTTCCTCGATCACGCGCGGCATCCGCGTCATGCCGCCGACCAGCACCACCTCGTCGATGTCGGACGTGGACAGACCGGCATCCTTCAGCGCGGCGGCGCAGGGCTTCATCGACTTCTTGATCAGGTCATCGACCAGCGATTCCAGCTTGGCCCGCGTCAGCTTCACCACAAGGTGCAGGGGCTGGCCGGTGTTCTTGTCCATCGAAATGAACGGCTGGTTGATTTCCGTCTGCTGGCTGGACGAAAGCTCGATCTTCGCCTTTTCGGCCGCTTCCTTCAGACGCTGAAGCGCCATCTTGTCCAGCGTCAGGTCAACGCCATGCTCTTTCTTGAACTCGTCGGCCAGATAGCTGACGATCCGCATGTCGAAGTCTTCGCCACCAAGGAAGGTGTCGCCGTTGGTGGACTTCACCTCGAACAGGCCGTCGTCGATCTCAAGGATCGTGATGTCGAAGGTGCCGCCGCCAAGGTCATAGACCGCGATCGTCCGCGTTTCCTTCTTGTCCAGACCATAGGCCAGCGCGGCGGCGGTCGGTTCGTTGATGATCCGCAGCACTTCCAGACCGGCGATCTTGCCCGCGTCCTTCGTGGCCTGACGCTGGGCGTCGTTGAAATAGGCGGGCACCGTGATGACGGCCTGCGTCACCGGCTCGCCCAGATAGGACTCGGCGGTTTCCTTCATCTTCTGCAGGATGAAGGCGGAAATCTGCGACGGCGAATACTTCTCGCCGCGCACTTCGACCCATGCGTCGCCGTTGCCGCCGTTGATCACCTTGTAGGGGATGTTCTTCTGGTCCTTCGTCACCGCCGGGTCGTCATGGCGGCGCCCGATCAGGCGCTTCACGGCAAAGACGGTGTTGGCGGCGTTGGTCACCGCCTGACGCTTGGCAGGCTGGCCCACCAGACGTTCGGTTTCGGTGAAGGCGACGATGGACGGCGTGGTGCGCGCGCCTTCCGAGTTTTCGATGATGCGGGGCTGCGACCCGTCCATGATGGCCACGCAAGAGTTCGTGGTCCCGAGGTCAATCCCGATGACTTTGGCCATGATATGCTACCTCTTCTTTCGGCGATGTTGTGGGGCAGGACCCTTGCAAGGCATCCGTCCCCGATCCCAAGTGCATCCGGGGCAGGCGGCCCGCCCGGTCCCGGCTTCGGGCTGTATATAAGGGGGGGGCCGTGGGGCTGCAAGCGGCGCACCGGTCCGATTTTACCGGAATGCGAAGGAGTGGGGCGATGACCGGACCGATCGACATCAGGGGCTTCCTCTACTGGCCCGCCCTTCTGGATCATACCGCGCAGGAACGGCTCGTGGCCGACCTGCGCAAGGTCGTCGCCGCCGCGCCGCTCTATGCCCCCGTCACCCCCCGGCGGGCGGCCGATGAGCGTGCGCATGACATCCGCAGGCCGCCTCGGCTGGATCACCGACAGGCATGGCTACCGATACGAACCGCGCCACCCCGGCGGCCAGCCATGGCCGCCGATACCCCCCGCCATCCTGACGCTCTGGCGCGACCTGACAGGGCTGTCCCGCGACCCCGACTGCTGCCTCGTCAACTTCTACGGCGAAGGCGCCAAGATGGGCCTCCATCAGGACCGCGACGAAGGCGACTTCTCCTTCCCCGTCCTCTCCGTCTCGCTGGGGGACGAGGCGCTCTTCCGCATCGGCGGCACCGACCGCAAGGACCCGACCGAAAGCCTCTGGCTGAAATCCGGCGATGTCCTGCTGATGGGCGGCAGCGCCCGCCTCGCCTGGCACGGCATCGACCGGCTGCGCTTCCGCTCCTCGCGCCTTCTGCCGGGCGGCGGGCGCATCAACCTGACCCTGCGCGTCGTGGAACCCGTCAGCGACCCATCGACCAGCTGACCGATGCCTTCTTGCCCGTGTAATATTCCCCGATCAGCCCCAAGGTCAGACAGGCCAGCATCACATAGATGGGGTATTCCAGACTGGTATAGCGCGGCGCGTAGTTCAGGAAGATGTAACCCCGCCCCTGATCGATGATGTGGAACAGCGGGTTCCAGTCAAAGAAGGCCAGCACCGCCGTCGGCATCGCATTGGCCACGAACATCTTGCCCGACGCGATCATGTTCAGCCGCATGTAGATCTGCGCCACCGTCCCGAAGAACCGCGGCTGCCACGGCATCGCGGCCCGGATCATCAGCCCGATGGCAATCCCCGACCCCCAGGCCAGCAGCAGCATCCCCAGCATCCCGACCGGTTCGTCGAAATACAGCGGCGCCACGATCGCGTGGTAGATATAAAGGATCACCCCCGCCGAAAACACCTGCACATACAACGTGCCCAGCGCCGCCGCCCCGATGGCGATCAGCGTGTTCATCGGGGCATGCTTCATGATGGCCGATGTCGGCCCGTCGGCCTTCATCACGGCACCCAGCGTCTTAACATGCGTCATGAACATGAAGATGCCGGACATCAGGAACAGGATGTAATCGCCCCGGATGGCATTCCCCCGCGCACCGGCAAAGGTGAACATCAGGTAGAACCCGGCGATCATCACGGCCGACTGGAACAGGTTGATCACCAGCCCCATCACCGCGCTGGTATGGGTCATGCGCACATTGTGGACGGCACCGTGGAACACCAGTTCCAGCATCCCCCACGCTGTCCGCGCCTTCGTTCTCCTGACATCGGCCCGAAACCGCACGCTGTCCGCCCTCGCACCCTTGCCGACCCGCGCAGGACTGCTTGCCGTTTCCGCGCCTGCGGATGATAAGGCGCACGGTCCGTTTGTTCAACTGCGGCGCGTTCCGCCGCCCCGAAACCCGAGGTTTCCATGGATTTCGCCACGCTCGTCCCCGTCATCCGCCGCCTCGCGCTCGAAGCGGGAGACCGCATCCTCGCGGTCTATGACGGCCCTGATTTCGAGGTGAAGTCGAAATCCGACGCCTCCCCCGTGACCGAGGCCGACGAAGCCGCCGATGCCCATATCTCCGCCGGCCTCCGCGCCGCCTTCCCCGACGTGACGCTCATCACCGAGGAACAGTCCGACAGCCACGCCCTGTCCGCCCGCACCTTCCTGATCGTGGACCCGCTGGACGGCACCAAGGAATTCGTGCAGCGCCGCGGCGATTTCACCGTCAACATCGCCTATGTGCAGGACGGCATCCCCCTGCGCGGCGTCGTCTATGCCCCGGCCAAGGGCAGGCTCTTCTACACCCTCCCCGACGGCACCGCGGTCGAGGAGACGGGCCCCTTCGACAAGGCCACCCCCGGCCCGACCCGCCCGATCCGCGTATCGACCCCCGACAACGGCGCCCTGATGGTCGTCGCTTCCAAATCCCACCGCGACCAGGCCACCGATGACTATATCGGCCGGTACGCCATCCGCGATGCCGCCAGCGCGGGCTCCAGCCTGAAATTCTGCCTCGTCGCCACCGGCGAGGCCGACCTCTACCCCCGCATCGGCCGGACGATGGAATGGGACACGGCAGCCGGCGATGCCGTGCTGCGCGGCGCGGGCGGGCGGGTCGTCCATTTCGACACGCATCTGCCACTGGAATATGGCAAACCGGGCTGGGCCAACCCTTTCTTCATCGCCTACGCACCGGGCGTGGAGCTCAAGAAATGACTGTTCTCATAGCAATTCCCGCACGTTACGCCTCCACCCGATATCCCGGAAAGCCGCTGGTGGAACTGGCCGGACCCGATGGCCGCAAGACCCTCATCCGCCGCTCGTGGGAGGCGGCGATGGCCGTCCGCGGCGCCGACCGCGTCGTCGTCGCCACCGATGACGACCGCATTGCAGACCACGCCACCGCCTTCGGCGCCGAAGTGGTGATGACCTCCTCCGACTGCCAGAACGGCACCGAACGCTGCGCCGAAGTCGCTCGGAAACTGCCGGGTTTCGACATCGTGGTGAACCTGCAGGGCGACGCCCCGCTGACGCCCGCATGGTTCGTCGAAGACCTCGTCGCGGGCCTGCGTGCCCGCCCCGAGGCCGAAATCGCCACGCCTGTCCTGCGCTGCGAAGGCGCAATGCTTGCCAAACTGCTGGAAGACCGCCGCCATGGCCGCGTCGGCGGAACCACCGCCGTCTTCGGTGACGGGGGGCGGGGGCTCTACTTCTCGAAGGAAGTCATCCCCTATACCGGCCGCACCTACGGCGATCACGAACCGACGCCCGTCTTCCACCATGTCGGCGTCTATGCCTACCGCCCCGCCGCGCTGGCCGACTACCCCGGCTGGCAGGCCGGCCCGCTCGAACAGCTCGAGGGGCTGGAACAGCTCCGCTTCCTGGAAAACGGGCGCAACGTCCTCTGCGTGCAGGTCGAATCGCGGGGGCGTCAGTTCTGGGAACTGAACAACCCCTCCGACGTTCCGGTGATCGAGGCGATGATGGCCGACATGGCGGGGCAGGGGTGACGGATTGGCATTTTCCCGCCGCAGGGCCGTCCCATTCCCGACATTTCCCGCTGCAATGCAGAAGGTGTTATTGATTCCGCCCGTTCGGCACCATGACGTCAATTCCATCCACGGGAAAACGCTGCTAACTTGGCGCGGGCGCCCTGCGCCCTGTGTTGCAAGGCAGGTGTCTGTGGTTCTTTTTCCGGCTCGCGCCGGAATATGATTGGGTGAAGAAATGAAGATCAGGAAGGTCACGAAGGCCGTCTTTCCGGTGGCAGGTCTCGGAACACGGTTCCTCCCCGCCACGAAATCCATCCCCAAAGAAATCATGACACTGGTTGACCGCCCGCTGATCCAGTACGCGATCGACGAGGCGCGCGCGGCGGGCATCAAGGAATTCATCTTCGTCACATCGCGCGGCAAGTCGGCGCTCGAGGATTACTTCGACAACGCCCCCGAACTGGAAAGCGCCCTGCGCAAGTCCGGCAAGGACGACCTTCTGGAAATCCTCAAGGAAACCAACATGGATAGCGGCGCCATCGCCTACATCCGCCAGAACCGCCCGCTCGGCCTCGGCCACGCCGTCTGGTGTGCCCGCCGCCTGATCGGCAACGAACCCTTCGCCGTCCTGCTGCCCGACGACGTCATCGCCGCCGAAAAGCCCTGCCTCCAGCAGATGGTCGAAGCCTATGAACAGACCGGCGGCAACATGGTCGCCGCAATGGAAGTCGCGCCGGAACGGACGAAATCCTACGGCGTGCTCGACATCGACGAAGACATGGGCTCCATCGTCAAGGCCAAGGGCATGGTCGAAAAGCCCGCGCCGGGCACCGCGCCGTCCAACCTCGCCGTGATCGGCCGCTACATCCTGTCGCCCAGGGTCCTGACCAACCTCAACCGCATGAAGCAGGGCGCGGGCGGCGAAATCCAGCTGACCGACGCCATCGCCGAGGAAACCGCCGAAGGCCGCGTCTTCGGCTACCGCTTCCGGGGACAGCGCTACGATTGCGGCTCCAAGGCGGGCTTCCTGCAGGCGACCGTCGCCTTCGGCCTGTCCCGCCCCGACCTGCGCGACGAATTCGCCGCCTATCTGGACGAAATGGTCGCAGTCCAGAAGGCCGCCCAGTAACCGCCTCCACCGGCCGCGCGGTGACGCATTCGCCCGCCGACCTGCTGACCGCCTACCGCCTGCGCTGGAAACGGCGCAGGCTCCTTGGCCGCGCATGGCGCAGGCGCCACGACCTCCGCCCCGTCTCGGACCGCCGCGCCGCGATCGGCCCGCATGACATCCTCGCCTTTTCCTGCATCCGCAACGAAATCCTCCGCCTGCCATGGTTCCTGGACCATCACCGCAGTCTGGGCGTCTCGCATTTCCTCGTGGTGGACAACGGCAGCGACGACGGCTCCGCCGCCTATCTCGCCGCCCAGCCCGATGTCTCGCTCTGGTCCACGCTGGCCAGCTACAAGGCCTCGCGCTTCGGCATGGACTGGCTGACATGGCTGATGATGCGCAACGGGCATGGCCACTGGTGCCTGACCGTCGATGCCGACGAACTGCTGGTCTATCCATACTGCGACAGCCGCGACCTCCGCGCCCTGACCCACTGGCTCGACAGCACCGGCCGCCCCATGTTCGGCGCCATGATGCTGGACCTCTATCCGAAGGGTCCGGTCGGCGATCACCCCTATCATGCGGGCGACAACCCGCTGGACGTGCTGGAATGGTTCGATCCCTCCGGCTACGGCATCCGCATCCAGCAGCCCATGCGCAACCTCTGGATACAGGGCGGCCCCCGCGCCCGCAGCTTCTTCACCGCCGATCCCCGCCGCGCCCCGACCCTGAACAAGGTGCCGCTGGTCAGATGGCACTGGCGCTATGCCTATGTGAACTCCACCCACTCCCTCTTGCCGCCCCGCCTGAACGCAATCTACGACACCGGCGGGGCCGAGGCGCCCTCGGGCCTCCTGCTCCATACCAAGTTCCTGAACACCATCGTCACCCGCGCCGCCGAAGAACAGCAGCGCGGCGAACACTTCTCCAACTCCGCCCAATATGACGGCTATTACGACGCCCTGACCCGCAACCCCGATTTCTGGACCCCGCAATCCCGCCGCCTGACGACATGGCGGGCTCTGGAATCGCTGGGCCTCATGTCGCGGGGCGGCTGGATATGATGCGCCAAATCCGCAGCATCCCCGCCATCCGGATGTGACGGCGATCCAGCAATTGTTTACACTTTCCCGACCAAATACTAATCTGGATCAAAAGGCTGGTTCTTCCGCCGTGCGGATGGGTCCGCAGCCAGAACGGAATGCAGGCAGGTCGGGGTGTGCGGCACGATTTTCGCAACGTGCCGGTCACAGGGTAAAGGCGGGTAGGTCAAGGTGGGGATCGTCGGGGCATATCGGCTGAGGCTGCGCCGCAGGCGGTTGCACCTGCGCGCATGGCTCAAACGCCGCGAACTGACCGCCATCGCCAACCGCACCGGCGCGATCCGGTCCGACTCCATCCTCCTCGTCAGCACCCTGCGCAACGAACGCATCCGCCTGCCCTATTTCCTGCGCTATTACCGCGACCTCGGGGTCAACCACTTCCTCTTCATCGACAACGCCTCCGAAGACGGCTCTCCCGAATACCTCGCGTCGCAGCCCGACGTGTCGATCTGGTCCACGCGGGGCAGCTATCGCAGCTCCCGCTACGGGATGGACTGGGTCACGGCGATCCAGCGGAAATACTGCCACGGCCACTGGACGCTGGTCGTCGATCCGGACGAATTCTTCGTCTATCCCTTCTGCGAGACGCGCCCGCTGAAGGCGCTGACCGACTGGCTGGAAAGTTCGGGCATCCGCTCCTTCTCGGCCATGCTCCTCGACATGTATCCCAAGGGACCGATCGACGCGCAGCCCTACCGCGAAGGGCAGGACCCGTTCGAGATCGCGCATTGGTTCGACAGCGCCAACTATTCCGTGAAACGCAACCGCGGCGACGGCAACCTGTGGATTCAGGGCGGCCCCCGCGCCCGCACCTTCTTTGCCGACAACCCGAAGGGCGCCCCCGCCCTGAACAAGATCCCGCTGGTCAGATGGGACCGCGCCTATGCCTATGCCAGCTCGACCCACAGCCTCCTGCCGCGCGGGCTGAACCTCGTCTATGACGAATGGGGCGGCGAAAAGGCCTCGGGCTGCCTCCTGCACGCGAAATTCCTCGATACCTTCGCCGCCAAGGCCGAAGAGGAACTCAAGCGCGGGCAGCACTACGCCAACAGCGCCGAATACCGCGCCTACCGCGACGGCCTGCAGGCGCAGCCAGACCTCTGGTGCAAGTGGTCCGAACGCTACATCAACTGGCGGCAGCTCGAAATCCTCGGGCTGATGTCCAAGGGGAACTGGGCATGACCGACATCCCCAACGGCACCCTCGGCTTCGTCATGCTCTGCCACACGGCCTTCCACAGGGCCGCCGAAACCGCCCGCCACTGGGCCGAACGGGGCTGCCCCGTCGTCATCCACGTCGATCGCCGCGTCGGACAGTGGAGCTATGACAAATTCCGCAACGACCTGGCCGATCTGCCCAACGTCCTCTTCTCCGAACGCTTCGCCTGCGAATGGGGGACATGGGGCATCGTCGCCGCCACGCAGGCCGCCACCGAATTGATCCTCGACAGGTTCCCGACGGTCCGGCACGTCTATCTCGCCTCCGGCTCCTGCCTGCCGCTGCGCCCGGTCAGGCAGTTGATCGCCTATCTGGACGAACGCCCGCGCACCGATTTCATCGAATCCGTCACGACCGAGGAAGTGGGCTGGACGATCGGCGGGTTGAACATGGAACGTTTCACCCTGCGCTTCCCCTTCTCGTGGCGCACCCAGCGCTGGCTGTTCGACCGCTACGTAAGGCTGCAACGCGCCGTGGGCTTCCAGCGCACGATCCCCAACGGCATCGTCCCGCATCTGGGCAGCCAGTGGTGGTGCCTGACCCGCCAGACCCTGACCGCCATCCTGCAAGGGCCCGATCGCGCCCTCTATGACCGCTACTTCCGCCGCGTCTGGATTCCGGACGAAAGCTATTTCCAGACCCTTGTCCGTCAGGTCTCCTCAAACGTCGAAAGCCGTTCCCTCACCCTGTCGAAATTCGATTTCCAGGGCAAACCGCACATCTTCTACGACGACCACCTGCAACTCCTCCGCCGGTCCGACTGCTTCGTCGCCCGCAAGATCTGGCCCAACGCGACCAAACTCTACGCCACCTTCCTGTCCGACGATGCCGAACGGCAGGCGGCGGGCGAACCCAACCCCGGCAAGATCGACCGCCTGTTCTCCAAGGCCGTCGAACGCCGCGTGAAGGGCCGCCCCGGCCTCTACATGCAAAGCCGCTTCCCGAACGAGGATTGGGAAAACGGCCGCACCGCCGCGCCCTATTCCGTCTTCCAGGGCTTCTCCGACGTGTTCGAGAATTTCGAAGGCTGGCTGTCCAAAGTCACCGGCAGCCGCGTCCACGGCCACCTCTTCGCCCCCGACCGCGTCGAATTCGCAGGGGGGGAGGCGGTGTTCAACGGCTCCATCCCCGACAATTCCGCCCTGCGCGACTACAACCCGCGCTCCTTCCTCGCCAACCTGATCTGGGCCACCCGCGGCGAACGCCAGTGCTTCCAGTTCGGCCCCGCCGACCTGCAGGAACTCAACTGGTTCATGGCGCTGGACTCCAACGCGCAGATATCCGTCATCTCCGGCGCTTGGGCCGTCCCGCTGTTCAAGTCCAACCGCAACTTCGCCGACATCCGCCGCGAAGCCGCCCGCCTCCAGAAGATCGAGATCGAACATCTCGCCATCCTCCGCCACTCCACCGCCAAGGCCCGCATCCGGATCTGGAACCTTGCCGAATTCATCGAAAACCCGATGGAACCGCTCCAGACCATCGTGGACGAGATCAGCCCCCGCTCCCTCCGCCGCCTGACAGAAGCCCCGCGCATGTCCGATCTGGCGGGCTTCGGCCAGTTCCTCCAGAACCTCCGCAACCAGGGGATGCAGCCCGTCCTCATGGGCGATTTCCCCTCCAGCGACGACCGGCCCAACGAATCCCGCCGTGGCCGCCCCTACCTTGTGAAGTGACCCCGTGACCCGTCCGTTCGACAGCTTCGTCATGTTCGCCGAAATGCGGACTGGCTCCAATTTCCTCGAAGCCAATCTCAACGCCCTCGCCGGCGTCACCTGCCATGGCGAGGTGTTCAACCCCGTCTTCATCGGCAAGAAGGACCAGACCGAACTCTTCGGCATCACCCTTGCCGACCGCGAGGAAGACCCCCTCCGCCTCCTCCGCCGCCTGCGCGAACGCAGCTCCGGCCTGCCCGGCTTCCGCTATTTCCACGACCACGACCCCCGCGTGTTCGACCTCGTCATGGACGACCCGCGCTGCGCCAAGATCGTGCTGACGCGCAACCCGATCGAAAGCTATGTCAGCCTCAAGATCGCGCAGGCCACCGGCCAGTGGAAACTGACCAACCCCAAGAACCTGAAACAGGCCAAGGCCCGCTTCGACCCCGCCGAATTCGCCGGCCATCTGGACGAGGTGCAGCAATTCCAGATCCGCCTCCTGCACGCCCTGCAGGCGCGCGGGCAGACGGCCTTCTACATCGACTATGACGACATCCCCGATCTTGCCGTCCTGAACGGCCTTGCCGCCTTCCTCGGCATCGACTCGCGGCTGGAAAAGGTGGATGCCTCGCTGACGGTGCAGAACCCCGAACCGCTGGGCGAAAAGGTCACGAACCTTGCGGCGATGGAACAGACGCTGGCGCGGCTGGACCGGTTCAACCTGTCGCGCACCCCGAACTTCGAACCCCGCCGCAACGCCGCCATCCCGGGCTATGTCGCCGCATCCGCCGCCCCGCTCCTGTTCCAGCCGGTCAAGGGCGCCCCCGTCCAGCCGCTGGTGGACTGGCTCGCCACCTTCGGCGGGGTGGAACGCGACTTCACGCACAAGACCCTGCGCCAGTGGAAACGCGCCCATCCCGGTCACCGCAGCTTTACCGTCCTGCGCCATCCGCTGGACCGCGCCCACCGCGCCTTCTGGGAACTGGAACAGGGCGCCATGGCACAGGAACAGCGCAACGTCCTGTCACGGGTCCACGGCGTCCACCTGCCGAAACCCGGCCAGCCCTATACCGACCCGAAGGACCGCCACGCGGCCTTCCTCGCCTTCCTGCGCTTCCTGAAACGCAACCTCGCGGGCCAGACCGGGTTCAAGACGGATGCCGGCTGGGCCACCCAGACCGCCATCCTGCAAGGCTTCGCCCAGTTCCAGCAGCCCGACCTCGTCCTGCGCGAGGATACGCTGCCACAGGGCCTTGCCTTCCTTGCCGCCGAAACCGGCCTTCCCGCGCCGGAAGTCACCCTTCCGCGCGATGCCTGCGACGATGCGCTGGACACGATCCGCGACGGCGAACTCGAAGAGGCCGCGCGTGACGCCTACCAGAAGGACTACCAGTCCTTCGGCTTCTTCCCGAAACGCTAGGCGGCGGCCGTGGTACGCGATTCGGTCAGGATCGCGTGCAGCTTCGCCGGATCGCTGTTCGCCCGCAGCTTCGCCACGATGGCCTGATCCCGCATCGTCCGGCTGACCAGCGCCAGCGCCTTCAGATGGTCCACGCCCGAATCCTTCGGCGCGAACAGCCCGAAGACCAGATCGACCGGCTGCCGGTCCACGCTGTCGTAATCCAGCGGCTTTTCCAGCCGGATGAACACGCCCCGGATATCCTTCAGGTCCTCAAGCCGCGCATGGGGCAGGGCGATGCCATGCCCCACGCCGGTCGGTCCCAGACTTTCCCGCTCCTGCAACCCGTCGATCGCCGTCGCCCCGCTCATGCCATAGGCCTGCGCGGCAAGCTCCCCCAGTTCCTGGAAGAGCCGCTTCTTGCTGGTCAACTGACCGACGACCCGCACGGCCCCCGGAATCAAAAGCTTGGAAAGTTCCATCAGGTGCCGTCGTTCCTGTGCCGCGCCAAGGCGGGCGTCATTTGCTGTTGCGCGGATCGATCCAGCCGATGTTCCCGTCCTCCCGACGGTACACCACATTCACGCCGCCATGTCCTTCGTTGCGGAACACGAGCATCTTCTGACCCCCCAGCTCCAGCTGCATCACCGCCTCGCCGACGGTGATCGAAGGAATCTTCGTCTCCATTTCGGCAATCACGATGGGCTGCGGCACGCCGTTGTGGTCGTCGTCCTCGGGCTCCTCGGTTGGCGCGAGGATATAGGCGGAGCCTTCGGCGAATTCAACAGGTGCCGTCCGGGCACTGTGATGGTTGCGCAGACGGCGCTTGTAGCGGCGCAACTGCTTGTCCATCTTCTCGCGGCAGGATTCGAAGGCGGCATAGATTTCCGCCGCATGGCCCTTCGCCTGCGCCGTCAGGCCGGTGGACAGGTGGATGGTCGCTTCACAGATGAACTCGTGCGCGGCCCGCGAAAAGACGATCACGGCATCGGTCGGGCGCTGGGCATATTTCTCCACCACCTCGCCCAGCTCGGCCTTCACATGCGTCTGGAGCGCCTCTCCGATGTCGATCTGTTTTCCGCTGATCTGGTAACGCATGGTGCTTCCTCCGCGTGAATTCGGTCGTCCCGCCCGTTACAGGGGCGGTCGGACCCTCGTGAAACTGACTTGGGTTCCGGCGGCGGCTCCCGCAAGGCGGCCACCCGTCGAAAGGGCGGCAGCGGCAGAAGCGGACATGGCGATTTGCACACGCATCACGGGCATTTGGCATCCGCCAGCCCCGCCTTGTCAACAGAGTCGTAGGGATGGGTGGCGCTCTCCGCTGCGCTGGGTCGCGCTGGCAGGCGACGGTCAGCCGATGCGGAAATTCTGCCCCAGATAGACGCGGCGCACCGTCTCGTCGCGCACCACCTCGTCGGTGGTCCCGCTCATCAGCACCTTGCCGTCATGCAGGATATAGGCGCGGTCCACGATCTCCAGCGTCTCGCGCACGTTATGGTCGGTGATCAGCACGCCGATCCCCCGCGATTTCAGGTCCTGCACCAGATGCCGGATTTCCCCCACCGCAATCGGGTCCACACCGGCAAAGGGTTCGTCCAGCAACAGGTATTTCGGGTCCGCCGCCAGACAGCGGGCGATTTCCACCCGCCGCCGCTCCCCGCCCGAAAGCGCCAGCGCGGGGGCGCGGCGCAGATGGGTGATGGAAAACTCCGACAGCAGCTCCTCCAGCCGCTCGCGCCGCTTGTGCCGGTCGGAATGGGTGATTTCCAGCACGGCAAGGATGTTGTCCTCCACCGACAGGCCGCGGAAGATGGAAACCTCCTGCGGCAGGTAGCCGATTCCCATCCGTGCGCGGCGATACATCGGCAGCGCCGTCACGTCCCGCCCGTCGATCAGCACCTCGCCACCCTCGGGCGTCACCAGCCCCGCGATGGCGTAGAAACAGGTCGTCTTGCCCGATCCGTTCGGCCCCAGCAGCGCGACCACCTCGCCCCGGTTCAGATGCATGGACACATCGCGGATCACCGGCCGCCGCTTGTAGCTTTTGCGCAGCGACCGGATGGCCAGCCCCGCCGACCCCTCGGTCACGGTCAGGCCGGGCGCGGTCACGGGGCGGCCTTGCCGGGGGTGAACACGGTCTGCACCCGCCCGTCCATGGCCCCGGTCCCCGCGTCCAGATCATAGACCAGCCGCCCGCCCGAAATCGTCGTGGCCCCCTGCGTCAGCAGCACATCGCCCGTCAGCACCACCTCGCCCGAAGCGATGGTGTAAACCGCCTCGTCCGCCTCGGCCGCATCCGTCGGGCTGGCGAACAGCACGCGCCCCGACAGCAGGACCTTGTCGATCCCCTTGCCGTCCGGCGTGTATTCCACCCGCGCCTCGCCCGCCGTGATCGTCATCTCGCCCTGCGTGACCTTCACATTCCCCGTAAAGGTCGCCTGACCGTTTGCCTGGTCCACCGCCAGCCGGTCCGCCTCCACCTCCACCGGCAGCGACGTATCCTGCCGCAACCCCTTCAGCTCGATCGCCGTCTGCGCCGCCACGGGCAGGGGGGCCCAGATCAGGGGCGCCCAGATCAGGGGGCCCCAGACCAGAAGCGCCAGAAGCATCGATGCGCGCATGGCGGCAGACATCCCTAATCCTGCGATGGGTTCGTTCGGGTTTCCGGTCGATATACCAGCTTAACCCGTCCGTTGAAAACCAGAAGATATCCCCCGCCGCCAGCCCCGGCGGGTGCCAGCTCCATCGTATCGGCAGTGATCTGCCCGACCGGCCCCTCGGCCCGCACCGCCGTATCCGACCGCAGCCCCGTCACGTCCAGCCGCGCCGTCAGCGCCTCGGTCTCGACCCGGTAGCCCAGGCTGTGCGTCACCACCACATCGCCCCGGAACACCACCTCGCGCCCGTCCGGCGCCATCTCGGCCCCCTTGGCGGCAAGCTCCGTCACCACCCCGTCCGGCGTGCTCAGCCGCGCGGCCACATCCGTCGCCGTCTGCCCCCGCGTGCCCTCCACCTCGGGCCGCGTCTCCGCCGCGCTCACCTCCAGCGCCGCGCCGTCCTTCGTGGTCCCCGCATAGGTCGGCGCCGTCATCCGCGGCTCCTTCAGCCGCGCCTCGACATCCACCTGCGCATAGGGAATCGCATCCTCCGGATTGATCCGGTTCGACACGAGGAACAGCGTCGATAGCAGCGCCAGCGCCGCCAGCGGCAGCACCACCTTCAACCACGCGACCAGCCGCGACCAGCCATCCTGCGCGGCCCGGCCCCGCATCAGGCGATTCCGGCCCGCAGGCAGTCGTGGATATGCAGCACGCCCGCAACCGTGCGGCTCCCCTCGGGGTCCACGACGAACAGGCAGGTGATCTTCTTCTCGTTCATGATCCTGACCGCCGTCTCGGCCAGCGCCGCAGGCCCGATGGTGCGCGGCGCCGCCGTCATCACATCCCCCGCCGCCAGATCCAGCAGCCCGGCCATGTGCCGCCGCAAGTCGCCGTCGGTGATGATGCCCTGAAGGTATCCGTCCCCGTCCGTCACGCCAACCACCCCGAACCCCTTGGCCGACATGACCAGCAAGGCATCGCCCATCGGCGCGTCATGGTTCACCAGCGGCGCATCTGCGTGCATCAGGTCCCGCACCCGCGCCAGCCGCGCCCCCAGCTTGCCCCCGGGATGGAACACGCGGAACTGGTCCGGCGTGAACGCCCGATGCTCCATCAGCGCCACCGCCAGCGCATCCCCCAGCGCCAGCGTCATCGTCGTCGATGTGGTCGGCACGATCCCCGTCTCGCAGGCCTCCGGCGCCGCAGGCAGCACGATCGCCACATCCGAAGCCCGCAGCAGCGTGGACTCCGCCCGCGACGCCACCCCGATCAGCGGGATGTCGAACCGCCGCGTATGCGCCACGATATCCGCCAGCTCCGGCGTCTCGCCGCTGTTGGACAGCACCAGCGCCACATCCCCCCGCATCACCATGCCAAGGTCGCCATGGCTCGCCTCGGCAGGATGCACGAATTGCGCGGGTGTGCCGGTCGAGGCAAGCGTCGCCGCGATCTTCCGCGCGACATGCCCCGATTTCCCCATGCCGGACACGATCACGCGCCCCTCCGCCTTCAGGATCAGCTCGACCGCGGCGGTAAACGCCCCGTCCAGCCCCTCGGCCAGCATCCCCAGCGCCTCCGCCTCGCGCCGGATGACACGGCGGGCGGTGGTCAGGAAATCAGTGGTGGAAGATGTCATTGGGTTCTTCCCATCCCAGCAGGTCCAGCTCCGCCCGCGCGGGCAGGAAGTCGAAACACCGCTGCGCCAGCTCCATCCGCCCCTCGCGGACCAGCCGCGCCTCCAGCGCATCCTTCAGCGCGTGCAGATACAGCACATCCGACGCCGCATATTCCTTCTGCGCGTCGGTCAGCACCTCCGCGCCCCAGTCGCTCGTCTGCTGCTGCTTGGACACATCCACACCCACCAGCTCCAGCAGCAGGTATTTCAGCCCGTGCCGGTCGGTGAAGGTGCGGATCAGCTTGGACGCGATCTTCGTGCACCAGACCGGCGCCGTCACCACGCCAAAGGCATTCTTCAGCGCCGCGATGTCGAACCGCCCGAAATGGAACAGCTTCAGCGTGGCAGGGTCCACCAGCAACCGCTCCAGATTCGGTGCCGACCTCTGCCCCCGCGCGATCTGCACCAGATGCGCGTCCCCGTTCCCGTCCGACAACTGCACCACGCAAAGCCGGTCCCGCCGCGGGTCCAGCCCCATCGTCTCGGTGTCGATGGCGACCACGGGCCCGAGCCGCAATCCGTCGGGCAGGTCGTTCTGGTGCAGGAAGATGGCCAAGGTCCGCGTCCTTTCGGCAGGGTGTTGCGTCCAGTAACCTTGGTACCCTTTTGGGTCAACCTTACGCTACCTCATGCTTGAATCGCTGCCGGTTTTCCCGCACGGTCTGCCGGTGTCGCATTCCTTTGTAGCCTTCATTGATGAGTCGGGCGACGACGGTCTCGGGAACCTGAAGGTCCCCGGATCAAATGGTGGTCAGTCCCATTTTCTGGTGATCTCTGCGACAGTTTTCAGGGCAACGAACAGTGTTTCCGCCGTTGGATGGCGTGACGGAATCCTCGCCAAACTTCCGGAAAAGAAAGTGAGGCAACTCCACTTCAAGGATTTGAATCACGGTCAAAGGCTCATGGCTGCTCAGAGTTTGGCACGGTTGCCGATCCGCGTAACCAGTGTGCTGGCAGCCAAGCGCCCTATTCCACCAGGCATGTATGCAGAGAAGAACCAGCTTTACTTCTACATGACCAGATACTTGGTTGAGCGTCTTTGATCACCTTCTCCCGCCGGGGTGGCATGTCCTACGAAGCATTTCAGGATTACTTGCGGAAGCTTCAAAATCGCGCCGATGGCGACGTCCGCGTTCATTGGCCGGTTATTGATATCGAGACAGTGGAAGCTCGGGATCATTCGACCTCCGCCAGCCTGCAACTCGCGGACATTGTCGCGTCTAGCGTCGCTTGTGCTTTCGAACCAGACCGGTACGGCAACTGTGAACCGCGCTACGCCGAAGCGCTATTGCCGATCACGTTCAACCGTAATGGCAACAGGCTCAGCTACGGCCTCAAGATCGTTCCTGTTCCGGAAAAGTGCGATTTCTCGAAGGATCAAGAAAGATCGCTCAAGCTGTTGGGGTGAGTGGGCGGCCCCCCGGTCCATGATTGCCAAAGGCCTGCAACCCGATGGTTGCTCTGGATTACTCCGGCGCATGACCGCCCATCTGCCATATAGCGGTTATGGGGGGGAGAATCAATTCAATTTCAATCACTTGGTTAAGACGGCGCCAAAGTGCGTCTAACCGTATGAAACGACTCGAAAAACCAAAAAGACGAAGGGCGCAGGTTTCCCCGCGCCCTTCCGCTCAGATCGACATGGTGCCCAGAAGAGGACTCGAACCTCCACGCCTTGCAGCGCTGGTACCTGAAACCAGTGCGTCTACCAATTCCGCCATCTGGGCCCAAGTCGATGGAGGGCGATGTAAAGAAGCCGTCAGGGACTGTCAACGGGCGCGGAAAAGATTCTTGGCCTCCCCGCTTTTTCACCCGCGCCGCCCGCTTTGCAGGCAGTCCGCAACGGACTGCCCACTGCGGCACAGCGGATGCTTGGCCTTCGCGGCGCAACCGTGTAATCACCACCCCAACAAAGACTTGGGGAACCGGGACATGAGCAAGCTTGTCACGATCTACGGCGGTTCGGGCTTCGTCGGCCGCTACATCGCCCGCCGCATGGCCAAGGAAGGCTGGCGCGTCCGCGTCGCTGTCCGCCGCCCGAATGACGCGCTCTTCGTCAAACCCTACGGCGTGGTGGGGCAGGTCGAACCCGTCGCCTGCAACATCCGCGATGACGCCTCCGTCCGTGCGGTGATGAAGGGCGCGGATGCGGTCGTGAACTGCGTCGGCATCCTGAACGGCCACGGCAAGAACACCTTCGGCGCCGTGCAGGCCGACGGCGCCGCCCGCATCGCCCGCATCGCGGCCGAAGAAGGCGTGGCAAGCCTTGTCCACCTCTCGGCCATCGGCGCGGACGAAAACAGCGCCTCGGAATACCAGCAGACGAAAGCCGCCGGCGAAAAGGCCGTGCTGCAGGCCTTCCCCTCGGCCGTGATCCTGCGCCCCTCCATCATCTTCGGGAACGAGGACGGCTTCTTCAACCGCTTCGCCTCCATGGCCCGCCTCGGGCCGGTGCTGCCGGTCGTCGGCGCCGATACCCGCTTCCAGCCTGTCTATGTCGATGATGTCGCGCAGGCAGCCGTCAAGGGCATCAAGGGCGAAGCCGCGCCGGGCATCTACGAGCTGGGCGGGCCGGACGTGGACACCTTCCGCGACCTGATGCGCCAGATGCTGGCCGTGATCCACCGCCGCCGCCTGATCGTCAACGTCCCCTTCTTCGTCGCGTCGATCATGGGCGGGGCCTTCGACCTGCTGCAGGCCGTGACGCTGGGCCTGTTCCGCAACGGTCTGATCACCCGCGACCAGGTCCGCAACCTGAAATCCGACAACGTGGTCAGCCCCGGCGCCCGCACGCTGGCCGACCTTGGCATCACGCCCACGGCGGTCGGTGCCGTGCTGCCCGAATACCTGTGGCGCTACCGGCCCTCGGGCCAATACGCCGCCATCAAGGACTCGGCCAAGAACCTCCGCAAGGCCTGATCCCGTGACGGTGCCGCCCCGTGCGGCACCCTTTCCCCCTCCAGGACGGCCGCCCGCATGGAAAATACCCTCGTTGCCGCCCTCCTCGGCCTGATCGAAGGCCTGACGGAATTCATCCCCGTCTCCTCCACCGGCCATCTCCTGCTGGCAGGGCACTTCCTCGGCTTCGACAGCCCCGGCCGTACGTTCGAGGTGGTGATCCAGCTCGGCGCGGTGCTGGCCATCCTGACGGTCTATGCCGCCAAACTCTGGCGCGTCGCCTCCACCATCCATACCGACCCGGCCTCTGCCCGCTTCGTCGCCTCGGTCCTGCTGGCCTTCTTCCCTGCTGCCCTGATCGGCGTGCTGGCGCATGACTTCATCAAGACCGTCCTCTTCGAAACGCCCGCCCTCATCGCCATCATGCTCATCCTCGGCGGGCTGGTCCTTCTGGTGATCGACCGCCTCGCCCCGCCCCCGCAGCACGAAGACGCGATGCAGCTTCCCTTCCGCAAGGCGCTGGCCATCGGCGCCGTGCAATGCCTCGCCATGATCCCTGGCGTCAGCCGATCCGGCGCCACCATCGTCGGTGCCCGCCTGATGGGCGTGGGCAAACGCGCCTCGGCGGAATTCTCCTTCTTCCTCTCCATGCCCACCATGGCCGGGGCCTTCACCTACGACCTGTGGAAAAGCCGCCACATCCTCGACTTCTCGGCGCTGACCGACATCGCCGTGGGCTTCGCGCTGGCCTTCATCTCGGCCGTCCTCGTCGTCCGCTGGACGCTCGACTTCGTGTCCCGCAACGGCTTCGCCATCTTCGGCTGGTGGCGAATCATCGTAGGCTCCGCCGCGCTGGCCCTGCTTTCGCTGGGACTTTGACCCGAATAGTAAACTATGCTGACCTAATTTCCGCCCTATAGGTCAACATTTCCGACCCAGCGGGGAAAAAACCGCGTTAAAGGTCAACCATACTGACTTTTATTCCCCCCAAGCCCAAAGTAAGAAGGCGCACCCGAGATCCCCGTCAGAAAGGGCGCCCTCATGGCAAACAACCGGATGCTCCAGTTCGTCTCCGTCCCGAAAGAGATGCCGGAAAAGCGCCCCGCCGACCTGCGCGCGCAGGATTTCCACGAAATCTACCGCGAATACGCCGCCGAAAAGGCCGCCGAACAGGCGGGCCGCTGCAGCCAGTGCGGCGTCCCCTACTGCCAGTCGCATTGCCCGCTGCACAACAACATCCCCGACTGGCTGCGCCTCACCGCCGAAGGCCGCCTGCAAGAAGCCTATGAGATTTCGCAGGCCACCAACACCTTCCCCGAAATCTGCGGCCGCATATGCCCGCAGGACCGTCTCTGCGAAGGCAACTGCGTCATCGAACAGTCCGGCCACGGCACCGTCACCATCGGCTCGGTCGAGAAATACATCACCGACACCGCATGGGAAAACGGCTGGGTCCAGCCGATCAAACCCCATGCCGAACGCAGCGAATCCGTCGGCATCATCGGCGCGGGCCCCGGTGGCCTTGCCGCCGCCGACATGCTTCGCCGCAAGGGCATCCAGGTGACGGTCTATGACCGCTACGACCGCGCGGGCGGCCTGCTGACCTACGGCATCCCCGGCTTCAAGCTGGAAAAGCCCGTCGTCATGCAGCGCATCGACCAGCTGGCCGAGGCGGGGGTGCAATTCGTCACCAACTGCAACGTGGGCGAAGACATCAGCTTCGACGCCATCCGTGGCCAGCATGACGCCGTCCTCATCGCCACCGGCGTTTACAAGGCCCGCGACATCGCGGCCCCCGGCGTCGGCGCCAAGGGCATCGTCAAGGCGCTGGACTACCTCACCGCCTCCAACCGCAAATCCTTTGGCGACGAGGTGGAGGAATTCGACAACGGCGATCTGAACGCCGAAGGCAAGCGCGTCGTCGTCATCGGCGGCGGCGACACCGCGATGGACTGCGTCCGCACCGCCATCCGCCAGGGCGCGACCTCGGTCAAATGCCTCTACCGCCGCGACCGAGCCAACATGCCGGGATCGCAACGCGAAGTGCAGAACGCCGAGGAAGAGGGCGTCGATTTCGTCTGGCTCACCGCCCCCAAGGGCTTCACCGGCTCCGACCGTGTCGAAGGCGTCATGGTCCAGCGCATGCGCCTTGGCGCGCCGGATGCCACGGGCCGCCAGTCCCCCGAACTGATCGAAGGCGCGGATTACATCGAACCCGCCGATCTGGTGGTTCAGGCACTCGGCTTCGAGCCCGAGGAAATCCCCACCCTCTGGGGCGTGCCGGAACTTGCCGTCACCCGCTGGGGCACCATCAAGGCCGACTTCCTGACCCATGCGACCAGCTTGGCCGGAGTCTATGCCGCAGGCGACATCGTGCGCGGGGCGTCCCTCGTCGTCTGGGCGATCCGCGACGGGCGCGAAGCAGCCGATGCCATCCTGCAATACCTCGCCCAACCCGCGCAGGTCGCGGCCGAATAAGGCCGCCCCTCGCAGCAAGGAATCCGCCATGACCCGCGCCCTTCTGCCCCTGCTCGTCCTTATCGCCTCGCCCGCCGTCGCGGGCAGCTTCACGCCGCCCGCAGGCTGCGAAACCTTCCTCACCGTGCAGTCCAAGGGCTGCCGCGTGTCCAACCACTACATCTGCGCCGCCGACCCAAAGGGCGACCAGTGGCGCACCGATTTCGATCAGGAAGGGCCGTTCTTCACCTCGCGCATCGATTACGAAACGCAATGGGTGGAAAGCTTCGAACTGAACCCCCCGGTCCACCAGACGCTGGACCCGAACCCCGCAGATCCCGCCTCCTTCTCGAACCTTCTGGCGAAGGGGCAGGACAGCTTCATCTTCGGCCTGTCCGATGACACCGGCGAACGCACCCGCGTCCGTGGCGGCGACACGCTGACGGGCCGTCAGGTGGTCATCGACGGCGTCACCCTTCAGGAAACCGAATTCGAATTCACCGAAACGGACCTGTCCGGCAACGTCCTGCGCCGCGCACGCGGCAACGAATACATCAGCCCCGAATGGCGGCTGTTCTTCTCCGGCCCCTCGCAATGGGATGGCGGCGACGGCAATTTCGTGCCCGTCGATGGCAGCCCCATGCAGTTCATCCGCCCCGGCGAACCCGGCTTCGCCGCCACCCAACCCCTGTTCGACTGCGACGCCGTCATGTCGTCGCTGCCGTTCCCGCCCAAGTCGTAAGGAGACCTGCCATGACCATCTATGACGACGCCTGGGTGCAGGCCGAAGAAGCCAAGCGGCAGTGGCTCAACGACAACGGTCTCTACAAGACCGACGACGAACATTCCTCCTGCGGCGTGGGCCTTGTCGTGTCCATCTCGGGCAAGCCCTCGCGCAAGGTCGTGGAAAACGGCATCAACGCGCTCAAGGCCGTATGGCACCGGGGCGCGGTGGATGCGGACGGGAAAACCGGCGACGGCGCGGGCATCCATGTCCAGATCCCCGTCAGGTTCTTCTACGACGTGGTCCGCCGCACCGGCCACGAACCCGACGCGAACAAGCTGATCGCCGTGGGTCAGGTCTTCCTGCCCCGCACCGATTTCGGCGCACAGGAACGCTGCCGGACGATCGTGGAAACCGAAGTCCTGCGCATGGGCCATTACATCTATGGCTGGCGGCACGTTCCGGTGAACACCGAAGTGCTGGGCGACAAGGCCAACGCGACCCGTCCCGAAATCGAACAGATCCTGATCCGCTGCGAAAAGGACATCGATCAGGAACAGTTCGAACGCGAGCTTTACATCATCCGCCGCCGCATCGAAAAAGCGGCCATCGCGGCACAGATCCAGGGGCTCTATCTCTGCTCCCTCTCCTGCCGGTCCATCATCTACAAGGGCATGATGCTGGCCGAACAGGTCGCCGTCTTCTACCCCGACCTGATGGACGACCGCTTCGAGTCCTCCTTCGCCATCTACCACCAGCGCTATTCCACCAACACCTTCCCGCAATGGTGGCTGGCCCAACCCTTCCGGATGCTCGCCCATAACGGCGAAATCAACACGCTGAAGGGCAACGTCAACTGGATGCGCAGCCACGAAATCCGCATGGCCTCCTCGGCCTTCGGGGATGCTGCCGAAGACATCAAGCCGATCATCCCCTCGGGCACCTCGGACTCCGGCGCGCTGGATGCGGTGTTCGAAGTCCTCGTCCGCTCCGGCCGCAACGCGCCGATGGCCAAGACCATGCTCGTCCCCGAAGCATGGTCCAAGACGACGACCGACATGCCGCAGGCATGGGCGGACATGTATGCCTATTGCAACTCCGTCATGGAACCGTGGGACGGCCCCGCCGCCCTTGCCATGACCGATGGCCGCTGGGTCTGCGGCGGGCTGGACCGCAACGGCCTGCGCCCCATGCGCTATGTCATCACCGGCGACGGCCTGCTCATCGCGGGGTCCGAGGCGGGCATGGTCCCCGTCGATGAAACCACCATCCGCGAAAAGGGCGCACTCGGCCCCGGCCAGATGATCGCCGTCGATATGGCCGAAGGCCGCCTTTACCACGACGCCGAGATGAAGGACAAACTGGCCGCCAGCCAGCCCTATGGCGAATGGATCGAAAAGATCGTCGATCTGAACAGCCTCCTGCGCGACGTGCCGGAAAGCGCCCTCTTCTCCGGCGCCGACCTCCGCCGCCGCCAGATCGCCGCCGGCTACACGGTCGAGGAACTGGAACAGGTCCTCGCCCCGATGGCCGAGGATGGCAAGGAAATGGTCGCCTCCATGGGCGACGACACCCCGGCGGCGGTCCTGTCCAAGGTCTATCGCCCGCTGTCCCACTTCTTCCGCCAGAACTTCAGCCAGGTCACCAACCCGCCCATCGACTCGCTCCGCGAAGGGCGCGTCATGTCGCTGAAGACCCGCTTCGGCAACCTGCGCAACGTGCTGGACGAAAACAGCAGCCAGACCGAAATCCTCGTCCTTGAAAGCCCCTTCATCGCCAACGCCGAATTTGACGTCATGGTCAAACAATTCGGCGACCAGGTCGCCTTCATCGACTGCACCTTCCCCGCCCAACCGGGCCTCGACGACCTGCGCCAGGGCCTCGAACGCATCCGCGCCGAGGCCGAGGATGCCGTCCGCTCCGGCGCCGGCCATCTGGTGCTGACCGACCAGCATCAGGGGCCGGACAAGGTGCCGATGCCCATGATCCTTGCCACCTCCGCCGTGCATAGCTGGCTGACGCGCAAGGGCCTGCGGACCTTCTGCTCCATCAACGTCCGCTCGGCCGAATGCATCGACCCGCATTACTTCGCCGTCCTCATCGGCTGCGGCGCGACCACCGTGAACGCCTACCTCGCACAGGACTCCATCGCAGACCGCATCTCGCGCGGCCTGCTGGACGGCACGCTCACCGACGCCATGCGCCGCTACCGCGACGCCATCGACGCGGGGCTGCTGAAGATCATGTCCAAGATGGGCATCTCGGTCATCTCCTCCTACCGCGGCGGCCTGAACTTCGAAGCGGTGGGCCTGTCCCGCGCGATGGTGGCCGAATACTTCCCCGGCATGCATTCGCGCATCTCCGGCATCGGCCTGCACGGCATCGAACAGAAGCTGGAAGAGGTGCACGCCAAGGGCTGGCTCGGCGGCGCCGACGTCCTGCCCATCGGCGGCTTCTACAAGGCCCGCCGTTCCGGCGAAAAGCACGCATGGGAAGCGCAGACGATGCACATGCTGCAATCCGCCTGCGACCGCGCCAGCTATGACCTGTGGAAGCAGTATTCGGCCGCCATGCGCGCCAACCCGCCCATCCACATCCGCGACCTGCTGGACATCAAGGCGCTGGGCAAGCCCGTCCCGATCGAAGAGGTGGAATCCATCACCTCGATCCGCAAGCGCTTCGTCACCCCCGGCATGTCCCTCGGCGCTCTCAGCCCCGAGGCGCACAAGACCCTCAACGTCGCCATGAACCGCATCGGCGCGAAGTCCGACAGCGGCGAAGGCGGCGAAGACCCGGCGCACTTCACGCCCGAACCCAACGGCGACAACCCGTCGGCCAAGATCAAGCAGGTCGCCTCGGGCCGCTTCGGCGTCACCGCCGAATACCTGAACGCCTGCGAAGAGCTTGAAATCAAGGTCGCCCAGGGCGCCAAGCCCGGCGAAGGCGGCCAGCTTCCGGGGATGAAGGTGACGGCGCTGATCGCCCGCCTGCGCCACTCCACCCCCGGCGTGACGCTGATCTCGCCCCCGCCGCATCACGACATCTACTCGATCGAAGACCTCGCCCAACTGATCTACGACCTGAAGCAGATCAACCCCCGCGCCAAGGTCACGGTCAAACTGGTGTCCGCCTCCGGCGTCGGCACCATCGCGGCGGGCGTGGCCAAGGCCAAGGCCGATGTCATCCTCATCTCCGGCCACAACGGCGGCACCGGGGCATCGCCTGCCACCTCGATCAAATACGCGGGCCTCCCGTGGGAAATGGGCCTGACCGAGGCGCATCAGGTCCTCGCCATGAACAACCTGCGCGAACGCGTGACGCTCCGCACCGATGGCGGCCTGCGCACGGGCCGCGACATCGTCATGGCCGCGATGATGGGGGCCGAGGAATACGGCATCGGCACCGCAGCCCTGATCGCGATGGGCTGCATTATGGTCCGCCAGTGCCAGTCCAACACCTGCCCCGTCGGCGTCTGCACCCAGAACGAGGCGCTCCGCCAGAAGTTCACGGGGTCGGCGGACAAGGTGGTCAACCTCATCACCTTCTACGCGCAGGAAGTCCGCGAAATCCTCGCCTCCATCGGCGCACGGTCGCTGGACGAAATCATCGGTCGCGCCGACCTGCTGACGCAGGTCTCGCGCGGGTCGGCGGCGCTGGATGACCTCGACCTCAACCCGCTCCTGATCACCGTCGATGGCGCGTCCAAGATCACCTATGACCGGTCCAAGCCGCGCAACGCGGTGCCCGACACGCTGGACGCCGAAATCATCAAGGACGGCCACCGCTTCTTCGAAGACGGCGAAAAGATGCAACTGTCCTATGCCGTGCGGAACACGCTCCGCACCATCGGCACCCGCGCATCCTCCCACATCGTCAAGAAGTTCGGGATGCGGAACTCGCTCCAGCCCGACCACCTGACGGTGAAACTCACCGGCTCCTGCGGCCAGTCGCTCGGCGCCTTCTCCGTCCGCGGCCTGAAGATCGAGGTGCAGGGCGATGCCAACGACTATGTCGGCAAGGGCCTGTCGGGCGGCACGATCACCGTCCGCCCGCTCATGTCCTCGCCGCTGAAGGCCGAGGAAAACACCATCATCGGCAACACCGTCCTCTACGGCGCGACCGACGGCTTCCTCTTCGCCTCGGGCCGCGCGGGCGAACGCTTCGCCGTCCGCAACTCCGGCGCCAAGGTGGTTGTCGAAGGCTGCGGTTCCAACGGCTGCGAATACATGACCGGCGGTGTCGCGGTGATCCTTGGCCGGATCGGCGCGAACTTCGGCGCGGGCATGACGGGCGGCATGGCCTATGTCTATGATCCGGACGGCGTGGCCGAGGATTTCATGAACCTCGAATCGATCCTCACCTGCGGCATCGGCCATCCCCACTGGGAAGCGCAGCTCAAGGGCCTAATCGAAACCCACGTGGCCGAAACCGGCTCGCGCATCGGCGCCCGCATCCTTGCCGACTGGGAGGTGGAAAAGCGCAACTTCCTCCAGGTCTGCCCGAAGGAAATGATCAGCCGCCTCCCGCACCCCCTCTCGGACGAGGCGCAGAAGGTCCCGGCAGAGTGATCCACGCAAAGGCCCCCGCAAGGGGGCCTTTCGCTTTCACCCGTCCCGCAGGGTGGAAGGGATGTCCCGTGACGTGTGAAGGACGTGAAGGATCATGGCACCGTCAGGCGTATCGCGGTAGAAGACCAGATAGGGAAACCCCCTGACCGGCCAGACCCGCAAGTCATGAAGTCCCGTCACCTCACGAAACCGGGGCGACCCTGCTGCCGGATTTGCACGGATGTGATCGACCGCCCCGCGGAACCCGTCGACAAAGCGCCGCGCAAGCGCCTCGCCGCCGTCCTGCGCATAATGCCGGACAATCCTGCGCACCTCCTCCAAAGGATTGGGCGGTGCTGTGCCGCGCATCAACCGGGCCTTGCCAGGCTCCGGTCCAACTCCGCAAAGAACGCCTCATCGAACTCGGAAACCGGGACCGGATCAGCCGCCAAAAGGGTCGCCCGCAGCTGCTCCACATCCCGCTCCCGCTGGACAAGATGGGCCAGATACTCGGACGCCGACGCATAGCCCGCCGCCCGCGCCTTCTCCTCGGCCCAGGCTTCGGTCTCTGCCTCGATGGTGATCGTGACGCTGTTCATGTCGCCACCTTACCCCATCTCCCCCCACCCGCCAACAGGCCGGCACCCTGCCGCCCGGACCGCCCGCCCCGGGCCTGACCCGGGGCCTCCACTGGTGCAACCGGACGACCGCGACGCCAGAGGTGACGGTTCAAGCCCGCGACGGGTTTCCTAATGCTTTTCCAATCCACCGCCCGCTGCGTGCTGACAGTTTGCGGCACAGAATGCGGCACAGCGTGCGGCACAGCCGCACCGCCCGCTTTTCGCCGCCCCGCCCCCAGCCCCGCCTTGACCCCGCCACCCCGCCCGTGGCTATGTCTGCCGCCATGACCGACAGCCCGGAAAAGCCAGCACGCAAGCCGCGCAAGACCGCGGACAAGGAAGCGCCCGCCCCGGCGCAACCCTTGCGCCGCCGCATCCTGCGCTGGACGGGCCGCATCGCAGGCGGCATCGCGGCCTTCTATCTGCTGCTGATCCTCCTCTTCTCCTTCCTTCCGCCCCCCATCAATTTCTACCAGCTCGGCGAAACCTTCCGCCTTGGCGGCATCGAAAAGGACTGGGTCCCGTTCGAAGAGATCGCCCCCGTCATGGCCCGCTCCGCCGTCGCGGCCGAGGATGCAAACTATTGTCTTCATTGGGGTTTCGACATGAAGGCCATCCGCGAGGCGATGGCCGAAGGCTCCAATCGTGGCGCGTCCACCATCAGCCAGCAGACGGTCAAGAACGTCTTTCTCTGGCACGGCCGCTCATGGCTCAGGAAGGCGATGGAGGCCGCGCTGACCCCCGTCGTCGAAACCCTCTGGTCCAAACGCCGGATACTGGAAGTCTATCTGAACGTCGCGGAATTCGGCGAAGGCGTCTTCGGCGTGCAGGCCGCCGCGCAGCACCATTTCGGCGTCGATGCCCGCGACCTGACGCCGACACAGGCCGCCCGCCTCGCCGCCGTCCTGCCCGACCCGCAGAACCGCTCCGCCTCCAACCCCTCCAACTTCGTCCGAAGCCGCACCAGATCCATCATGTCCGGCGCCGAAACCATTGCCGCAGATGGCAGAGCCGCCTGTTTTTCCGAATGATTCTTGAATTTCCGGCCCCGAAGGGGCAAGACGTCCCGAACCTCTGCGCGACCCGAAAGGCAGCAGACTGCAAATGATCCGCCTCTACCACTTCCCCCTGTCCCCCTTCTGCCGCAAGGTCCGCCTGACCCTTGCCGAGAAGCGGCTGGAGGTGGAACTGGTCGAGGAACGCTATTGGGAACCCTCGCCCGATTTCCTGCGCCGCAACCCTGCGGGCAAGGTGCCGGTCCTGCGCTGGGACAGCCGCGTGATGTCCGAAAGCCAGGCGATCTGCGAATATCTCGAAGAGGCGGTCCCCACCCCGCAACTCATGCCCCGCGACCCCGAACAGCGCTACGAAGTGCGGCGCCTATGTGCCTGGTTTGACGACAAATTCCATGAGGAAGTCACGTCGAAGCTCCTCTACGAACGGGTCAACAAGAAGGTGATGGGGCAGGGCTATCCCGACAGCAAGAACGTCAAGTTCGGCGCGACGCGGATCAAGTATCACCTCGACTACATGGCATGGCTGCTGGACCAGCGGCGCTGGCTGGCAGGCGACGTGATGACGCTGGCCGACTTCACCGCAGCCGCGCATCTGTCCTGCCTCGACTACATCTCGGACGTGGACTGGAACCGGTCGGCGGCGGTCAAGGACTGGTATGCCAAGGTGAAATCCCGGCCCAGCTTCCGCACCCTTCTGGCCGATCAGGTGCCGGGCTTCCCCCCGCCGCAGCATTACGCGGACCTCGATTTCTGATACCGGTGCCGACGGGGGCGCTGCCCCCGCACCCCCGGGGGTATTTGGACCGAGATGAAAAGCACGGACCTCAAACAGCGACTTGCCGCGCAGGCACAGGCCGAAGGCTTTGCCGCCATGGGCATCTGCGCACCCGATGCCACGCCGGAAGCCGCCCCGCGCCTGATGCAGTTCCTCGAAGAGGGGCGGCATGGCCAGATGCACTGGATGGCCGAACGGACGGAATGGCGCGGCTCTGCCGCCGCGCTCTGGCCCGAGGCGCGGTCCGTCATCATGCTGGCCGAACCCTACACGCCTGCCGCCGACCCGCTGGAGGTGCTGTCCCATCCCGACCGCGCCGCGATTTCCGTCTATGCGCAGGGCAAGGATTACCACGACCTCGTCAAGCGCCGCCTGAAGCGGCTTGGCCGCTGGCTGCTGGATCAGGCAGGGCAGGGCGAGGCGATCAAGGTCTTCGTGGACACCGCCCCCGTCATGGAAAAGCCCCTGGCACAGGCGGCGGGCCTCGGCTGGCAGGGAAAGCATACGAACCTTCTGTCGCGCGATCTGGGAAACTGGTTCTTCCTCGGTGCGATCTTCACCACCATCGACCTGCCGAAGGACGCGCCCGAAACATCCCGTTGCGGCACCTGCACCGCCTGTCTGGACATCTGCCCCACCCGCGCCTTCCCGGCACCCTATCAACTGGATGCAAGACGCTGCATCTCGTACCTGACGATCGAACACAAAGGCCCCGTCGATCCGGACCTCCGCCCCCTTCTGGGCAACCGCATCTATGGCTGCGACGACTGCCTTGCCATCTGCCCATGGAACAAGTTTGCACAGGCCGCCACCGAACTTGGCTACAGGCCCCGCATCGGTGCGCCTGACCTTGCCGAACTGGCCATGCTGGATGACACCGCCTTCCGCGCCCGCTTCGCCGGAAGCCCGATCAAACGCATCGGGCGCGACCGCTTTGTCCGGAACGTGCTTTACGCCATCGGCAATTCGGCCCTGCCCGCCCTGCGCCCCGTCGCGCAATCCCTGATGGATGACCCCGACCCCGCGGTTGCCGACGCGGCAGGCTGGGCGGTCGGCCGCCTGTCCTGACAGGCCCTTCGGCAATTCCCCGCAATCCCCGCGCATTCCGCCCTTTGGTCCATCCGCGATTCGCTGTTACCCTCGCGCCTCACCGGACATGGAGGACGACATGACCAAGCATCTCGCCGATAAACGCGCCCCGTCCACGGGCAGCCGCGTCAAGCAATTCCTGCGCCTGTCCGCACGCCGCGCGAAACATGGCACCGCCCGCGTGGCGGGGCAGGGTCGTCGCGGCTGGTGCAATTCCTGCGGATCGCCCGCGGTCACACCGCCTGACCCTGCTGGTCGGCGGAAACCGGCGCGTGCGGGCCGGCAGGGCAACCGCACGCGGCATTTGACCGATCTATTTGACCCCAAAAGGAATTCCCATGACCATCGAACCGAAATACTGGGCCGAGGCGCAGGCCACCGGCGGCGGCCGCAACGGGCTGGCGAAGCTGGCGGATGGCAAGCTGACCGTCACCATGACCAGCCCCAAGGAACTGGGCGGGTCCGGCGCGGGCCATAACCCGGAAGAGCTTTTCGCGCTGGGCTACGCCGCCTGCTACCTTGGCGCGATGCGCTACATCGCGGGGGCGGAAAAGCTGGGCACCGTGCCGGAGTACGCCACCGTGAACGCCCATGTCGGCATCGGCGGACGGGCCGAGGGCGGCTTCGGCCTGAAGATCAGGCTGGTCGTCACCATGCCGGGCGTGGACCGCGCCGTCGCGGAAAAGATCGCGGAACGCGGCCATTTCATCTGCCCCTACTCGCACGCGACCAAGGGCAACATCGAGGTGGAAACCACCGTCGCCTGAACAGCAGAACGCCCGGACCAACGGCCCGGGCGTCCCCGCATCCGAAAGGCGAAGGCGTTACGCCCGCACCAGCCGCTCGTACTCCGTGGCGATCCGCTTGGTCAGGTCGCCCACTTCGAAGTTGTAATCCCCGATCTGCCCGACCGGCGTCACTTCCGCCGCCGTCCCCGTCAGGAAGCACTGCTGGAATCCTTCCAGCTCCGACGCCTCGATCCGGCGCTCGTGCACCTTGATCTGCATGTCCTTCAGCATCCCGATGACCGTCTGCCGCGTGATACCGTTCAGGATGGCGTCCGGAATGGGCGTATGCACTTCCCCGTCCTTGACGAAGAAGATGTTCGCCCCCGTCGCCTCGGCCACATAGCCGCGATAGTCGAACATCATGGCGTCGCTGCAACCCTTCGCCTCGGCCGCGTGCTTGGACATGGTGCAGATCATGTACAGACCCGCTGCCTTGGCCGCATGGGGGATCGTCTCGGGCGACGGGCGCTTCCACTTGGCGATATCCAGCTTCGCGCCCTTGAACTTCGCGTCGCCATAGTAGTTGCCCCAGGACCAGCAGGCCACCGCCAGCCGGATCGGGTTCCGCTTCGACGCAACCCCCATATCCTCGCCCGCGCCGCGCCACGCGATGGCCCGCACATAGGCATCGGTCAGGTTGTTGGCCTTCAGCACCGCTTCCTTCGCCGCGTTGATCTCCTCCACCGAAAACGGAAGCGGCATGTCCAGCAGCTCGCCCGACTTGCGCAGCCGCTCCGAATGTTCGGTCGATTTGAAGATCTTGCCGTTATAGCAGCGCTCGCCCTCGAAAACCGCGCTGGCATAGTGCAGGGCATGGGTCAGGATGTGGACATTCGCGCCACGCCATTCCACCAGCTTGCCATCCATCCAGATGAACCCGTCGCGATCGTCGTAGCCAGCCATGATCCCACTCCCAAGGGCGAAATTTTCCGAATGTTGCGCCCGTTAGGTCCGCACCGGACACAAAGTTGCGCAAATGCGGGGTTGAGCTAACAGTTGTGTCTTGGAAAGTCAACAAGGCTGACGTAAATTCGCCTTGAAGGCGAAGGAGGCAGCAATGGCCGAAGGCAATACGGGCGGCGAAAGCCTGCTCTTCCTGACGGACGAACAGCTCCGCAAGGGGATCGAGGCGATGTTCTTCGCCTATCGCGGCTTCACCGCCGACCCCGACCGCATCCTCGAAACCATGGATTACGGCCGCGCCCACCACCGCGCGATCCATTTCATCCACCGCTCGCCCGGAACCACCGTGTCCAACCTCCTCGCCATCCTCGGCGTGACCAAGCAAAGCCTGAACCGCGTCCTGCGCACGCTCATAGACGACGGTCTGGTCGAGGCCCGCGTCGGCCGGTCCGACAAGCGGGAACGCAACCTCCACCTGACCGCCAAGGGACAAGAGCTTGAACGCAAGCTTTCCGACGCGCAGCGGGCGCGGATGCGTGCCGCCTACCGGGCCGCCGGACCTGCGGCGGTGCAGGGCTTCCGCACGGTCCTCGAGGCGATGATGGACCCGGAAATGCGCAGGCAGTATCAATCCCTGCGCGAGGGCGACAAATGACCGAACCGCAGGCCCATCTCCTTGTCGTCGATGACGACGAACGCATCCGCGGACTTCTGCAGAAGTTCCTCATGCGCAACGGCTACCTTGTCAGCACCGCCCGCGATGCGGCGCAGGCCCGCCGGCTCATGGCGGGGCTGGAATTCGACATGATCGTCCTCGACGTGATGATGCCCGGCGAGGATGGCATCACCCTGACCCGCGAATTGCGCCGGAAACTCCATGTCCCCATCCTGCTGCTGACGGCGCGTGGTGAATCCCAGAACCGCATCGAAGGGCTGGAGGCGGGCGCCGACGACTACCTCGTCAAACCCTTCGAACCGAAGGAACTCCTCCTGCGCATCAACGCCATCCTCCGCCGCATCCCGCAGGCCCAGCCCGCCGCACAGGCCCCCAAGGTGCTGCATCTGGGAACCGTCCGCTACGACATGGACCGCGGGGAGCTGTGGCGCGGCACCGACCTTGTCCGCCTGACCGCCACCGAATCCGCCCTGATGCGCCTGTTCGCCGCCCAGCCCGGCCAACCCATCGCCCGCGAACGTCTGGTGGGCGACCTTGGCCGTGGCGGAGAGGAAGGCGCACAGGAACGTGCCGTGGATGTCCAGATCACCCGCCTGCGCCGCAAGATCGAGGACGACCCCCGCCAGCCCCGCTATCTCCAGACGGTCAGGGGTGAAGGCTACATGCTTCAGCCCGATTGACCTTGTCCATTCCTCCGCTAATGTCCCCGCGCCCTATGGTGGGGCCAGTGTGGAGTACATGATGAAGACGTTCTGGGTAGCTGCCGTCGCAGCCACTTTCCTTGCGGCACCGGCAATGGCCGAAGACGAACTGCAAGATTACGCCGAAGCAGGCGGATGGGCCATCGCGATCGATCCCAGCCTGAACAACGGCTGCCTGATGTATGGCGAATTCGAGGATAACTCCGTCGTCCGCATCGGCATCGATATGACCACGGGATTCGGCTACATCCTGTCCGCCAATCCCGCATGGGGCGACATCGTGGAGGGCCAGTCCTATCCGGTGACGATCTCCCTCGATGACAAGACCTTCGATGGCGAAGCGGTGGGTTATCCCATCGACGACCTGCCGGGCGCGAATATCGATTTCGACAACCCGGACTTCCTCGCCATGCTGGTCGCCGCCGAAAACCTGACCCTCGCCCATGACGGGAACGAGGTGATGTCGCTGGACATCTCCGGTTCGGCGGATGCGGTGAAGACCCTCATCGAATGCCAGGACAAGCAGAACGCCGCTTCCGCCGGCTGACCTGCGACGCATCCCGCGCTATGGTCCCTGCCGGCACAGGCAGGGACAGGACATGACGACACGCGTCTATACCCATGACGACTTCGCGGGACACGTCACCCCGCCGGGCCACTCCGAACAGGTGGCCCGTCTGGACGCGGTCAACCGCGCCCTCGCGCATATTCCGCTGGACCGCCACGACGCGCCGGTCGCGGAGGACGCCGAAATCCTCCGCTGCCATCCCGCCGCCTATCTGGCCAAGGTCCGCCGCGCCGTCCCTGCCGAAGGCTTCACCGCGCTGGACGGCGACACCATCCTTTGCCCCGGTTCGCTGACCGCCGCGCTCCGCGCCGTAGGCGGCATCGCGGCGGCCGTGGATGCGGTGATGACCGGAAAGGCAAACAATGCCTTCATCGCCGCCCGTCCCCCGGGACACCACGCCGAAACCGCCACCGCCATGGGTTTCTGCCTCTTCGGCACCGTCGCCATCGCCGCCAAGCGCCTGCTGGACCACCACGGCCTGTCGCGCGTCGCCATCGTGGATTTCGACGTCCACCACGGCAACGGCACGCAGGACCTGCTCTGGGACGAACCGCGCATCCTCTTCGCCTCCACCCACCAGATGCCGCTCTACCCCGGCACGGGCAGCGCACAGGAACGCGGCGCACATGGCCAGATCCTCAACCACCCCCTCCGCGCCGGAACCGGCAGCAGCGCCATGCGCGCCGCCTATGAAAACCACATCCTCCCCGCACTCGACGCCTACGCCCCGCAAGTCCTGCTGATCTCCGCAGGCTTCGACGCGCATGAAGCAGACCCCCTCGCCTCGCTGGACTGGCAGACCGAAGATTACGCATGGCTCACCCGCCGCCTGTGCGACATTGCCGACCGCCACGCGCATGGCCGCATCGTCTCGACACTCGAAGGCGGATATGATCTTCCTGCACTTCAGGCCTCGGTGGCCGCGCATGTGGGCGTGTTGGAGGAACGTGGCAGATGACGACAAAACCCGTATCCGAACTGACCTTCGAAGAGGCGATGACCGCCCTCGAACAGGTCGTGAACCAGCTTGAACGCGGCGAAGTCGCGCTGGAGGAATCCATCGCCCTCTACGAACGCGGCGCGGCACTGAAGGCCCATTGCGCGGCCAAACTGAAGGCCGCCGAACAAAAGGTCGAACTCATCCGCGCCCAGGAAGGCCGCGCCACCGGCACCACCCCGGCGGAGGGGATGTGAGTTTCACCGCCACCCTGACCCGCGACGCCGCAGCCATAGAATCGCGGCTGATGCAGGCGCTGGAAGGCCGCGCCGACCAGCCCGTCATCCACGCCATGCGCTACGCGCTCAGGGGCGGCAAACGCCTGCGCGGCTTCCTCGTGCTGGAAGGCGCACGGATGCACGGCCTGACCGACGCGCAGGCCATCAGCGCGGCGGCAGCGGTGGAATCCCTCCACGCCTATTCCCTCGTCCACGATGACATGCCCTGCATGGATGACGACGACCTGCGCCGGGGCCAGCCCACCATCCATGTGAAGTGGGACGAAGCGACGGCAGTGCTGGCAGGCGACGCCCTGCAAACCCTCGCCTTCGAACTCCTCGCCGACCCCGCGCTGGGCAGCGGCGACACCCGCATCGCCCTCGTCGCGGGCCTCGCCAAGGCCAGCGGTGCCGAAGGCATGGTCCTCGGCCAGGCGCTCGACATCGCCGCCGAAACCGCCACCGCGCCCCTCACCCTCGACCAGATCACCGAATTGCAGGCGGGCAAGACCGGCGCCCTGATCCGCTGGTCGGCAGAGGCCGGCGCGATCCTCGCTGGCGCCGACCCCCGACCCCTCGCGCAATTCGCCACCGCGCTCGGCCTTGCCTTCCAGATCTGGGATGACGTGCTGGACGTGGAGGGCGACCCCGAAAAGACCGGCAAGCGCCTGCACAAGGATGCCGATGCAGGCAAGGCCACCTTCGTCTCTCTTCTCGGCCTCGATGCGGCAAAGGCCCGCGCCCGGTCTTTGATTTCCGAAGCAGAAGGCCACCTATCCCCCTATGGCGACAAGGCCGCGAACTTGATCGCCTGCGCCCGCTTCGTTATCAGCCGCGAAACCTGACGCGCCCTTTTCGCCCGACCGGAGGGCAGCCAAATGACCGACCGTCCCAAGACCCCGCTTCTGGACCGCATCACGGCCCCCGCCGACATGAAGGCGCTGTCCGACCGCGAACTGCGCCAGCTTGCCGACGAACTCCGCGCCGAAACCATCAGCGCCGTCTCCGTCACCGGTGGCCACCTTGGCGCGGGGCTGGGGGTGGTGGAACTCACCGTCGCCCTCCACGCCGTCTTCGACACCCCCCGCGACAAGCTGATCTGGGACGTCGGCCACCAGTGCTACCCGCACAAGATCCTGACCGGCCGCCGCGACCGCATCCGCACGCTGCGCACCGAAAACGGCCTGTCCGGCTTCACCAAGCGCAGCGAATCCCCCTACGACCCCTTCGGCGCGGCCCACAGCTCCACCTCCATCTCCGCCGCCCTCGGTTTCGCTGCCGCCCGTGACCTTGGCGGCGACCCCGGCGACGCCATCGCCGTCATCGGTGACGGCTCCATGTCCGCAGGCATGGCGTTCGAGGCGATGAACAACGCCGGCCACCTGAAGACCCGCCTCTTCGTCATCCTCAACGACAACGAAATGTCCATCGCGCCCCCCGTCGGCGCACTGTCCTCCTACCTCTCCCGCCTTTACGCGGGCGCCCCGTTCCAGGACTTCAAGGCCGCCGCCAAAAGCGCCGTCAGCCTCCTGCCCGAACCGTTCCAAGAGGGGGCAAGACGCGCCAAGGAAATGCTCAAAGGCATGGCCGTCGGCGGGACACTCTTCGAAGAACTGGGCTTCAACTACATCGGCCCCATCGACGGCCACGACCTCGACCAGCTCCTTCCCGTCCTGCGCACCGCCCGCGCCCGCGCCACGGGGCCGACGCTGATCCATGTCCTGACGAAAAAGGGCAAGGGCTACGCCCCGGCCGAAGCCGCCCGCGACCGTGGCCATGCCACCGGCAAATTCGACGTGCTGACCGGCGTGCAGGCCAAGGCGCAATCCAACGCCCCCGCCTATACCAAGGTCTTCGCCCAGGGCCTGATCGCCGAGGCCGAACGCGACGAAAAGATCGTGGCGGTAACGGCAGCCATGCCCGATGGCACCGGCCTGAACCTCTTTGCCGACCGCTTCCCCCGCCGCTGCTTCGACGTTGGCATCGCCGAACAGCACGCCGTCACCTTCTCTGCCGGCCTTGCCGCAGGCGGACTCAAACCCTTCTGCGCCATCTACTCCACCTTCCTGCAACGGGGTTACGATCAGGTCGTCCACGATGTCGCCATCCAGCGCCTGCCCGTCCGCTTCGCCATCGACCGGGCGGGGCTTGTCGGCGCAGACGGTGCGACCCATGCAGGCAGCTTCGACACGGCCTTCCTGTCCAACCTGCCCGGCATCGTGGTCATGGCCGCCGCCGACGAGGCGGAACTGATGCACATGGTCGCCACCGCCGCCGCCCATGACGAAGGCCCCATCGCCTTCCGCTACCCCCGTGGCGAAGGTGTCGGCTGCGACATGCCCGCCCGCGGCACCCTCCTGACCATCGGCAAGGGCCGCATCATCCGCGAAGGCGGCCGCGCCGCGATCCTGTCCTTCGGCACCAGACTGGCCGAGGTGCTGAAGGCCGCCGAATCCCTCGCACAACGCGGCCTTGCCCCCACCGTCATCGACGCCCGCTTCGCCAAACCGCTGGACCGCGACCTGATCCTGCACGCCGCCCGCCACCACGAAGCCCTGATCACGGTCGAGGAGGGCGCCATCGGCGGCTTCGGCTCCCATGTCGCGCAACTGCTGGCCGATGAAGGCGTCTTCGACACCGGCCTGAAGTTCCGCAGCATGGTCCTGCCCGACATCTTCATCGATCAGGCCAGCCCCGACCGCATGTACCAGATCGCCGGAATGGACGCCGCCCAGATCGAGGCGAAGGTCCTGTCCACCCTCGGCGTGGCGGTCGTCCCCCGCCGCGCCTGACCCCTTCCCAATCCGTCAAACCCCGTTACTCTGCGCCCCACACCAGCCGGAGTAACGAGTGAATGCGCCTTGCCTGCCGAGCCCTTCTAGCCGCCCCCGTTCCGGCCCTTGCCGAGGAACCGCAGATCGAAGCCGTAGATGATGCCGTCGCCGCCGTCATCGGCACGGAAACCCCCGGCCTCGCCGTCCTCGTGACCCGCGAGGGCGAGGTGATCCACGCCGCAGGCTACGGCTTCGCCGATATCGACCGCGAAACCCCCGTCACGCCGCAATCCCTCTTCGACCTTGCGTCGGTATCGAAGCAGATGACGGCGATGGCCGCCCACCTGCAGATGCTGGACGGCCTCTACGCCCCCGAAACGGCCATCGGTGAACTGCTCCCCGCCTTTGCCGATGACCTTTCCGCCGACCGCCCGATCACGGTGGACGACCTCATCCACCACCTGTCAGGACTGACCGACTACCTGAACGGCTACGACGACTACGGCGCCGAAACCCCCAATTCCGAAGTGGTGGACTGGCTCGCCGCCGCCGACCGCGACGAAGACCCCGGCATCGCCTTCTCCTATTCCAACAGCGGCTACCTGACGCTCGGCACGCTCGTCGCCGTGGCGGAAGAAGAATCCTCCCTTGCCGATGTCCTGCAATCCCGCATCTGGGGCCCGCTCGGGATGGACCAAACCACCCTCGCCACCCCCGCCAGCGCCGCCGACGCGGTCAAGGGCTATGCGGGTACCGATGGCGACTTCACCCCCGCCCACGAACCCAACATCTCCGAAGGTGATGGCAATGTCTTCTCCTCCATCGAAGACCTCGCCCTCTACGAGGCATGGCTGAACGAAAACGGGATGCTGCCCGACTTCCGCCCCGTCTTCCGCAACGGCACCACCGATGACGGCACGCCCATCGACGATGGCGAAGGGGCGGGCTACGGCTATGGCTGGTCGCTCGCGGAAATGGACGGGTCCGACTACGCCTACCATTCCGGCAGCTGGATGGGCACCTCCACCTACTTCCAGCGCAACCTGACCACGGGCGTCACCGTGATCCTTCTGGCCAATGGCGAAGACATCAGCCTGGATGTCCTCGCCCTCGATGTGGAAGCGGCGGCCGAATAGGCCGCCCATCCCGTCACTTCGCCAGCTTTTCCAGCTTTTCCTCGATCGCCGCCAGCCGCGCCATCACCTGGTCGTGCTGGTCCACCTCGAACTTCTTCATATCCGCCTCGGCGACTTCCTGCATGGAGTTCACGATCAGACCGACCAGCAGGTTCATCACGGCGAAGGACGTGGCAAAGATGAACGGGATGAAGAACAGCCACGCATAGGGGTGTATCTCCATCACGGGCCGCACCACGCCATCCGCCCAGCCTTCCATCGTCATCACCTGGAACAGCGTCAGCGCCGACCCCGCCAGATCGCCGAAGCGGTCGGGGAATTCGTCGCCATACAGCTGCGTCGCCATCACCGCCGCGATGTAGAACAGGATGCCCATCAGCAGGAACACCGACGCCATGCCCGGCAGCGCCTTCAACAGCCCCTCGACCACCCGCCGCAGGCTGGGCGCGATGGACACGACCCGCAGCACCCGCAGCACCCGCAGGCCCCGCAGCACCGAAAGCCCCTGCGAATCCGGCAGCAGCGCGATCCCGATGATGATCATGTCAAAGACGTTCCAGCCGGACCGGAAGAACCGCAGCCCGTAGGTGAACAGCTTTGCCAGCAATTCCACGACAAAGATCACCAGACAGATCTTGTCCAGAACATGCACCGCCCCGCTGGCATGGGCCATGATGATGTCCGACGTCTCCATCCCCATCAGGATGGCATTGAACAGGATCACACCAAGGATCAGGTTGTTGAACTTCGTGCTTTCCAGCACGTCGGCAAGACGGTCGCGCAGGGTCATCAGGGTACTCGTTATCCGGCGGGTTGCGTTTCGTTCCGCCAGATACCGCCCCTGACCCCCAGATGGCAACGCCCGGCCACAGGGACCGGGCGCGATAACGACATTTTCAACCTTTGGAAGAACTTACTCCGCCGGTTTCGCCACCTCTCCCTTGTCGGCTCTCGTCTTCCACAGGGAAAACGCCACGCCCGCACCAAGGATGGCGAAGGTGATGCCCAGCGACCAGCTCGGCGGGAACTTCTCCCAGCCCATCGCATCCGCGATGAAGATCTTGGACCCGATGAACACCAGCAGCAGCGACAGCGCATATTTCAGATAGGCAAACCGGTGCAGGATCGCCGCCAGCGCGAAATACAGCGCCCGCAGGCCAAGGATGGCAAAGATGTTCGACGTATAGACGATGTAGGGGTCCGTCGTGATCGTGAACACCGCAGGCACCGAGTCCACGGCAAAGACAAGGTCCGCGATCTCGATCAGGATCAGCGCGATGAACAGCGGCGTGGCATAGCGCACCATCTTGCCGCCCGCATCCGGCTTCTGCACGAAGAAGCTGTTGCCGTGCAGCTCGTCCGTCACGCGGAAGCGGCGCTTGATGAACTTCAGCACCGGATTGTCCGCGATGTTGTGTTCGCTATCGCCCACGAACAGCATCTTGATGCCGGTAAAGATCAGGAACACCGCGAAGATGTACAGGACCCACGAATAGGACGCGACGATGGTCGCCCCCAGCCCGATCATGATGCCCCGCAGCACGATCACGCCAAGGATACCCCAGAACAGCACGCGGTGCTGATAGGCCCGCGGCACCGCGAAGAAGGCGAAGATCAGCGCGATGACGAAGACGTTGTCCATCGCCAGCGTCTTTTCCACCACGAAGGCGGTCAGGTAATGCGCGGTGGGTTCCCAACCCATCTGCCAATAGACAAAGCCGGAAAAGCCAAGTCCCAAGGCAATGTACATCGCCGAAAGCTTCAGGCTTTCCGCAACGCCGATCTCGTGATCCCCGTCCTTGTGCAGGACGCCAAGGTCGAAAGCCAGCAGCGCCACGACCAGCGTGATGAAAAGCAGCCACATCCACATGGGCTTGCCCAGAAATAGCAGGAAGAGAAATTCCATTCCCCGTTGTCCTCTCTCGAACACATGTCCAAACGCCGAGAGGTCACGGGAACAGGGTCCGGGCATGACATCGAGGCGCACTCGATGCGGTCCGACATGGCGCTTTCGCGTCAGAGGGGCCCGGCCCGCCGCCGAAAGATGTGCAGCCGATGCGCTTTTTCAACCCCGCCGGACACGGAAAAATCACGACCGTTCACGGCGGCGTTGGGTTCACCCCTCTGCCAGCAGCGCCGCCAGCCCCTCCCGATAGGTCGGATAAAGCAGCTTCACCCCAAGCTCGTCCTTGATCCGGTCGTTCCGAACCCGCTTGCTCTCGGCATAGAAGCTCCGCGCCATCGGCGTCATCTCGGCCTCGTCGTAAGGCACCGCAGGCGGCAGCGGCAGGCCCAGCAGTTCCGCAGCATGGCCGATCACATCCTCCGGCGGGGCAGGGTCGTCGTCGCAGACGTTATAGACCGCACCGGGGCGGGGCCGCGCCATCGATGCCTCCAGCACCTGCGCGATATCCTCCACATGGATGCGGCTGAACACCTGTCCGGGCTTGATGATCCGCCGCGCGGTGCCGTCGCGCACCTTCTCGAACGGTCCGCGACCGGGCCCGTAGATCCCCGCCAGCCGGAAGATGTGCAAGGGCAGCCCCAGCGCCGCCCAGCCCGCCTCGGCCTCCACCCGCGCCTGACCCCGCGCCGTGGCGGGCGTCAGCGGCGTCTCCTCGTCCACCCAGCCGCCCGCATGGTCGCCATAGACGGCCGTCGTGGAAAGATACCCCACCCAGTCCGGCCGCGCCGCCCGCAACTCTTCGGCATGGTCCCTCAGGATCGGGTCGCCCCCTTCGGGCGCCACCGATGTCAGCACATGGCTCGCCCGCGCCAGCGCCGGTGCCAGCGCCGCCGGCAGCACCAGCGGTTCCACACCCGCCGCCGCCATCCGCGCGGCCTTTGCCGGATTGCGCGTCGTGCCGATCACCGTCCAGCCCCGCGCCAGCAACCGCCGCGCCAGAGCCTGCGCCGAATAGCCGTGCCCTATGGAAAGAAGCGTGTTCATGCCGCCGACCATGGCCCGCCTGCCCCACAACCGCAAGGCGTCGCAAAGCCGTCACTTGCCCTCGCCCCCCGCTTTCGGATTAGATGCCGGATCAAACCGGCCAAGAAGAAACAAGAAAGAAAAGAATGAACGACGAAGCCCTTCCCATCCTGACCCCAGCCCCCGCCGCGCCCGAGTCCTTCACGGACCCCGCCGCCGCCGTCGCCCGGTTGGAAGAGCTTTACTTTGCCGCCACGGGCTTCCTGTCGCAACACTTCGCCGCCGCCGTCACCGGCCACAAACCGCAGGCCCGCATCCGCGCCTTCTATCCCGAAATCCGCCTGACCACGACCTCGCACGTCAAGACCGACTCGCGCCTCTCCTTCGGCCATGTCGCCGGGCCGGGCACCTATTCCACCACCGTCACCCGCCCCGACCTCTTTGCCAACTACCTGACCCAGCAGCTCGACCTCCTCATCCGCCACCACGGCCAGCCCATCGTCATCGGCCCTTCGGACACGCCCATCCCCGTGCATTTCGCCGTGGCCGGAAACCCCAAGGTATCGGTCCCGCAGGAAGGCGTGCTGGAATTCTCGCTCCGCGACATCTTCGACGTGCCGGACCTTGCCACCACGAATGACGACATCGTCAATGGCACCCGCCAGACCCACCCCGACGGGTCGCGCCCGCTGGCCCCCTTCACGGCACAGCGCGTCGATTACTCGCTGGCCCGCCTGATGCATTACACCGCAACGGACGCCGCCCATTTCCAGAACCACGTCCTCTTCACCAACTACCAGTTCTACGTGGATGAATTCGAAGCCTATGCACGTCAGGCCCTGGCCGACCCGCAGTCCGGCTATACCGAATTCGTGGCGCCCGGAAACGTCTCCATCGCCGCGCCCGACGCGCCGCTGCCGCATCCGGCCAAGATGCCCCAGATGCCCACCTACCACCTCAAACGCGCGGACGGGCAGGGGATCACGCTGGTCAATATCGGTGTCGGCCCGTCCAACGCCAAGACCGCCACCGACCACATCGCCGTCCTGCGCCCCCATGCCTGGCTCATGGTCGGCCACTGTGCGGGGCTGCGCAATTCCCAGTCCCTCGGCGATTTCGTCCTTGCCCATGCCTACCTGCGCGAAGACCACGTGCTGGACGACGACCTTCCCGTCTGGGTCCCCATCCCTGCGCTGGCCGAAATCCAGATCGCGCTGGAAGACGCGGTCGAGGAAGTCACCCAGCTCGAAGGCTACGAACTGAAACGCATCATGCGCACCGGCACCGTTGCCACCATCGACAACCGCAACTGGGAACTGCGCGACCAGTCCGGTCCCGTCCAGCGCCTGTCGCAATCCCGCGCCATCGCTCTGGACATGGAATCCGCCACCATCGCCGCCAACGGCTTCCGCTTCCGTGTCCCCTACGGCACGCTCCTCTGCGTCTCCGACAAACCGCTGCACGGCGAACTGAAACTTCCGGGCATGGCGTCGGAATTCTACAAGACACAGGTCGCCAGACACCTTCAGATCGGCGTGCGGGCGATGGAACGCCTGCGCGAAATGCCCATCGAACGCATCCACAGCCGTAAATTGCGCAGTTTCGACGAAACGGCCTTCCTCTAGCCGTTCCGTCATGTCACAAACCGCCTACCGTGCCGGACGGGCAGAATTGGCTTGATTTGTTCGGCAAAACAGACTTTAGCGACACAAGTCGCTTCATGGACAGGGAAAGTCCCGCACCTAATAACGGGACCCGCAAACGAAGGAACATGACATGTCGAAACCGATGACCAAGACCCAGCTCGTCGCCGCGCTTGCCGAACAGATGGGCGCCGACAAGAAAACCGCGAACGCCGCGCTGGACGCGATTGCCGCTGTCGTGTCGCGCGAAGTCGCCGCCGGCGGTGCCGTCACGCTGCCGGGTCTGGGCAAGGTCGTCTGCCGCGCCCGCCCCGAGCGTCAGGTGCGCAACCCCGCCACCGGCGAAACCGTGACGAAGCCCGCCGACAAGCAGGTCAAGTTCTCGATCGCCAAGGCGCTGAAGGACAGCGTCAACGCCTGATCCTTTCGGCCCTAGAAAAATCAGGGCCGGAAACAGGGCCGCCCCGCAACGGGCGGCCCTTCGCTTTGAACGGATGACCGACCGATGGACCTCCGCGCCCTTGTGATGGGCCTGATCTTTGCCCTGATGTGGTCCTCGGCCTTTGCCACCGCCCGCATCATCGTGGCCGATGCCGCCCCCCTGCACGCGCTGGCCGCCCGTTTCCTGATTTCGGGCCTGATCGCCATCGGCATCGCCGCCGCGCTGGGCGCACGGCTTCCGGCCCGCGACCAGTGGCGGTCCATCGCAGCCTTCGGCCTGCTGCAGAACGCGGCCTATCTCGGCCTCAACTTCGTCGCCATGCAATGGGTCGAAGCCTCGCTCGCCGTCATCATCGCGGCCTCCATGCCGCTGATGGTCGCCGCCCTCTCATGGGCCTTCAGGGGCGAAAGACTGCCCACCCTCGGCCTTGCGGGCCTCGTCGCAGGCTTCGCGGGCGTCGCCCTGATCATGGGCACCCGCCTTGACGGCGGCGCGGACCCGCTCGGCACCCTCCTGTGCATCCTCGGCGCACTGGCCCTCGCCGTCGCCACGCTGACACTCCGCTCCGCCTCGGGCGCAAGGACGGGCCTTCCCGCACTCCTCATGGTCGTGGGCCTCCAGATGCTTGCAGGGACCGTCGCCCTCGCCATCCCGGCCGCGCTGGCCGAACCCTTCCGCCTGACCCCGACACCCGAACTGGCAGCCGCCTTCGCCTACCAGATCGCCATCCCCGGCCTTGCCGCCACCGTCCTGTGGTTTGCCCTCGTCCGCCGCATCGGCCCCACCCGCGCCGCGACCTTCCACTTCCTGAACCCCGCCTTCGGCACCGCCATCGCCGCGGCGCTTCTGGGCGAAACGCTGGGCCTCACGGACCTGATCGGCGCGGCCATCGTGGCGGGCGGCATCCTTGCCGTGCAGATCAGCCGCCGCCCCGCCTGACTCACATCCCCTCTTCCCCCATCACCTTGCGGAACGCCGCCCGCTCCGCCCCCCGCGCCACCCAGTCGCGGATCGCCGGATCACCCGCTTCCATGTCGCGGAACCAGTGCCACGGCGACTGGATCAGGATATCCGCCGCGCTGAACCGCTCGCCCAGCAGCCACGGCCCCCGCGCCAGCGCCGCCGAAATCCGCGCCTCCATTTCCGCGATCCCGCGATAGGTCGCCGTCAGCCACGGATGCGACAGTCCCGCCGCCTTCTGGATCATCACCGGCTCCATCACCGACCCGTACCAGAACAGCCATGTCAGATAGGCCCCCCTGTCCCGCTCGCCCGGCAAAGGCCCCATCCCCCCTTCCGGAAACATGTCCGTCAGCATCAGCATGACAGCCCCCGTTTCCGTCACCACCGCGCCATCCTCGTCCGCCAGCGCGGGCACCTTCCCCTCGGGATGCGGATTGGCCGGATCACGTGCCCCGCTGCCATCCTGACGGGGGATATCCACCACCCGCAGGTCCACCACATCCGCGACCCCCATCTCTTCCAGCAACACCCGCACCCGCGTGGCCCGGCTCCTTGGCGCATGGAACAATGTCAGCATCGTCTTTCCTCCTTCGGCATTCACGATACCCGCGTTATGCTCCACCTCTCCTGCCAGTTCCCGTCAGCATCCCATGCCACGATCCGACCGCCTCTTCCGCCTCCTCCACGCCCTGCGGACCCTGCCGCAGCCCGTCACCGCACAGCGGCTGGCCGAAGAAACCGGCGTTTCCCTCCGCTCGCTCTACCGCGACATCGCCGCCCTCCGCGCAGGCGGCGCCCTGATCGACGGCGCCCCGGGTTACGGCTACACCCTGACCGAAGACCCCGCCCTTCCCCCCCAGATGTTCACCCGGCTGGAGGTGGAGGCGCTCACCCTCGCCCTCGCCGAACTGCGCCACATCGGCGACCCCGCCCTCTCGGCCGCCGCGAAATCGGCGCAGGCCAAGATCATCGCCACCCTGCCCGAACGCGTGCAGCGTCAGGCGCTCCACGCCGTGCAGGACACCTACCGTTTCGAAAGACGCCCCGCCTCCCCCCACCTGACCACCCTGCGCGAGGCGTCGTGGGACGAAGCCGAACTCCGCATCACCTACCGCGACAAGGACGGCACGCCGACGGAACGGCCGGTATGGCCGCTTTCCATCGTCTTTCTGGATCACACGCTGATGCTTCTGGCTTGGTGCGGCCTGCGGCAGGACTTCCGCCGCTTCGACCTGTCACGCATCGGCAGCGTCACCCGCACGGGGGCGCATTTCCGCCCCCGCCGCGTGCCGCTGCTCCGCGAATTCCACGCAAGGATGCGCTCCGGCATCCCGCCCGCGTGATCAGAACGCCAGTTCCCGATCCCCGCCCGCATCCTTCACGCGGTTCGGCAGGCCCATCACGTTCAGCAGGTTCATGAAGGGCCGGGGGTCCAGCTCCTCCACATTCACCATGGTCCCCACATCCCAGGTCCCGTCCGCCACCAGCAACGCGGCGGCAACCGGCGGAACCCCTGCCGTGTAGGAAATCCCCTGCGACCCGACCTCCGCAAAGGCCTCCGCATGGTCGGCCACATTGTACAGCATCACCTCCGCAGGCTTGCCGTCCTTCACGCCCTTGGCAATCGTGGCAATGCAGGTCTTGCCCGAATATCCGGGCGCCAGCGACGCCGGATCCGGCAGCACCGCCTTCACCACTTTCAGCGGCACCACCTCCAGCCCCTCGGCAGTCCGCACCGGCTTCTCGGACAGCAGGCCAAGGTTCTTCAGCACGGTGAAGACGTTGATGTAATGGTCCCCGAAACCCATCCAGAACCGTACATCCGCCTTCGGATACCGCGCCGACAGCGAATGCACCTCGTCATGGCCGGTCAGATAGGCCTTCTGCTCGCCCACCACCGGCATGTCCCAGACGCGGCCCACTTCGAACATCCGGTTCGGCTGCCACGCCCCGCCCTGCCAGCTATAGACCGTCCCCGTGAACTCGCGGAAATTGATCTCGGGGTCGAAGTTGGTGGCAAAGTATTTCCCGTGCGACCCCGCATTGATATCCACGATATCGATCGAAGTGATCTCGTCCAGGAACTCTTCCTCGGCCACCCGCGCCCAGGCATTCACCACGCCGGGGTCGAAGCCCACGCCAAGGATCGCCGTCACCCCCGCCGCCTTGCACCGGTCCCGCCGCTTCCATTCGTAATTGCCATACCACGGCGGCGTCTCGCAGATCTTCCCCGCATCCTCGTGGATGGCGGTATCCATATAGGCCACCCCCGCTTCGATACAGGCCTCCAGCACCGGCATGTTCACGAAGGCGGAGCCGACATTGATGACGATCTCCACCCCCAGCCGCCGGATAAGCGCCACCACGGCCGCGCTGTCCATCGCATCCACGGCATGGGCGGCAAACACCCCCGGCACCTTCATCGCGCCCTTTTCATGCACCGATGCGATGATCGCCTCGCACTTCGCCACCGTCCGCGACGCGATATGCAGATCGCCCAGCCGGTCGTTATGCTGCGCGCATTTATGCGCCACGACCTGCGCCACACCGCCGGCACCGATGATCAGAACGTTGCGTTTCATGGGAAGCACCCCCTTCAGGAAGGGCCGGACCATCCGGCAAGGTCAGCCGAGGTTTCCGGCAAAATCGGCATAGCCGAACTCACGCGCGACGGTCATGGACCCGTCCAGCTCCTTGATGACGATGCTCGGCATCTTCACCCCGTTGAACCAGTTCTTCTTGACCATCGTGTAACCCGCCGCATCCGCGATGCTCAGCCGGTCCCCCACGTTCAAAGGCGCAGGGAAATTGAACTCGCCGAAGATGTCCCCCGCCAGACAGGACTTCCCGCAGATCATGTAGGGATGGTCCCCGCTGACCTCCATCTTCCCCGCCTGCCGGTAGATCAGCAGGTCCAGCATATGCGCCTCGACACTGCTATCGACGATAGCCAGATCCTTGCCGTTGTTCATCACGTCCAGAACCGTCACCTCGAGGCTCGCCGCCCCCGTGATCGCCGCCTCGCCGGGCTCCAGATAGACCTGCACCCCGAACCGCTCCGAAAACGCCTTCAGCCGCGCCGCCAGCTTCGCCACCGGATAGCCCTCGCCCGTGAAATGGATGCCGCCGCCAAGGCTCACCCACTTCAACCGCGCCAGCAGACCGCCGAACTCCTCCTCGATCCGGCCAAGCTGCCGGTCGAACAGGTCGAAATCCGCATTCTCGCAATTGTAATGGATCATGAAGCCCGACACGCGGTCCATCACCCGCTCGATCTTACCCGCATCCCATTCGCCCAGCCGCGAAAAGGGCCGCGCCGGATCGGCCAGATCGAAGCCGCTGGTCGAAAACCGCGGGTTCAGCCGCAGCCCCCGCGCGATGCCCGCCGACTGGTTGTCGAACCGCTCCAGCTGGCCCACCGAATTGAAGATGATCTTGTCCGCATAGCCCACGGCTTCCGCGATCTCATGCTCCGGCCAGGCCACCGAATAGGCATGGGTCTCCTTGCCGAACTTCTCGCGCCCCAGCCGCAATTCATACAGCGACGAAGACGTGGTCCCGTCCATATGCGCGCGCATCTGGTCGAAGACCGGCCATGTCGCAAAGCACTTCAGCGCCAGCAGGACCTTCGCCCCCGCCCCGTCGCGCAGCTCGTCCATGACGGCCATGTTCCGCGCCAGCTTCGCCCGGTCGATCAGGTAGAACGGTGTCTGGATCATGCGGCATCCCCCCAAGGGCCAAAGGGAAACAAGAGCGCGGCTATTTAGGGGCATACCCCCCCCGCGCAAGCCCCGTATGCCCACTGCATGACGCGCCGATGACAAAGACCCGTCCGCCGGAAGGGCAGGGGGCAGCGAAACCTCACCATCCGGTGATCCCCCTTGGCAGCCCGCCGCGCCGGACATAGCTGCCAAGGGAAAGCCAAGAAGTGGATGACCCCGATGAAGAAACCCGCCTCCTTCCGCGTCCTCCTCCTCGCCTCCGCCCTTGCCGGGGCCTCGGTCACACTGGCCGCCCCGGCCGTCGCGCATCACGGCTGGTCCTGGGCGGAACCCGAAGAAACCACGCTCGACGCCACCATCACCGCCATTTCCCTTGCCCCGCCGCATCCGGAACTGACCGTGGCCGATGCAACGGGCCGGGAATGGACCATCGAACTCGGCAACCCGGGCCGCACCGCCCGCGCGGGCTTTGCCGAAGGCACGGCAAACCCGGGCGACCGTATCACCATCCTCGGTAACCGCGCCCTTGACGGATCGGCGGTGATGAAGGCCGTCCGCATCACGCTGGACGGCAGGGCCTTCGACTTCTACCCCGAACGCATCGACGGATGATCGACGCACTGGCCGACAGCGCCCTTGCCGCCGCCCTGCGCGGATCGGCGACGCTGTATCTGCTGGTGAACGCGTCCCACATCCTCGGCATCGCGCTGCTCGTCGGGGCGATCCTCCCGCTCGATCTCCGGCTCGCGGGGGCCTTTCCCCGCACCCCGCTCCCGGCCATCGCGCCGCTCCTGCGCGGCACGGCGATCGCGGGCCTCGCCCTCGCCACGGCGACGGGCGCCATCCTCTTCACCGCCAATCCGGCCGAATACCTCGGCAACCCCGCCTTCCGCCTGAAACTCCTCCTCCTCGCTGCGGCCCTCCTGAACGCCACGATCGTAACGCGCAGTCCCGCATGGTCCCGCGTTCTCTCCGGCGATCCGCCCTCCCTCGGGCTGCGCGTCATGGCCCTCCTATCCGCCGCGCTCTGGCTCTCCATGGTGCTGGCGGGCCGCTGGATCGGCTTCCTCTAGTCCGCTTCGGGCAAGCCGCCCCCGTCTTCATCCCGGCGAAAATACCCTCGGGGGGCCGCCATCGGCCTGCCGATGGCGGGCGGGGGGCAGACAGCCCCCCGTGCCGGCGCCCGCAACCCGCGCAGCATCCCCCCGGGAAGGCAGGCCCCGCCGCACGCCCGCGCTACCGGACGGAAACATCTCCGCCGGACATTCCCCCACCGGCCACCTGACGCGGCATCCCGAAACGATTCCTGCGTTAACCTTAAGGCCCGGCTAACCTACCGTGCGTATGTACAGTTTGCTGCACGCCGTGCTGCACGGTCTGCGGCACGGCAAAAGACGCCGACATCGGACGGAAAACGCAGCGCCCGCAGGCGCTTACACCATGCGTATCGCGTCCTTCCCCACCGCCAGAACATAGCCCCGCCGCGCGATGGTCTTCACCAGCAATTCGCTGACCAACTGGTTACCAAGTGCGTCCCGCAGCCGCTTCACCCGCGTCGCCCCCGCCGCCTCGTCGCAGTCCGATTCGTTGCGTCCCGAAATGACGGCCTCGATCTGCGCCCCCGTCAGCACCTCGTCATCCATCCGCGCCTCGGCCAGCACCGCCAGCGTCTCCAGCGCCGCCTCGGTCAGCTGGAATTCCATGTCGTTGATATAGACCGCCCGCCCCTCGCGGCTGATCAGCAGGCTCGCCACCTGTATCCCCGACCGCTGGATCGCCGAAATCCGCCGGTTCAGCGCGATGATCGTCACAAGGAAGACCAGCGCCGCCAGCAGCAGCGCGGTGGAAAACACCAGCAGGACAAAGATCACCATGCGATAGGACGCCAGCACTTCCGAAAACGCCGTCCCCGACTGCGCCAGGATTTCCAGCAGCTTGATGTCCGCGAAACTGGTCAGGTCGTCATTCTCGACGAACAGCCGTTCGACCCGCGCGTTGAAGGCATTGGCATCCGGCAGGTTCACGAACAGGAACACCGCCGCGCCCAGCAGGATCAGGACGATGGCCGCGATCCCGCCCGCAACGACGCGGTTCCCCGCCTTCAGGCTGTCAGAAGCGGAGGAAGTATTCTCCTGCACTCGCTTTCCTTTCCCCAAGCCCCTCGGGACCGAAAACCGACAGCACGTTCAGCAGGGTCCATCCCCCCGCCGCCAGCCGCGCCGCCAGCTCGCCCTCTGCCGCGCCGGGACCGCCGGCACAGGCCGCATCGCTGACCTGCGCCACGCCATAATGCAGGCGCAGGGGATCGTCCTGCTTTGCCTTGTAATCGGCATAGCATTCGGCGGAAGCCTGCCCCGCAAGGGCCAGAATCACCGCAGTGGCAAGGAAAAGGCGCGTCATCGGAACACCTCCGTTCATGCCCGCACTCTGCCCGTGCCCCGACCGCTAGGCAATGACAATGCCGCGCCGCGCGGGTTTATGCGGCTGCTATCCCATAACAAGCCGCCGTTATTGCCTGTCCGCCACCCCCCGCCGCAGCCTGATTGCATCGACAGGCCGACCCACGGCCGTCCCCGCAACAGGAACAGGAGGCCCCGATGAACCGCTCGGAAACGCTGGCCGAAACCGTCACCTCGCACTTCCCGCGCCCCGGCACCCGCCGCCCCGGCCGCCGCCTCGTCGCGCTGGTCGCCGCCGCCGCCACGGCGCTGGGCCTGCTGGCCGGCACGGCCATCCCGGCCCGCGCCGACAACGACGATCTGGCAAAGGCGCTCGCCGCGCTGGCCATCGTCGGGATCATCGCGCATCAGGCCAACAAGAACCGCAACCGCCCGCCGGTCTATCAGCCCTACGATCCCTATCCGCAGCCGCAGCCGCAGCCGACCCGCGCCCCCCGCGTCCCCGCCGCCTGCGCGATCGAGATCACGGGAAACACCGGCACCGCCACGGTCTATGGCGAACGCTGCCTGCGCTCCGAAGGCTTCGACTGGCGACTGCCGCAACACTGCGCCCGTTCGGCCCGCATCTATGGCCAGAACGACCGCATCTATTCCGACCAATGCCTGCGCGACGCGGGCTTCAGGGTAAGCGCGCCCCGGTACTGACCAGCCGGACCGCTACACGGGCGCGGCTGTCCCTTGCCTGATGCCGCGTCCGCCTTGGGGGGTAGGAGGGTGAGCAGCTCCTACCCCCGTCCTTTTCGCTTCCCCTCCGGCGCGGCCCTGCGCTACCACGGGACCATGCCGCCCGCCCCGCCGCCCTCCTTCGCCTATGAACAGGCCGCCATCGACCGCGGCCTCGCCTTCGTCGTCGGCGTGGACGAAGTCGGGCGCGGCCCCCTCGCCGGCCCCGTCACCGCCGCCGCCGTCCGGCTGGACCCGCAGGCCATCCCCGACGGACTGGCCGATTCAAAGGCGCTGACCGCCGCCCGCCGCGACGCGCTCTATACCGCCATCCTCGCCTGCGCCGATGTCTGCGTCGCCCATGCCTCGGTCCGGGAAATCGACGACCTCAACATCCTCAACGCCAGCCACCTTGCCATGGAACGCGCCGTTCACGGCCTGTCAACGAAACCGCACCACGCTCTGATCGACGGCAACCGCATTCCCCGGTCGCTCGCCTGTTCGGCCGAGGCGATCGTGAAGGGCGACGCGCTCTGCCTCTCCATCGCCGCAGCCTCCATCGTGGCCAAGGTGACACGCGACCGGATCATGGTGGATTTGGCGCAACAATACCCCGGCTACGGCTGGGAAGTTAACGCGGGCTACCCGACTCCGGCCCATCTGCAGGCGCTTCTAGATTTGGGAATTACCCCACATCATAGACGTTCCTTCAAGCCGGTCCACAATATCTTGTATCAAGAAATTTCCGTAACTACTTGATTCAAAAAAGAATTTGACGCCGAATCGGTCCTGACTCATCTTTGGCCTCAACAAGAACGGCGCCAGATCGCCGACAACGAGGCAGACATGACGACCAGACCCAAGGCAGCAGAGGCGGCACCGCTTCCGCTCAACCAGATCATTGCAGGCGACTGCATCGACGTGATGGAAGCCCTGCCCGCAGGCTCCATCGACCTGATCTTCGCCGACCCCCCCTACAACCTGCAGCTCAAGGGCGAACTCCACCGCCCCGACAATTCCAAGGTGGACGCGGTCGATGACCACTGGGACCAGTTCTCCAGCTTCGCCGCCTATGACGATTTCACCCGCCGCTGGCTGAAAGCCGCCCGCCGCCTGCTGAAACCCAACGGCGCCATCTGGGTGATCGGCAGCTACCACAACATCTTCCGCGTCGGTGCCGCGTTGCAGGATGCGGGCTTCTGGATGCTGAACGACGTGGTCTGGCGCAAGTCGAACCCCATGCCCAACTTCAAGGGCAAGCGCCTGACCAACGCGCATGAAACGCTCATCTGGGCCAGCCGCGACGAAAACGCCAAATACACCTTCAACTACGAGGCGCTGAAAGCCCTGAACGACGGCGTGCAGATGCGCTCCGACTGGGTCATCCCGCTCTGCACCGGCAACGAACGGCTCAAGGACGAAAACGGCGACAAGGCCCACCCGACGCAAAAGCCCGAGGCGCTGCTTCACCGCATCATCGTCGCCACCACCAACCCCGGCGACGTGGTCCTCGACCCCTTCTTCGGCACCGGCACCACCGGCGCGGTGGCCAAGATGCTGGGCCGCGACTTCATCGGCATCGAACGCGAAGAGGCCTATCGCAAGGCCGCCTCCGCCCGCATCGACCGCATCCGCAAATTCGACGCCTCCGCGCTGGAAATCACCGGATCGAAACGCGCCGAACCGCGCGTTCCCTTCGGTCAGGTCGTCGAACGCGGGATGCTCCGTCCGGGTGAGGAACTGTTCTCCATCGGCAACCGCTTCAAGGCCAAGGTCCGCGCCGACGGCACGCTGATCGGCAACGACATCAAGGGCTCCATCCACCAGGTCGGCGCGCATTACGAAGGCGCCCCCTCCTGCAACGGCTGGACCTACTGGCACTTCAAACGCGACGGCAAGATGATCCCAATCGACATCCTCCGCCAGCAGATCCGGGCCGAGATGGAGGCCGATCAGGGCCGCCCGCACTGATCCCCTGACACCGAACAAGTTACGCCTGCGCCGTGGTCCGCCCGCGGCGCCACTGCCCCGCCATGTCCGCATGGCGGGGTCTTTTCGTGGCCGGGGTCACGGTTCCTGCGTCAGCCCCTGATGGGTCGTGTTGATCCGCGTATTGGCTTCCTGCCCCTTCTTCCGGCTATCGGCAGGGGCCTTGGCCTTCGGGTCCGGCTTGCCGTGGTCCGGCTCTCCCGGGCCCTTCTTGCTGCGGTTCTCGGGCGGGACGGGGGGCAGCTTGCTCATGGCGCGTCCCTCCGGTTCCCCGCATGGTCGCGCATCTGCTCCGTCTGCACCGCCTTGCCGTCCAGCCCCCGCGCCTCGGAATGGCGGGCCTTGTCGCGGTTGGACAGCACCATGTTGTCCGGCACCTTGCCGGTATCCGCCGTCGTCATCGCGCCGGTCCCGTCGCCCTTCCCCTTATGCGCGGGACCGTGATGCTTCTTGTCCGCATTCGCCATGGTGACCTCCTCTGTTCCGGTCCCGATGGAACGGCCCCGGTCAGCCCTGCGTTCCCCCGCCCTCTTGCCCCGCTTTGGGAATGATGCTGATAGCCCCCCCGACCTCCAGCACCGCGCAGTCGATCTGGTCCAGCCGCTTCAACCCGTGCTTTTCCCGCGCTGACGCCAGCACATCCTCGATATCCACCCGCGCCCGCCGCAACGCCTCCCAGTCCACCACCCCGCCGGAAATCACCACCGATGGCGTCCCGTCGATCACCATCGCCAGTTTCGGGGACCACGCCTTGACGAAACTCAGCCCCACATCCACCGCCGCCAGCGTCACGATCACGATCGCCGCATTCGTCACCGAAAAATCATCCCCCAGCAGCGCCTGATCCGTCGTTTCCGCGATGATCAGCAGCAGCACGAAGTCGAAGACCGTCACCTCCGCCAGCGTCCGCCGCCCCGACAGCCGCGTGACGACCAGCAGGACCAGATAGACCGCCACGGCACGGAAGACGCTGTCCATCCCCGCGCCCTACGGCAGGATAAGGCTGCGGACCGTCACCCCCGCGCCATCCGCCACGATCCGCGCCTCGGCGATACCGGCCCGCCGCGCCCGCAGATGCAACCGCACCCCATGGGGCGGCGGCCCCGCCGACTCGAACTGCAGGGCCAGACCGCCGCCCGCCGCGACCGATCGCACCGGCCGCGGCGTGACCTCCAGCATGTCGAAATGCGCCAGCAAATCCGCACCGACCGCCAGCAGATGCCGCCCGCCCGTGCGCCCGAAATGCACCCGAAGGACCGTCGACTCGCCCCTGCGTGCCACGCGCGGCACCTCGACCAGCGCCGCACCCGAACGGTGCTCGGCCACGGCCAGCCACCCCCCGCGCCCTGTCACCCCCGACAGCGCCAGCGCGATCACCACCGCGAATCCGGCCCAGCCGATCCGCTCTGCCATCCAGAACCACCGCTGGAAGGCGCGATTCTCCTCCAGTTGCAGCCCGTCGCTGCGGACCGGTGGCTTAACCTCCGCTTCATCCTGCATCGGCACGCTCTCCTTGCTTCCGGAACAGCGCCCCGATGCCCGACTTGTTCCCGTTCACGGATCGCAGCGCAGCGCACACGGACCTGTCAGAAACAAGTGACGCCAGGTCACGAAAACTTTTTGTACGGAATCGTTCAATTACCTATTGCATACGAAACCGTTCAGTATATGTATCGCTCATGACGAAGCGAACCACAGGCAACCCGATGTGCTGACACCCTGACAGACCCATTGCTCCCTGACTTGGGGCGCCCGCCCCGCAACGACTGAACCCTCACCGCATCGCCGTACCGCTGGCCGGGCAGACCCCTGCACGGAACGGAGGATGCATCCCAACCGACTGAAATCCCGCATGAAAGGGGAACTACCATGATCCGCAACCTGACCCTCTCCGCCCTGATCTTCGCCGCCGTGTCCGGCACCGCCCTCGCCGCCAGCCCGCAGGCCGGCCTGAACGCGGGCGACGTGCAGCTTGCCCTCTCGGCGGGCGTGGAACCGGGCCGCTACTCGCGTGCCGAACTGATCGCCATCATCGAGGCGCAGAAAGAAAACGAAGCCGCCACCGTCGAATACTTCCTCTCGGGTGCGAACCGCGCCTCCACCTCCGGCAACGGCGCCGGCTGGGATCAGTTCGCCGCGTCGCTGAACGTCGAGGCGGGCCAGTTCACCCCCGCCGAGCTGCAGCGCCTGGAACAGGCCTATCGTGACAACGACCGCGAGGAAGTGGCCTTCATCCTGTCCGGCGAAGCCCGCCGCGCCGCGAACCCCGCCGAAGTCGTGACCCCGGGCGAAGCGCAACTCGCCGCCGCCATCGGCGTCGATCCCGCGCAGTACACGCTGGCCGAGCTGATCGCCCTGCAGCCCGCCTCCGACGACTGATCCGCACCACCGCCAGCCGCGCCCCGCGCGGCTGGCATACCCGAGGGGACCCCCATGCCTTGCCACGAAGTTGATCACCGCATACCCTTGTCCCCGAAGGAAACCACTCCATGCGGGGTTGAAGTCATGTCGCTCCGCTCACCCGGGCGCCCCAAGGATCTGGAAAAGCGCGAGGCGATCCTCGATGCCGCCCAATCCCTCTTCGCTGAACGCGGTATCGACGGCGTCCCGATCGAGGCCATCGCCGCCCGCTCCGGCGTGTCGAAGGTCACGGTCTATGGCCACTTCGGTGACAAGTCCAAGATCTTCGATTCCATCGTCGCCCGTGAAACCGACCGGCTGACCCAGTCCATCTGCGGCGCCCTGAGCGCCAGCGGCAGCCTCGAGGACCGCCTCGTCGGCTTCGGCATGGCGCTCGTGGACATGCTGACCCAACCTTGCCACCTCGCCCTCGACCGTGCGGTGAGCCTTGAATCGCAGCGCAACCCGGACCTCGGCCGCCGCTTCTTCGATGCAGGCCCCGGCCGCATCCGCCAGATGCTGTCCGATCTCCTCGCACGGGCCCGCGACGAC